>NZ_JBXGSI010000021.1:0-108785 GCF_056790315.1 Sphingobium sp. VMM
CTAATGTCCCACGCTCGCGAAGTTCAGATTTACTAAGCCGATGGCCGCGCTTGCGGTTCCCCGAAAAGGAGGAAAACAACGGCAGCTAACCTCACAACTGACGCTAAAAGCGGCCTGTCCACTTCCCACCCAAATCCGCCACCCTTCCCGTCCATCATCCGGCCTGTCCTACACGCCGCTTGTCTGATCCACTGCCCGGATGGATCATCATCCCCCCGCCTTTCCACCCCTGTCATGGCCCTCTGCGCGCGGGCCATCGACGCGTGGTGATCGCGCCATAGGGGCGTTCCTGGTGCGCGGCAGAAGCGCGACTGTCGCGTCACAGGGGCGATGCGGGCGCATATTCGACACCCGCGCCCCATGGGCGGTGACGCGCCACCGGCGCAAAGCCGGCGCGTCGCAGGCGCGTTCCCGGCGCATTTCACCCAGAAAGCCCGATAACGGTGTGAACTTCGGGACACGCGTGCCCCCGCCTTTGGGCCGTCCCTCAGCCCAGCGGCCGCCGCGCGCGCAGCGCCTGGGCCAGCGTACCTTCGTCCAGATAGTCGAGTTCGCCGCCCACCGGCACGCCATGGGCCAGCTGGGTCAGGCGGATCGGGAAGCGCTCCAGCCGCTCGGCCAGATAATGGGCGGTGGTCTGCCCCTCCAGCGTGGCGTTCATCGCCAGCACCACCTCGTCGATGCCACCCGCTTCGACCCGCGCGACCAGCGCATCGATGCTCAGATCCTCCGGCCGCACCCCCTCCAGCGCAGAGAGGCGCCCGCCCAGCACATGGAAGCGGCCGGGGAAGAGGCGCGACTTGTCCAGCGCCCACAGGTCCGCGACATCCTCCACCACGCACAACGCCCGCACGTCGCGGCGCGGATCGGCGCAGATGCCGCAGGGATCGACCGTGTCGACATTGCCGCAGGTCTGGCAGGTGACCAGCCGTTCATTGACCGCCGCCAGCGCGCGCAGCAGCGGCTCCAGCGCGCCCTCGCGCTTCTTGAGCAGATGCAGCACCGCGCGGCGCGCCGAACGGGGGCCAAGGCCGGGCAGTCGCGACAGCGCCTGGGTCAGCGTCTCGATTTCAGGTGAAGCCATATCGTGAGATAAGGGGTTGCATGTCTTTCCGACAAGAGCTTTGAGGACGGACTTGGAAATACGCCGATGGCGCATTTCAAATGCGGTGCCAGCCCGCTCCCCCACCCGGCCACCCAACGGCAGTATCTTGAAGGGTGGCCGGGTGGGGGAGCGGGCTGGTGCGGGAAGCGGAAAAAACTATGCGTATCATCTATATGGGCACCCCCGATTTCGCCGTTCCAGCGCTCGATGCACTGGTGAAGGCCGGGCATGACATCGTCGCCGTCTATAGCCAGCCGCCCCGTCCGGCCGGCCGTGGCAAGGCGCTGCGCCCCTCCCCGGTCCAGGCCCGTGCCGAACAACTGGGGATCGAAGTGCGCACGCCCGTTTCGCTGAAGGACGAGACGGTGCAGGCCGAATTTGCCGCGCTCGACGCCGATGTTGCGGTCGTCGCCGCCTATGGCCTGATCCTGCCGCGCGCGATCCTGGCGATGCCGCGCCATGGCTGCCTCAACATCCACGGTTCGCTGCTGCCGCGCTGGCGCGGCGCCGCGCCGGTGCAGCGCGCCATCCTGTCCGGCGACAATGTCACCGGCGTCACCATCATGGACATGGAGGCCGGGCTCGACACCGGGCCGATGCGCGCCAAGCATGTTACCCCGGTCGAGGACAAGACGGCCGGCGAACTGACCGAGGAACTGGCGCAGGCCGGCGCCGATCTGATGGTCGATGTGCTGGACGATCTTGCCGGCCATCCGCCGGTGGTCCAGCCCGAAGAGGGCGTCACCTATGCCGCCAAGATCGACAAGGCGGAGGCACGGATCGATTTCAGCCGCGACGCGCATCAGGTCGAACGTCAGGTCCGCGCCTTCAACCCCTTCCCCGGCGCCTTCTTCGAATATGGCGGCGAACGCTTCCGCATCCTCGCCGCCACGGTCGAGGATCATGCCGGGCCGGCGGGCGAACTGCTCGACCACAGCCTGCTGATCGGCTGCGGCCATGGCGCCATCCGGCCGACCCTGATTCAGCGCGCGGGCAAGGCGGCGATGTCGGCGGGCGAATTGCTGCGCGGTTTCGACATGCCCACCGGCAGCCGGGTCGACGCCTGACCCGATGGCCCGTTTCGCCTTCACCGTCGAATTTGATGGCCGTCCGTTCATGGGCTGGCAGCGTCAGGCCCATGGCCCCAGCGTCCAGCAGGCGATCGAGGATGCGATCCATGCCGTCACCGGCGAGCGCGCGATCCTGCACGCTGCCGGTCGCACCGATGCCGGCGTCCATGGCCTGGCCATGCGCGCCCATGCCGATGTCGAAAAGCCGCTGACGCCCTTTCGCCTGATGGAGGCGATCAATGCGAAGCTGCGGCTTCATCCGGTCGCGATCCTCGCCTGTGAGGAAGTCGCGCCGGACTGGCATGCCCGTTTCAGCTGCACCGGCCGCGCTTATGTCTACCGCATCGCCAATCGCCGCGCGCCGCTGACCCTGGAATCGGGGCTTGCCTGGCGGGTGATCCAGCCGCTCGACGCCGACGCCATGCATGACGCCGCGCAGATCCTGGTGGGTCATCATGACTTCACCACCTTCCGCTCGGTCCATTGCCAGGCGGCCAGTCCGCTGAAGTCGCTGGCGATGCTGGATGTGGAGCGACAGGGCGATCGCATTACCATCCGGGCGGAGGCGCGGTCCTTTCTCCATCATCAGGTTCGCTCGATGGTCGGCTGCCTCGCCATGGTCGGCATGGGCCGCTGGAGTGCGGAGGACCTGCGCGATGCGCTGGAGGCACGCGACCGCGCCCGGCTGGCGCTCAACGCGCCGCCCGACGGCCTCTATTTCGTGCGTGCCGATTATAGCAGCGCGGTGGTCACCAGCTGATTCTTACCGGCGCGCTTGGCCGCCAGCATCGCCTCGTCCGCGCGCGCCACGATGCTGTCCAGTTCGGTGTCATCGTCGGGGATCAGGGTGACAAGGCCAAAGCTGCCGCTGACGCCGCCATGCGCGCCGCCCAGCGTCATCAGTCCGACGCGCAGCGCCTCGCCCAGGTCCGTGCCTTCCTCGTCGACCAGCAGCACGAACTCGTCGCCGCCCATCCGCGCCACGACATGGCGAGTGGCGACCATATCCTCGATCAGCCGCGCCACCTCGACCAGGCAGCGATCCCCGGCGCTATGTCCGAGACTGTCATTGAGCTGTTTGAACCCGTCGAGGTCGAGATAGATCAGGCTGACGGCCCAATGCGCCTCGGCCGCCTGCCGCAGCAAGGCCCGCGCCCGCACCACGAAGCCACGGCGGTTGAGCAGGCCGGTCAGCGGATCATGGATCGCATCGAAATGGGCCTGCCGCATTTCCGACAGATCCTCGACCACGGCGACATAGAATTCCGGCGCGTCCCGCTCGTCGCGAACCAGCGCCACGGTGAGGTTGATCCAGATCAGCGACGCATCCGCACGAATATAGCGCTTCTCCAGCGTATAGCGCTGCAACTCGCCTCGGTGCAGCCGGCCAAGCAGCGCGACATCGGCATCCAGATCATCGGGATGGGTGATCTGCTGGAAACCCAGCCGCATCAGCATCGCGGCCGAATAGCCGGTAATCTCCTCGAAGCGGGGATTGACCGTCAGGAAACTGCCGTCGAGCGCGACATGGGCAATGCCGACCGGCGCGTGCTGGAAGGTCGCCTGGAACCGGCGCTCCGCATTGGCCAGATTGGCCTGGATCGTCTGCGCCTCCTGGCTCAGTGCCCGCGCGACATGGGTCAGGCGGTCGATCCGGCAGATCGCATCCGGGGTCATCACGGGATCGCGATCAGGGACAATGGACTGGGCGGAGGCGATGGGCACGATGGGCGACTATTCTTTCCTGACTTTGTCGCCTCCTCCTGCGCCCAACAAGGTAAAGACTCTCTTTAGATTACATAATTTACTGGCTACAGAGTGGGTTTGAGAAAGCCGGTTCCGGCCCGCTCCCCCGCCCAACCACCCGACAGGATGACACTCGATCGGGTGGTTGGGCGGGGAGCGGGCTGGAACCGTACCGAAAAATCGCCCTTTCGCGATTTTTCAAACAGGCTTTCGGATCATCAGAGCCGGGTACGGAACGGGGTGAAGTCGGTGCCCGCATCATAGACGTCGAGCCCCTCGCGCCGCTTGAGACCATTCACGACCACATAGGTGACCGGCGTCAGCACCGCTTCCCAGCCGACCTTCATCGCCCAGTTGGTGACCATCACGGTCAGTACCTGCGTCGTGGTCCAGTCGCCATAGAAAGCGAGCGGGTAGAAGAGCAGGCTGTCCACCCCCTGCCCCACCACGGTCGAGCCGATGGTGCGCATCCACAGATGCCGTCCCTGGGTGATGATCTTCATCTTGGCCAGCACGAAGCTGTTGGCCAGTTCCCCCGCCCAGAAGGCGCAAAGCGAGGCGAAGACGATCCGCCAGGTGCTGCCGAACACCGCCTCATAGGCTTTCTGGTCGGGCCAGCCCTCAGCCGGCGGCAAGGCCACCACCACCCAACTCATCAGCGCCATGAACAGCATCGCGGCAAATCCTGCCCAGACGCAGCGTCGCGCCCGCGCATAGCCATAGACCTCTGTCAGCACGTCGCCGATCACATAGCCGAGCGGAAAGAAAAGGATGCCCGCGCCAAAGGTCACGCCGCCCAGCGACGACAGCTTGGCCGCGCCGATCAGGTTGGACAGCAGCAATATGGCGACGAAGGCCGCCATGAAGAAATCATAATAGCGCAGCGGCCGTGCGCCCAGCACGGTCGCGTCGATTTTCCGGATGCCCGCGTCGCTCATCCTTCGGTGCATATCCCGCCGACACACGATTGCAACGGCTGCGAAAGATTGCGCCGCGGCCCAAGCCCCGCTATCGCTCCCGCGCACGGCCCCGTAGCTCAGTTGGATAGAGCATCCGCCTTCTAAGCGGATGGTCGCAGGTTCGAATCCTGCCGGGGTCGCCAAGATTGTTTTCGGTTGTCAGCAAGTCTGCTCCTTTACTTCATTTTCGTGATCCTCTGAGCGGCGAGAATGGCCAATTTCGGCCGTTTCGGTTTTAGAGGGTGTAGCGAAGTAGGCGGTTTTCGCCGTCAGCGAGGAGTTAGGAACGTCCCATTCAGGACGGCAAATCGACCCGATCGAGTATTCTCTTGAGCAACGTCCAAGGCCCATCCCGGCGAGGATGTGACGATATTTGCACCCGGGTATCTATCCCCTGCACCCCTAGTCGGCGGTTTTCGCACTGGACGATCCGAGCAGTATAATCGCTGACGTCGGCCAGCCTGCTCTCGTTCTCGATCTTCATCTGCGCGATATCGAAAGACGCTGCCTCATCGCCACCCGGCCAGATTGTGATCGTGACGACCATCATGGCCTGCGCGCCTCTCTACGGCGCGAACCTGGATTCGAGTTGCAGGTCCAGTCCCTCGGCCAACGCACTTTGGGGGTTGCTGGCCACCATCGCCAAGATCGCCCCCATCGCGTCCGACACCATAGAGACCGCCAGCGGGTTGCTCGCGTCGTACCCTCTGCGGACCTCAGCTTGGTCCGCCAACTGTCTTCCATAACGAAGTCTGAGCAATCCTCTCGCCTCGGCGAGATCGCAGGCCATCATCGCATGGTAGACATGGTGGATCTGATCCACCCGCACATCGACGATCGTCGCGGTATACAGCGTCCGACCATGGCCGGCACTCTCCCGGTCCCTGCCGGTATTCCAGAGCCCTCCGGTCGTCGCCTCCCCCGACATGTAACCGTCGCTACGGAGGATTTGGTCGACCAGATCACTGGGCGTTCCAAGCTCCAAGTCTAGGGCATGAAACATGATGCATCTCATCAACCCTGGCGCGGTCAGACACGCTTCCAGCGGTCGCGCCCCGCCGAACGGAGGCTGCGAGCTATAGAGCCAAGCCAATGGATCGGACTGCAAGCTGTCACGCTCGAACCGAGCGCCAGTTTCGACAGCCGCGATCACGAGGCGATCGACCATCTTGTAGGTCAAGTCGAATGAGACATCGTCAGGGCTATCACTGGCCAGCGGATCAGGGCGTCCCAACAGAGCTGAAGTGGTGAAGTAATCCAGCGCTGAGCGCTGGGTCCGTGCAGCTATTCTCTGTTCGTACATCTCGTGCGTCAGCATTGCGAAACCCTTTCTGTCACCATCCTTTTCAAGAGAAGCCTGCGCGAGTCGCACGCTCCATTTATCGACTTGTACATTCATTTCAATGATTCTGGAATTATAGAATTGAATGGCGTTCGATTTCCTGTTTCAACGGACGTCTCAACGGTCATCAGCCGGCACATTCTTGATTTGGCTGACGGATCTGTCCGTCACTAACCGTTTGACCGGTTGGGATGGATCGCTGATAGTCTGGCCCATGGACTCATCAGCAATGGTCGAGGCCCTGGCTGCGCTAGGGCAACCGACTCGCCATGATATCTACCGCCTACTCGCCCGGGCGCCTGAAGGCCTGCCGGCGGGAGAAATTGCGCGCCACCTCAATGTCGCTGCAAACACTCTATCTTCCCATCTGGGAATTCTATCGCGCGCCCACCTTGTTTCCTCGCGCCGTGCTGGGAAACAGGTGATCTATCGGGCTGATACAGCCGCAGCGTCGTCCATCGGCACATACCTCAATGGCTTAGCCTCAGTGACGCCCTGAATTTTCTGAATACGCTCTGCTTCGCTCCTCGAAACTCAGGAGTGAAGAAAAATGGAAGATCGCATTGCCCACTACATGGTGACCTTCACGCCTCAGCAATGGCCGGAAGCTTACCGGCGTGCTCTGGAAGTTGAAGAGCTCCCCAGGAAGGGCAGTCGGCGAATGGCAGCAGCTGTTACCGCTGCCGCCACTCGGCTGGGGTATAAGGAGCGCAACTTCTTCAAGATCATTCGGGCGTACAAGGACTCGCTCCAGCTGAACGATCAGGTTCTGTCCAACTACCCCCGTCAGCTTCCCGCTGAAACGAGAGCAGCTCTCGAAGAAGCCATCGCGCACGCCGGCCCGGGCGCTCGGCCAGGGGCGATCCAGTCTGCCGCCGAAGCCTTGTGCGAGAAGCGTAAAATAAGTCCACCAAGCAAACGGGCAGTCCGCACGAGACTCAATCTGCCCATGGAAGTGACCGATATCGCGTCCTACACCGGCATGAATACCGACTACGCCATCGATATGTCGCCACTCGATGTGGCGGTCGATGGCCCCGATAACATCCCCTATCACGCTGTCCTCACCGCGTTCATCGACGTCAGCCGTGGTATCGCTCTTGCCCATGTGGTGACTGCAGATAGGCCAACTGCCGACGACATCCTCCAGTTGGTCACCGAGGCCGCTGAACAGATGAATTCCGCATCACCCGCACGCGCGTCTTTGGCGATGTACCGGAACGCTCCTGTCGATGACCCGCGCACGAAAGCCCAGTTACGCTCAATCGGCATCGCCCAGTCAGACGTTCAGGTAGACTCTCGTCGGCCAGGATTGGCCCTCACTGCTATGTTCGGCACCAAGCTCGGCCGCGTGCCTCTCAATCCGCGCCGCAATCCTTCCATCCCATTCGCAATTCGCGAAACTCTGCCTCTGCCTGTCGTGCGTCCGGCCGTCGCTCTGCTTCTGGAGCGCTATCACGCTGGCCTGCAGATCAATCGAGAGGCCGAGCCTGCCGTATCAGCCGCGGCAGCGGTCCATGCGATTACCAAGGGGCCAACGAAAGCAACGCTAACTGAGGTCGCCTATGCCCGACCTCTGTCCCCGAGCAGGTAGCACTTTAGCAGCAGGCGGGATTGTCGCAGCGCGCTGGCTGAATGGGATACCAACCGTCATTCCCCCTTCCGCCTGATTGATTTTCGAACATCCACCTTGCGTTAACTTTTGCGCGTCACATGCAAGCACATGTTCTTGCAGTATAAATTTCCGATCGAGCCAAGTCGGGCGCAACATGCGCGCCTGGCGTCGATCCTGCAGCTGCAGCGAAATTTGTACAATGACGCCCTCCAAAACCGGCGTGCAGCCTTTCAACGCGGCGTTCATCTCACATACGAAGACGATACCAAGTCTCTCCCTGCGTATAGAATGGCCAACCGCCAGCATACTGCCCTGCCCTGGGGCATTAACAACTGGACCTTGCGCTGCGTCGATACCGCAATGACGAGGTATCGCGATCGCCTGACGGCCAACCCCAACGCCGGGTTCCCGCGCTTCCGCTCCGAAGAGCGTTGGCGCAGTTTTGGCGTCCACGGCGTACGAGGCTGTGTCGTCGCGGACGGCTACCTGTCGGTCGATGGCATCGTGGGCAAATTGCGGGTGCGCATGCATCGCCCGTGGCCAGCTGACGCTCGCCTCGCCGGACTCACCTTCACCCGCAGAGCGCGTCGATGGCATGTCACAATCCTGGTTGATTACAAAGCCGGCGGCCAAGAGCACCAAAATCCTGGTAGCGCGTGTGGCGTCGATCTCGGCATAGATCACCTGGCATCGCTATCGGACGGCTCGCTCTTCAACGATACAGCCCGATGGACGACTCAAAATGCTGCGTTGCGGCGCGCCCACCGGGCACTGGCGAGATGCCAGAAAGACTCCCGCCGAAGCAAAAAGCTGCGCGAACGCCGAGACCGCGCCAGTCAAAGCGTGATAAACTGCCGTTCCACGCGGCTGCATCAGATCTCGGCGGCGATCACCAATCGGTTTGAAACGATCGTGGTCGAAGATCTCGACCTCAGGCAATTGTCCTGTCCATCACGCACACGACACCCGTCAGATGGCGCCGGTGCGATCGCGACGCGGGAAAACGGTCAAGTATTGGCGGAGGTGAGACCAAAGCGCCTTCTCGAAATGATCCGCTACAAAGCTGAAAAGGCTGGCGGCGCGGTCATCATTGTGGATCCGAGACGCATGGCGCCAACGTGCAATGCATGCGGATCACCATCCTCTGAAAGCAATGACGGTGAGCGGCACATCTGTGCCTGCGGCGTCGATGTCCCACGAGGCACCAACAATGCAATCAACATCCTTGCGCGCGGGCTCTCTGCGCATGCGGCCGCTTTGGGTCGCAGGGTGGGCAAGGCTTTGCCCAACGCCAGCGTCTAGCTGCGCGTCCACCCGGAAATGCAGCGCAGTTGCATAGCAACTGCCTGTCCAAAGCTTGAGGGGATTTTTCCAAACCCGCTTTAGCCACACCTATTCGCACTGGAACCCTGATGATCGCCTTACGCCCGGCCCGTGACTTCGGCATATTCCGCCTGGAGCATTTCCAAAGCCTCCAGCATTTCGGGCCTGAAAGCTGTGGCGGACACCCGATGCAGTGGGGCGATATGATCATGTGGAATCAGGAGGCGATCTCTCCCCGTGCCGGACTGCCGCAAACTCCGCATTCCGACACCGAGATACTGACCTACGTCACGAGCGGAATGCTCTATCACGAAGATAGCCTGGGCAATGTCGGGGCGCTTCAAGCAGGCGATTGCCAAGTCATATCCGCTGGTACGGGCGTCGCTATCCGGCGCGGCAATCCAGACGAGGCCGACCCGGTCGAATTCGTCCAGATCTGGCTGATACCCAACCATCAGGGCGGCGAGCCCTTCTCTGTTGTAAGGGGGTTCGCTGACGATCGTGAGCAGGGCCAGTTCGCTACATTAGCCAGCGGGTTCGACAATGAAGGTAATTCACTGCCGATGCGAGCCAACGCCCGTCTATCGCGAGTTGTGCTGGCTGATGGCGGCGCTGCGGATTACCGCTTTGAGGCAGGCAATTTCGGCTATGTCGTGCCACTCTCCGGAAGGGTGCAAGTCGGCGATGTGATTGCCGACCGCAATGACGGTATCCTCATCAATGATGTTGAAACCGTTACAGTGACCGCCATGGGACACACGATCGCGCTTCTTATCGAAATGGCAGAGTAATATTGAGAGGCCAAAACTGGCATTCCAGCAATCCGGCGCAATACATAAGGTAGCAAAAACATATGAGTCAGTCAGATTTCGACATCTTAATTGACAGCTTTGCCTACGCTCTCGCCATGAACCGCAAGATGCAGGCGCGTTATGCCTCAGACGCGCCCGTTATTCAGGCCATTCCGTCAACGAGCGCAGGTCAAGAATGGCGAGCGCTTATCGACCGCCTGAATGCCATCGATCCCGATGGCGGGTGGGGCCGACTTAAAATAGGCAGCGTAGAATTTGTCGCCGTCAAAGGGACTAGCGAGATCCCAGGCTCACAATGGCTTTGACATTTAGGTAGGATCCTGCGGCGGCTACGCAGCACCTAACAATCTGTCTACCAGCCTCAAAGCTCGCATATGTACGGCCATCACGGTCGAGAAACTCGAGTGGGGCATGAAGTTGAACAGCATTTCAGTCTGATCCACTCCATGCCGCACTACCGATTAATAGCTTCGATCAAAATTCTGGCCGCATCACCACATCGCGGAATAGCGCCGTGATCGCGCTCGCGCGCTCTTCACGCATGCGCTGCAACTTTTCGACCGTCGGCTCCACCTGCTGCCACTGGCTTTCGTTCCAGCGCATCGCCTCCACGAGCAACGCCCGCTCTATGATCTCCTGCTCAATCCCCTCGCTGATCGAGTTGCTGAGAGGAGCCCCCTCCTCTGTAAACCGCGGTTTGAACTGATACGGCCCCAGCGTATCGCCCAGGTAGCGGACCAGCTGTGTGCCGTGACGCCACTTTCCGCCTGCATGAATGTCAAACGACACTCGGCGGTTGAAGACCCGAAAGCGCTTCTGCAACTGCTTGCTCTGCCGCGCCCCGCCTGGAGGCGCGATAAAGTCGATCGACTCCACGCGATCGAAATGCACCTGCGTGTGCTGCACGAGATGGCGCATGAGGTCGTCATCCATATTGCGGGTAGCGCGCATGAGCCCGTCTTCCGGAATCAGCGGATCGCCCACCCCCAATCCAAGGATCATCCTAGAGCTGGTATCGACAATGAACGTAGCCGTAGCCAATTCCACCCGGCCGCTGATCTGAACCATCACATCGACTGCGGTCTGGTCCACCAGGATCTGAAGACCAGCAGCCCCAGCCGCCGGCTCTGCGACACCTTCCCGGCGGAGTACCTTTATGCGTCGCTGGATCGAGGATGCAGACGGAGGCGCCTCGCCCGCGTCCGCGCAGGATTCAAATATCCAGCGTATGATCGACGCGGGCGAAGCCGCGGGCTCATGCTGCAGTTTCCAGCGCAGCGCACGCTCGGCAACGGGTGCGAAGCCTTTCTGTGCTGGTGCCGCGACAGCTTTCACCCGGAAGCTCGGTGACAGACCTCGAGTTGGGCCCAGATCCTTCAGCTTCTTCAGCAGTCGGTAAAAATTGCGCTGCTCCATATCGAGCGCGCTGCACGCGTCGCCCACGGGCATGGGGTCATCGTCGCGAAGATAGAGGTCCATCGTCCTCAGTCTGGCAATCACCGCCTCCCGCTTAGAATCATCCAGAGACAGGAACAGGGCGTACTCTGATTCGCCAGAAAAGCCTGAAGCGGCATGCCGTTTGACCAACTCCTCGTCAGTTTCGAGGGCCGACCGATCCGAACCAACGTCGCGCGTGCCGTTTTTCTTACTGTTCATCCATGACTTATTAGAACAGTAAGGCACGCATCGTCAAGTGAGTTGGTCACGATACTGTGCAGTTAAAACCACATTCCTGTTGCCATCACGGTCATTTTAGCGTTCCTAAATGCACAGTATCGTGACCAACATGGAGACAGTGCGATGACGACTAAACCGCGAAGTGCAGATCGAAACAACCTCGTTTCAATCGTTTATACAGAGTATCTGATCGAGATCATCCGACATTTTGAACGACAGCAGCGCGTTAAGACGTGGAGTCGTTCTCGCTCCAAATGGCCCAACAGCAACCGTCGCGGTTGGACGTTCTGGCATGACTGACGCGTATGAAGAACTGGCTGAGATCGACGTTCGCGCCGCTATCAACCTCATGCTGCGCAACCCGTCATACGAGCCTTCCGCTGGCCGGTTGCGCGCCGAAACCTTGCTGAGGAAGCACAACAGCCTGGTCAACACCATGGCTCGCATTGTGGTCGCCAACGACAATGGATCGCTCCGAACAGTCTCTGGCGGAACGCACCATGCGAGCGGCTGGTACCCTTCCGTGAAGGTCGGCCGCACACAGCATTATGAGAGCCTGCATCAGCTTGCACTGATCGAGCGATGCGAGACGGACCCCAATGTTGTCCACTACCAATCAGAAGCTCGCCGCTTCGAATTCATCCTGAGGAAAAAGGAGCGGTACACAAGCGACGTCGACATACTGGACGCCGATGGACGCCTGGCGGTCGTCGAAGTCAAAGGCGACGATGCGGACCTGCGAGATCCAGAATATCGGCTGAAGCTTGCCGGCGTCGCAGAAATTTGCCGCCGGGTAGGCCACGAATTCCGTATCACCTTCGGTTCCGAAATTTTCGAGAATAGCCGCCACCGCTTCAACGTACGCCTCGCCAGCTCGATGCGCCGCACGGCCATCTCATCGTCGCAGAAGCGGCTCGTCGAAAGCCTCCGCAGCAAAGGGGATGACATGCAGTTGGGCGAATTCGCTGAGCTGATGGCGCCCGGAAATTTTGTCCAAGGGCGGGCAATCACTTTCGCCATGCTGGTGAGGCGCATCGTGTCGCTCGATCTCACGCAGCCTCTCATCGATGAGATGCCTGTCAGCTTCATCTGATCATAGATCAAATACCCCAGGAAGGATTCAACCATGACCTAGAGTGAAATCATAACTGCCTGACGAACCCGCAGGCACCCATCACAACAGAAGCAATGCCATTCGCAGCGTAGAAATATCTACTGCTGATGGATTTTGCGCGCCCTCAGAATACCCAAATCTCGGGAGAGATACGTGAATTACTTCCCCTATAAGCTCAAACGCAATCAGCTATACAGTATCGAAGGTCAACCCTGTGTTTTTACATCACATGGATATGGCACACGCCTGAACTTCGAACATGCTGCCACAGGCAAGCCCGTCGAATATCTCGATGACGCCGGCGTCGTCCGTCCAATGGACCAGGAGCGCTTTCGGACGCTGCTTCAGAACGGTCAATTCTTCCAGATGGCAGACCGTGGGCAGTCGCCGGCCAAGAACAAGATCGCTGAATCACATCTCACGCCCGCCGAATGTGAGGAACTCGATCCCGAAAGCGCACTTCGGCTGGCAACATTACGGCTGCTCGATCGGAACGGCGTAATGACCGGCGTGAAGGCAATCTCTGCAGGATTTGCCGAGCACTGGACCCCCGAGTTGCACGCCAAATATGGCGAGGCACCCAATCCGCACACCGTGAAACGCTGGATGCGGGAGCGCGGTAAAGTCGGCGACCGCGATGCTCGTGAGGCCACGAGCGCCCAGGGGCGCCATTGCTATGATGAAGATGGCATCCGCATGGAAATCCGCCAGCGCCTGGCTTTGACTTACTATGCGTCGAAGAAGAGCGTCACCGATATCAATGTGCTGACCAACGCTGAGATTAGCCGCGTCAACGATGGCACTTCGCTCGAATACGAGATGCCTACGGAGCCGCTCCTCCCGGTGAGCCTGAGCACCACATATCGCGACATCAAAATGCTTGAGTGTGAGCAAACGGTCGGTGCCCGCCACGGCAAGCAGGCAGCCTACTCTCGGTGGCGTGGCGCAGGGAAAGGGCATGAGGCGGAGCGTCCTCTGGAATTCGGGCTTATGGATCACACCCCCATACCCGCTCTCCTCGTCATCGACGTGGAACGCGCCATCATTCTGGGCCGCCCGACTTTCTCCGCACTTGTTGATGGGTTCAGCAGGGTCGTGCTCTCGCACATGCTGTCTTTCAATGCCCCATCATACGCCACCGTGTCGGAGTTGCTTCGCCGGTCTGTTCTACCGAAGATCGTGCCGCCGATCATCAAGAACAAGCACCCTGAAGCCCAGGACGTCTGCGGCCTGTGCAGCACATATCACGTGGATGGCGGCATGGAATTCCGCAGCCACGATATGGAGAGCATGAGCAAGGCGACCGGTGCAACGGTCCGCATCAGTGGTCGGAAGAAGCCGCGCGAACGAGCCCTTGTTGAGCGCATCTTCCTCACCATCCACAATTACGTGTCATCGAAGGTGGCCGGCGCCCATCTGCCGATCGCCCTCTCCCGCGAGTATGATTACGACCCCGCCGTGGATGCCGTGCTGACGCTCGACGAACTCGAGGCACTCATCATGTTCGCCATCGCGGTCTATCACACGACCCCGCATGGCGGCCTGAACGAGAAACAGCCTCTGCTCTGTTGGAAACAGGGCACCGCCCAGTACGGGATCGTTCTACCGCGTGATCCTCGCATCTTCGAGAAGGCCCTTCTCCCCAAGATCAATTCGCACCGGCTGACCCACGCTGGCATCGAGTGGAATGGCCTGCGCTTCGGCGATTACAAAGCCGTGCCTGACCTGCTCGCTGATCTTGTCCCCTTGGAAGGCAAGCGTCAGCGCCTGAAGAATGCCACTGCAACGGTGTCGTTCCGCTATGACCCGTACGATCTGCGCAAGATCTGGGTGATCAACCGCAAAACCAATCAGGACGTCGAGCTGTACTGCCAGACGGCCGGCTATACCGACGAGCCGATCAGCCTGTGGATGCACGAGCAGATCCGTGAGAAGGCCAAGGCGGAAGCCGCCGACTTCAACTCACGGGAATGGCGTGACGCCTGCCGCGCCGAGCTTCTCGACGCCATCGACCAGCTGACGCCCGAAGCCAAGGAGCGTGAGCGCAAGCTTCTGGCCAAGCTGCTCGAAAACAAGCGCATCCGCAGCATCACCGGTGAGCTCGCTACCCTGCAGCGGGAGCGCCCTGAACCAGTCGACATCCCGATCATCTATGCAGACGTGATCGAGCACGAGATGCACGATGCCGACACCCTGTCTCGTCGCCCCGCTCCACAGAAAGCGGCCCCTACCGCATCTAAACGGCGGAGCAACCGGCAGAAGGCGAAAGCTGCCAATGCCCGGGAGGCGACGCCAGAGGACATGCCAGAGCGCGACCGGCGTACTCCTGCGCCGCCACCCACCCCGGACGCGTCGACCACCGACCCCGAACCACGCCGCGAACGCAAAAAGCGCTCGAACGACAGCAGCTATTTCTAACCCCTACCCGAAAGGCAACACATGACTACCACTACATCAAACCCGCCGGTTGTACGGCCGAATGAAGCCGCTGCCCGCTCTCAGCGCGTGGCAGATGCCCGCAGCGCGTTCCGCCAGATCAAGATTGTTCATCCTCGCCAAGAGGCCATCATAGCTGGGCTGGATGAGGTCCGGCGCTCTGGCATCGCCACCCGTGGCGAGCGGCAATATGGCATCACCCTCCTGGCTGAAAGCGGTTCGGGCAAAACGACAGCAGCCGAACATTTCCGGGACGGCATCGAACGCCTGGGCGAACTTCCCGAAGGCAGCCGGCCCGTCCTGATCGTCAAGCTCATGAGCACTGGCACCGCCAGGTCGCTATTCTCTTCCATCCTGCAGGCCCTGGACGACCCCTTTTATGACCGCGGCACCGAACCCAACCTGCACAAGCGTGCCGTGCAAGCCATCAAACGGGATAACGTGCAGTTGCTCGTCATCGATGAAATCCAGCATCTGTCGCGCCGGTCATCGGCCGCAACCCATGTCACGGATAGCCTGAAGACGTTCCTTGATTCTGGCCTTGTTCCTATCGCCTTTTTCGGCACCCACGACGCGGACAAGCTGTTCCAGTCCAGCCACGAGTTGAACGGCCGGCTCTTCCCTCCCCTCACGCTTCCTCCCCTTGATTGGTGGGCGGATGACGATCGAGACCTATTCCTGGACTTCGTCGAAGACCTCGATACCGCCATGGTCGACAAGCAGATCATGAAGGTCGCCAGCGGCCTGGTCGAAGAGGACATTGCTCGCCCCCTTTGCCTCGCAAGCAGCGGAATCATCGGCCGCACCTGCCGCATCGTGGAAACGGCGGCGATAAATGTCGTGCGTGAAGGTCGGCATGCGATTACCCGCAACGATCTCGCCATGGCAGTGAACAGCTGGGCCATTGCCCATAGCTTCATCGACTATAATCCGTTCGTGGAGATCGAAGCTTGAGCCAAGTGAAATACCCGCTCGCGCCGATCGCTGGCGAAAGTCTCATGGGCCTTGTCGCCCGTGTGACTGCCGAGAACGGATATCCACGGACGGGAACGCTTTTGTCCGAGGCTGGCTGGGTTTACGACAACAAGCCGACGGCGGCCACAACCAACGCCGAACAGCTACCGGCGCTGGCTGACATTCTGGTAGTGCCGTACCTCCAATTACTGCACCATGCCCACGGTCCAGAAGAAGGCAGCGCGATCATACATTGGTTTGGTGGACGCGCGTGGCAGAGCGAACTGCGAACCACCATCCGCCGATATGCACCGGCCAGCCTTGCCCTATCGGCTCATCATCGTGCGATTTGGCAGTTGGCCTCCGTCCCATTCTGCCCGGAAACCTTTCAGATCCTGCGCAGCGAATGTCACGAATGCGGCGTCACCCAACGGTGGCGGTATGCCAACGGCATTGCCACCTGCGACCAAGATGTCTGCAGCGCGGACCTGCGTGAGGGACCGGCCGAGTTCATCCCTCTCGAGATGCGCGACAATCTGGGCATCTATGCTGGCCTCTTCAGCCATGATTCCGATGTACGTGCCGCTTCGCGATCACAGTTTCCTGACCCGATTGCGAGTTTGGAGCCGCACGACATTGCCGACTTGGCTTTGAAGCTCTCCCCCTGGCTAAACGACCAACTGCGCGGAAAATGGCTGACCAATCCTAACCTTACCATGACGGTCATCAGCGCGCTTCATGATGCTGTGACACTGCTGCGCCAATGGCCCATCGTTCCAGCCGACCTATTTCCAGCTCCACGCGAAGGGGACAACTGGTCGAACAAATTGGGGCACGCCGTCAAGCAAGCCCGGATCGGCCGCTCCTCGCCCCGCGTCAAAGCCCTGTTCGCGATGTTTCTACATGGCCTGCAGCAAGAGCAGCCCGATCTCAGTCAAAGCCCTGATCTGACCGACCTCCCGTCGGCCGACGAGGGGAATGACATAGTTGGACTGATCTCCGCCAAATCAGCCGTGCGTGTGCTGCGCGAGACGGATACCATCATTGCAAAGCTTCGCGCCGCCGGCGTCTTCAAGCTCACCGACGTGCGAGTGCATGGCGTAGTTCGACCGTTCCATGATCCTGGGGAAATCGAGGAACTGGCACGCACCAAGCCTGACCGTCTGCCTTTGACCGCTGTGTCTCAGTCAACTCAGTTGCCCCGCTATGCCGTAGCGCAGTTGATGCAATCTGGATTGCTCGCCCCGCTGACCCACCCTTATTGGGAGGCGCGATATGGCGTCCGCAATACCACCACGCAGGCCTGGGCGGCATTCGAGGCAAAGATCCAAGCCAAAGCCGATCCCGCCATGATTGACGGCGTTCCGCTGCAAATCGCAGCACGAGCTATTGGCGGTCGTGCCAAGCCCTGGGCTGGCATCTTCGCCTGGCTTCTGGGGCCGGATGGTCGATTTAGTCTGGCCCCCGAGGCGTCGGACCTGTCCCACCAGATACTAATCCCGGCCGAACTCATCGACACTTTGCGGATGTTGGAAAACCCGTTGTCCGGTGCCCATGTCGAGGATGAGCTATCAGGCGCCGATGCCAGCGAGATACTCAACCTGGCCACCAATCAGTTTCTCAAATTCGTCGCCACCGGCCGCATACGTCGCCACGGTAAAGCATATCTCGCGGTGGATGTTCTTCAGACCGCCGCAGAGATCATAGGATCGGTCGAGATCGGCTACAGGATGGGATTGCCTCCCCAGTCAGCACAAAAATGGGCGCGGAAGGTCGGTTTGCCGACGATACATGATGCGGGCTACTGCCGCATGAGCTTCGCCAATATCATGAAACAAGGCGCTTGGTCAGCCTAGACGACGCCCGCGTCGCGTGAGCGCTCCTCGATCCGGGCCAACATAGCACGCTTGCGCGCTGTTCGGCGCGATCCGCTATTGCGCATGGCATCGGTACGCTCTGGAGTATCGATGATACCCAAGGCAGCCTTGCGCTCTCGGATTCCCGTTAAGAGGTCAGAGAGGGTGATGATCATGCCGCCCCATCCCTTCCGTGGATCCCGCTCCATTTCAGAAGCGTGCAGCCCGCCTGCGACATCCCCGCTTCGGTGCCTATAATATCCCATGCAAGATGAATACGCGAGCAGGCGTCGGAGCAGCTCCGAACGCCGCTCGATCGCCTTCACGACATCACTGTTCATGCCCCGTTAGACCGGGCTTTTTATTATGCGCGATTCTAGCGAATAAGAAGAAATCATGAGACCGACGATCTTACTGACCGCCTTGGCCCTCTCCCTGTCCGCCTGTGGGCCGGTCCACCCCAGATGGAAGAATGAAAGCTCCCACGACATCCGTGTGACCTATTTCAAAGGTACATCGCACTATGGGGTGCTCATCAAACAGGGTCGGGAAAACGTCCCTGTTGCGCCATTCGATTTCCAATCGGTCGAACGGATCGAAATCGAAGATAGCGGCCAGACACAGCGGCTGACCAAAGCCGCCGTGTCACAGATGCACGCTGAGTGCGGCCATGGCTATTCCTGCCGCATTCGATACGGAGACGATCATCAGCTGAAGGTCGCGCCTGGCTAACAGCTTCCGCTTGCCACCCATCGCATTGACGACATCAGCCGAGAGGTTGGTCAGTCGTCGGTGCGATCATTCGTCAGGCCCTTTGCGCGCAGCTTGAACAGGCGCTGTGGCAAGTCCGCCGCAACCTTACGCGCCTCGCCCGGGCGCAGATTACGCCAACGGCGCACTTCCTCACGAGAACGGCCGCAACCACGGCACCAGCCGGACGAGGCGTCAAAACCACAAAGTTCAATGCAAGGCGAGCGCACAGATCGTTCCATCGAATTTATTTGAATACCCTACCCCCCTACCCTATAAGGCATCATCCGACCAGCAGCAATTTGCTGCGTGACACTGAGGCTGCCGAGGGAAAATGGCTCACATCAATGAGAACCGAGACGCGCTACTCGGGCGAATCAAGCGCATCGCGGGTCAGGTTGGCGCAGTAGAACGCGCGCTTGGCGGCAATGCGAATTGCACCGAAGTCCTCCATCTGGTCGCAGCCGTTCGCGGCGCCGTGAATGGGCTTCTCGATGAGATCATCGTCGAGCATCTAGAGTCGCACGTCGCTCGCGACGGCTTGTCGGCAGAAGAACGCCAGCAGGGCGCAGAGGATCTCGTCACGATCATCCGGAGGTACAGCAAGTGAGCACCAAGACCGCCGTGCTGGCCGATACCGGCCATCTGACGCACGAACATATGTTCCTGGCCGCCGGCCATGACGACAATGCCCGCCGGACGCTCTGGGTCGTGGTGCTCACCGCACTCATGATGGTGGCAGAGATCGTCGCTGGTTACACTACAGGATCGATGGCCCTACTGGCTGACGGCTTCCATATGGCCACCCATGCCGGAGCACTTGGTGTTGCGGCCGCTGCCTACGCCTATGCAAAGCGACATGCCCATAACGGCGACTTCAGCTTCGGCACTGGGAAAGTCGGCGATCTCGCCGGTTTCGCCTCGGCCCTCGTCCTCGGCATCATCGCCCTCGCTATTGGCGTTGAGTCCGTCATGCGACTGTTCGAACCCATCAACGTCGCCTTCGCAGAAGCCACATGGATCGCAATCCTCGGGCTGCTCGTGAACATAGCGTCGGCCTTCCTCCTATCTGGTGGTCATGGGCACGACCATGGTCACCACCACGATCATGGGCATTCGCATGACCACAGCCATGGTGGCGACAACAACCTGCGTTCCGCCTATATGCATGTTCTCGCTGATGCCCTGACATCGGTGCTGGCAATCGCAGCTCTGTTGGCCGGCCGCTATCTGGGCTGGGTGTGGATGGATCCAATCATGGGCATCGTCGGCGCCATCGTGATTGCGCGCTGGTCATGGTCGCTGATGCGCGACACGGCCGCCATTCTCCTGGACCGCACAGATCGCCACGTAGCCGATGAAGTCCGCGAGTTGGTCGAAACGACAGGCGATGCCCGGATCACGGATCTGCACGTCTGGAAGGTCGGCCCCGAAGCCCACTCAGCGATCGTCGGCGTCGCTGCCCATCCGGGCGTAGATGCGACGGAAATCCGGCGGCGCCTGGTGCCCGTTCATGAGCTCCAGCACCTTACCGTCGAAGTCGCGACCGTGGCATAACCGACAGGAATGCAGTGATTTATCCCACATTTTCTTGAATCGCGAAAATGTGGGATAAATTTTGGAACGCGTGATCCAAGCGATGAGATTTATCGCACGAAAGCCGCCTGCATCTCGCTACCTTCTCATCGAACACAGAGAAAAGCCCGGTTCGCGGGACACATTGATCTCGTCATTCTAAGTTAACCTGAGAAGAGGCGATCGCCCTTGCGACTGAGAATGCGCCGGCCCTTACGGCCTTAACAGCCCACCTGGGCGCCGCTGTAGCCGAACGCATACGGCTTGCCGATCCTAATGACCAGCTGGCCTTGAAACAGCAACGACGATGCAGCACCAGTTCGTTGCATAAACTGTTGCTTTTTTATTCAAAACTGCAATAAGTGCGCCATGCCTCGCCCAGCCCGCAAATCAGACGCCGACCTTGCCGCCCAGGTCGATGCACACCTCAAAAATCAGGGCATTTCGGCGACAAAACTGGCGAAAAGCTTGAATATTAGCGTTAGCACTTTGACCCGCTCGATGAAGCTCAAAGAATTTTCAAAAGGCCTAAGTGAAAAACTCTCTAAGGAGCTCGATGGAAATTATGAGAACCCTGTCGAATCGTTGCATAAAGCATTGCATATTCTGGCAGAGGTGGATAGAATTCGAAGCGAAGTAGAAATGACTGTCCGTAGAGCATTGAACCGCCTAGAGGCCGCGCGGTAGGAGTCTGAAGATGGCGAGCAGCAAGCAACTCATCGGAATGATCCGCAGTCACGCCGCAGGGGACGATTCTCGTTTCTTGGCCATCGCGGAACACATCGCACTTGACGCTGAGAAAGCTGGCCGAACACGAATGGCCGGCGAACTTCTCGGTCTGATCAAGAACTTGCGCGCCGAAACCGAGACGCGTCGACCAGCGACCCGACCCACACCCATTTCGGCACCGCGCGGTGAACTCGCCGGACTGATGCGGGCCGCCTATCCCGAGGCGCGCCTTTCGGATCTAATCTTGCCCGAGTCGCTTGATGCACGCATCCGCAGTATCGTTCGGGAACACAACGCCCGTGAGACCTTGGCAGAGCACGGCCTCACTCCGCGCCGAAAAATCCTACTTTCCGGCCCCCCGGGGACGGGCAAGACCACGACTGCTGCTGTACTGGCTGGCGAACTCGGGCTTCCGTTGTTCACCATTATGCTAGACGGCGTGATCACCAAGTACATGGGTGAAACCGCAGCCAAGCTGCGCCTTATCTTCGACGCCGTCCAATCGGTGCGGGGCGTAT
The DNA here is from genome assembly GCF_056790315.1 of Sphingobium sp. VMM. Classification (NCBI taxonomy): domain Bacteria; kingdom Pseudomonadati; phylum Pseudomonadota; class Alphaproteobacteria; order Sphingomonadales; family Sphingobiaceae; genus Sphingobium; species Sphingobium sp. VMM. The sequence continues at coordinate 21,582 of NZ_JBXGSI010000021.1, forward strand.
ACCTTTTCGATGAGGTCGACGCTTTGGCGACCAGCCGAGGCGCTGACAACGACATCGGCGAAGCTCGGCGGATGCTGAACTCCTTGCTGCAGTTTCTCGACGAGGACTCCTCCGGAAGCATTCTGATTGCAGCGACCAACCATCCCGGCCTGCTCGATTCAGCAATATTCCGCCGTTTTGATGCCGCCCTAGTCTACCAGCATCCGACGTCCGATGAGATCGAACGCGTCCTATGTTCTAATCTCCTGCAGTTCGACTTAGGCAACATCAACTGGCATGAGTTAACGTCCGTTGCGCTGGGCCTCAGCCAAGCGGACCTTGCAGCTGCCGCGAAAGATGCAGCCCGCCATGCTGTACTCGACAATGACGGTGTCATCGAAACGGCAAATCTCTCGAGGTCGATAAGCGATCGAGCACAACTTCATTCGAACTCAAGCACTTGAAGCATTGAGCGCGTTGACCTTCGATCCAATGTGAGTAATCACATCGGAAAGGGGGCCAAATGGCACGTTACGATCATATTCGTCTTCGCAACCTGGGCGTTGCATCTGCAGAGTTCGCATCTCCCGACGTCGGACGTAAATCACGCCCGACGTTTGTCGAGCGCCGGCGTGAGCACGGTCAACGGTTGGCACGGGATCTCGACCAGCTCCGCGCCATGTTCGCCAGTTCAATGGAGCGCCAAGCACTTTATGGCATTCCGGAGAAAAAGCGCGGCAGTGCGATATCGATAACGTCCAGACCAGGGCAGCCCCTTGATGTCGGCACCCTTAAACTCGAAACCCGTGATTACTCTGTCCTCGGCGTCAAACTAATCAAAACAAGGCGTAATCACGATAGCAACGAGAATGAAACTACGCGCCAGCAGGCCCGTGTTTTCTACACCCAAAAAGGGTTCGAGCAGTTGCTGAACCGTCTGGACGAATACATCGACTGGAAGCCGGGCAAGCCTCGTCGACCTTTAAACTTCTGGCTGTTCGAAGGCGCTGAGTCATTCGACGAGATGGGTATCGAAGGATATTGGAACGACGATCGCGGCAGAATGCCCAGGACCGCGAAGCGCGCGGAATGGGAAGTCTGGACCCGAGCTTCGTTAAGCGAAGAACTCGACGACGCCATGCGTGAGCTTGAAATCAGCAGTCGTGGGAATGTGACAGAATTCCAAGATATCGCCGTTCACAACATGCTTGCCACACGTGCCCAAATCCAAGAGCTCATCATTGGCACTGGCGCAATCGTAGAATTACGGGGCGCTTCGAATTTCGTGGCACGGGATCACGACATACCCCCGAGTCTGCGCCAAGAACGAGTCCACGAACTGGCAGCACGAGTGCAATCTGCGCAGGTGACAGATCCAATCGTCACTCTGCTAGACACGGGCGTTGCCCGGACGCATCCTCTCCTCAAGCAGTCACTACCTGCCAACCGATGCTATACAGTCAATCCGCGCTGGGACCCATTCGATTCCAATGGTCACGGAACCTGCATGGCCGGTGTGGCCTTGTTTGGAGACCTTTCATCAGCACTCAACTCCACAGGGCCGATAACTCTCACTGCAAACCTCGAAAGCGTGACCGTCTCCGAACCTGGAAGCAACGCACGGCTACCAGCGAGGGATGCATTGGCGCGGGCGGTAAATCTGGTGGAACGAAATCCCGGTAATCGTGTCTATTGTCTGGCTGCCACTTCCGTAGGTGAAGCAGAATCCGGGATTCCTACCAGCACGTCGGCAACACTCGACAAATTAGCATTCGGTGATGGGGAAGACACTCGTCTCTTTTGTACAGCGGTCGGAAACGTCGATACCGCTGCAACCAACCCCTACCAGATCAGCCAATATGATCGCCTGAACGAATTTCATGGAATTCAATCGCCAGCTCAATCGTTCAATGCGCTGTCTGTCGGGGCTGCTACCCAATTGTGCTCTATCGCCAATCTCGTAGCGCCGGTCGGTGATTTGTCGCCTACGTCACGCACGGCCTTGAGTTGGGACGACGAGCGCGCGCACAAGCCTGACATCGTCATGGAAGGCGGGAATCATATAATCCGCAGCTGCGGTAAGACATCACAGCCGCACCCGAACGATATGGTCATGACTACTGGCCGCGACTTCCAGAAGATGCCAATCACCATAACAGGCGAAACCAGTGCGGCCACGGCAGCCGCTGCCCGGCTCGCAGCGAAGGTGATGCATCGCTATCCGGGAATCCGCCCAGAAACAGTACGTGGCCTCATCGTGAATTCGGCGCGCTGGACCGAAGCCATGGAAGCGCGGATGAAATTGCTCGTTCGCCGTGGGATGTCGGAATCGCGTGCCGCCTATCATATCCTTTCCTGCTATGGCTGGGGCATCCCAGACGAAGACCGCCTGTTTAACAGCGCCGACAACGCCCTCACGCTACTGGTTGAAGACACCATGCAACCTTACGAGCGGACAAAGACCAGCTCGAAGCTCCACGAAATGAAGTTCTTCAAACTTCCATGGCCCGACGATGCCCTCAGGAAGCTGGGCGGTACGCAGATACAAGTCCGGTGCACTCTCAGTTACTTTGCGGAGCCAAATCCTGGTAACACTTCCCGCGGCGAGCACCGTTTGTACGCAGGCCACCGCCTGAAGTTCGGCTTCAAGCGTTACCGCGAGCACGACGATGACCTGCAGCTCCGTTTTAATTCAGCAGCCGGATCAAGCCGGAACAGCTTTGATGAAGACACCTCGATAGCTACCGACGATGACAGATGGCTCCTAGGCCGCTTCAAAAACCGTGGAACGCTGCATCAGGACATATGGACTGGGCCCGCTTACGAACTTGTCGATCGGGATGCGATTTGCGTCGCGCCTAACAACGGCTGGTGGTCTGGCGAGGCGGAAGCGGACGAGCGCATCGTCAATTTCAGCCTGATCGTTACCGTCAGCAGCCCAGAAGTAAAGGCTCGCCTATTCACTGAAACCTTAGCGAAGGTTCCAGCTAATAAGCTCGTCGCTACGAGCCTCAATCGAACCTGAACGGACGATTTTTATTCGACGCGTGCCATGACATCGCCATAGACGAGAAACGCAAAGGCAGCCGATGACACAGACGCCCCCGCAAGGCGCGCTGAAGAAAATGCCTCGCCAATTGTTTCGCCGCGACTGTAGAAGCCCTCGAGGCCGGCGATAACCAGATCGCAGGCCGCCTTATCCTGGACCCGCCACAGGGGAGCCACAACAGCTCCAAAACCTCGATCTGCGAACATCGGCGCCCAACCATCCGCCCAAGACAGCGCCTCTTTGACCGTCGCCGCCTCACAGGCATTCAGGATTACCATTGTCCGGTCGCGATCACCCAGCTTGGTATCGCGGTGGTTGACGTCTCGAATTTGCACCGGGACGTCCTCCATCTCAAGGCTCGCATTGTTGCTTTCGCTGGCAGCCGCACCGTGACCTGCAAAATGGATAAGCGATGTCTTCGGCATATTGTCGCCGCTCAGGAGCTTCACAAACTCAGCCTTCTCGGCCGTAGCCTTCCTTGCTCCTAGATTCGCAACCAACCACTTTTGCTCCTCGCGCGCGGCTGGCAGCGTGCCGTTTGCGTCATATTCCGGCACGAAGCTGTACTTCTCTCCACTCGGAATGCGGTGCGGCACGTCTCCTCGCCTGAGTGACCAACGTCCGACCGGATGGCTCAGGAAGAGATGATTACCCGTTGCAGGGCGCATCAGCTCCCATGGGATATGGAATTGATCCAGAACGAATTGGATCGGAAATCCTTCGCCCAATTTACTCCGCAGATGCTCATACGCATCACGGAATTCACGAGGCGTAGCCTCCCATATCTCATCGCCAATGCTTCCCATTCGGCTCTTGAGATCAGTGGGCAAGGTTTGCGGACAGTCGCGGATCAGTTCAGCTGCATATTGTGCTGGCGATGTCCCCAATTCATGGCTGGCGAAGGTGGTCCCGGCCGGCCCGGAGACACCTGGTGCGAAATGCCACAGCCATGTGAGATTGCGATCTTGGCCGATAATCCTAACGGTCAAAGTTGGTGCTTCAGCTATTTCTGCCGGAAGCACCGTGATTGGCGAAAGCATTCGACCAGACTGCGCTGGCCCGGTGAGTTTTCCGACGCTGAAAGAGTGCGAACCGCAGAATCGACCTTGATGAGAGAAGCCAACTTCCACGACCACCTCGGTCTCGATCGGAAGGTCAGACCGAAGCCGAATAGTGATTAATGCAGCCTTGGAGGTGCCATCTTCAAAAATGGTGATCCTGCCTTCACCGCCCACGGCCTCGAAGGCAGAGGATGAAACCTGTGCCATCACCTCGATCTTGTTCCAACCTTGCTCAAATATACCCAGGTTGAGCGGGGAAGTTGCAACATCAGGGCAGTGAACCTTCAGGTCGATCGTAATCGTCACCTCGTGCCCTGCTATCAGCTTATCCGAGGTAGAAACTTCCGGGTATCGAATTACCGGGCTCGCATTAGGCGGCACGTTCCCGGAGGAGCCTTTTTTCCCATCATCACCCGAATTATCCCAGGGGTCGACGAGATACCAATCGTTGGTTGCAGGCTCCAGGGTTCCTGCAACTTCAATCTCAGCCTTGATCTCATGCTTTGTAAGAAAGGCCGCCACCATGCGGATCGCTACCGTTCGCGCATGCTCAGAATGAACCTGGCCTTCGATGCGAGCGAACTTGCCGCTCAAGGTGATCTTCAAAGAGTCGACCTGGCCGGGGATCTCGCGTGCAAGACGCGCAAGCACTTTTGCGGTCAATTCCTCGACCGTCTCCCAACTGAAAACGCCGTAGTCGATATGGTCATCGGTCATATATGCCCCCACCGCGCGCGCCTAGGCGGCCAAGACGACATCTTCAATCCCGGGGACAATATTCCCGGAAACTCGCAGTCGCCATGCGCCTTCTGGTATTGTCAATTCACCGACATAGCTCTCGCCATCTTTGTGAAGTACGGTCGATGGCCCCGGCGATCCATCTTCGGTCTCGGCGTGAGCGACCAATTGCTGCTCGTTCACGCCACCTTGCACAGTGGCGATCAATGGAAATGCGATCCCAGCTTCGTATGCGTCGTCCAACCAGAGACTCACGCCACGCCGTGGGGGTGCTGATCGGAACTTGTCCATATCCAGCCCCATGAATTTTACCGCCGCCAGCATATGCTCACGAACGCTCTCTTCCTTGCAGAGGCTGGAATGGGCACCCCAAACATGGGTCGCCACGCCAGCATCCAGATCGACGGGAAGCGCCGATGGTGCTGGCACCGTTCCATCACCACCGATATCGCGCAGTTCGATGCCTTCCATATCGGTCAGCAGTTCGACGCCGTTGCTGGTGAGACTTGCCGACTGGAATGTCGGCTGACGAACTCCGATCACAGGGGAAAGATAATCCGCCCTATAGCCGTCAAGCTGCCGGTTCTGTGCGATCGCGTCCTGGATCTCGCTATGGAAGGACGCAGCCTTCTCCACCATAGCCCGATTTAGGTTCGGTACTTCAGTCTCGCTAACGCGATGATGCTGCCCTCCCTGCATGATACACGGATATGTCGGCAGCAACTGGTGAACCGACGCAAAAGATCGAAGCGGAAGGGTGGCATCGGCATGGAGCGGTCCAATCCCTTTCGATAAACCATTAGCTAGGAAACCCAGCGCGTTCAGAGATCCTCTATGAGGCGTTCCTAGGGTGAACAGCCGGCGGACGTTTTGCCAGCCGCCAAGACATTCGATGTAGTACCGCGATACCAGCCCACCCATCGAGTGGCCGATAAGAATGACCTTCGCAGCGTCATTCCCCGAGGCTTTGCGCCAATTGGCCAGCTTCTCATCGACGAAGGTAGCCAGCCGCTTGGCGCTGACACGGTTGTCGCGACGCCAGTCGTAAGCGAACGGGAAGAAATTCTCTCCCTGCCTCAGCCCTACTGACTGCCGCAGCATCTGCCCGAAACCACCGTACAGATCGGACTTCATGAGCCCTGGGATCATGGAAATGCCACCAATCACCTCTCCCGGTCGAATCCCATCTCCAAGATCAATGTCGTGTGATTCGCTTGAGATGATTAGATCTTCAAGCTGATGCTCTCGCAGCGTCTTTAGAATGAAACCCGACGTTAAATTCCAAAGGACTTTGCCTCCCCGGACCAATGTGGATCCGGCTATCCCAGGCAGAAATATGACAACGTCAGGAAATGTGCTGCTCATACGTCCCAAAATAAAGTTTCATATGCGGATTTTCCATCTCAAGACTTTCTTGTGCATACCCTGCTCGTTGTCCAGCACCGAAATGGTCAGCAGTTTGTTGTGTTGGCCCCAGCATCCTTGCGCTTGGCTGCACCTCGCATGTGCCGCTCATCTGAGTAGCTTGATGCTCGAAGGGCTCTTCGCTTCGATCGGGCTATCGCCTCGCGCTAATCAGACGCCCGCCTTCCTCTGAACCTTTGCTTGCCCGACTCTGCCCCACATCTTCGAGATGCGAAGATGTAGGGCAGCATCACGAATTCATCAGAGCCAGCGAACCCGGCCGGTCGACAGTTCGTACACGGCGCCCACGACCTTCAACTCTCCACGCTCCTGCGGCTCGATCAGCATAGGCTCCGAGAATTTCTGCAGGCGTTCGACCATCCGCCGGACATTTTCCTCGACAGCGGTATCGACCAACTTGTCTTCACCGACATTGCGCTGAGCAGCCAGAACGGCCGGTACGATCGGCTCGATCATACGGGCGATGCTACCCGGAAAGCGTGTGTCCTTCGTCACGACGTCGGCTGCAGCCGCAACAGCGCCGCACTTCTCATGCCCCAACACGACGATGAGCGGCACCTTCAGCACGGCCACCGAATATTCGATGGAGCCCATGCCGGCGGTGTCCACGTTGTTACCGGCAGTCCGGACAATGAACAGTTCGCCGAGGCCGGCACCGAACAGCTGTTCTGGACCAACGCGAGAGTCCGAACAGCCCACCAGCGTCGCGAACGGCTGCTGACCTTCTGCGAGCGCCAGTCGCCGCTCGCGTGACAAGTCGGCCGGCACCGGCGCATCAGCCACGAATGCCTCATTGCCGTCGACCAAGCGCTGCAGGGCCTCGTCCGGTGTCGGTTGCGTGCTAATTACGCTTGCAGTTGCCACTTCTTACTCCTTCACATGAATGGGCGCGCGAGGCAGATAAGAACCGTCTGTCGCCGGCGCCCAACTCGATCGTAACGATTGATTTCCGTCCCTTTACGGCCTGTTGGAGGGTGTAACGGCTGCGTCTGTCCTTTGATCCCCTACCCTACCACTGCGTTCCCGCCACAGGAGGAAGCGGCCCCGGGCTCTTCCTCCCCAGAGACTCCAAAAGGTCGATTTCGATCGTCCTACACATCGTTGATAGCGGCACGTCATGGACGGTGTTGGCAAACGGGTCCGTCAGATCCTGCCCGATCCGCAACGCAGCCAGGAAGATCATCCCGATCAAGGTCGATCCTATCGGTGTGTAGAGATCCAGCGTCTCTACCAACGAGATCGGTAACAGCACGCAGAACAGCCGCGTGAAGAAGTTCGGCATGAACTCGAAGCCGCTGGGCAGCGGCGTGTTCTTGATCCGCTCCATGCCACCCTGGGCATTGGCGATGTCGATCATCACTCGTTCGAACAGGGACTGCTGGATGGTGTCGATCTTCCCATCAGCCCGCGCTCCAGACACGATGCGAGACATGTCCTCGAGCAACGCATTGGGGCGGTTCGTACGCTCGGCAGCCACTTCGGCGGCCTCCTTGCCCGCCAGCCGCTCAATATCCTCTGTCGGATCCTGCCCCCGCAGCCGGCACCGCATCGCGTGCGCGAAAGAGATCTGCCGCAGCACAATAGCTTCCGCTTCCGGGCCAGCCGGCAATACATTGCGACACAACCGGGCGATGCTGCGCGATGCGTTGATCAAAGCGCCCCATAAGGTGCGCGCCTCCCACCAGCGGGCGTAAGCGGCGTTCGTCCGGAACCCGAGAAACAAGGCGATGGCCGTGCCGAACAGCGCGACCGGCAGCGCGGGCTCCTTGATCGGCATGAACCGATGGAAAATGGTGACCGCCACATCCCAAGCGAACAGGATGGTCAGCGGCTTCCAGATTTCGAGTATGATCTGCTGCAGGCGGGGACGCGCTCCGACGATCATCGCGGTGCTCCATTGTCTATGATGTGAGAAGTGTAGCGCCCAATTCTTAAAATCAGGGGGCCACCAAGGATTCAGGCTGACGAGCGCCTGTTCGGTTCAGGATGTCGAAATTGCCCTCGGCAAAAAAGCCGATATGCACCGGCTCGGGCGATAGGTTGTTCCAAGACCATTCGTACAAGCTGCCATGCTGGGGGCGTAATTCCCCGCGCTGAGCGCCCGATGCAATTGTGTCGGCAAGAATTGAACCTTGGTGCCCATCTTCCAGGCGAAGGCGGTAGCGGACCTTTGCGCCGCGACTTTCGCTTACGAACCGTACGGTTCCCTCCCCGGCCACATAGGCTGCTACCCGCTGCGTTTCCCCCGGCTGGATCGTGAAGTGCATACGCTTCGTGGCGGGTGGATCATTAAGTGGTGCGTGCAGTCCGCCGGACATCGCCCACACTCCCACCACAGCGAGAGCGACGCATATCAATATGCCTGTCCCGACAAAGATGGCGTCGAATTTTCCGATCCTCACGTCGCGTCTCGATGGCGACCCGCATCCTGTTCAAGCACGGACCGGATCCCGATATGCCAGAAGCCGCAGCGCGTTGATGACCACCAGCAAGGTGGATCCCTCGTGAAGGGCGACAGCCGGTCCGATGCCAAGACCCAGGATGGTCGCCGGTACGAGGAAGGCGACGACACCCAGGCTGACGAACACATTCTGCCTGATAACCCAGCGCGTGCTCCGGCTGAGGCCCACCGCAAACGGCAGGTGCGACAGATTGTCGGCCATGAGCGCCACATCGGCTGTCTCCAAAGCAACATCTGAGCCGGCCGCGCCCATGGCGATACCCACGGTTGCGGTCGCCATCGCTGGCGCGTCGTTCACGCCGTCACCGACCATGGCGACCTTGGTTTCGGCACGCAGCTTCTTGATGGCCTCGACCTTGTCTTCAGGCATGAGATCGCCCCAGGCTTCATCGATCCCGACCTGCTTGCCTATGGCATCAGCCACACGCTGGTGATCGCCCGAGATCATGATCATCCGCTTGATGCCGATCTCGCGCAGGCGTTCCAGCGCCGCGCGGGCTGCTTCGCGCGGCGTATCCAGAAGACCGATAGCCCCCATATCCCGCGAGCCGCTGCGCACGACCATGCTGGTCTGTCCTGCCTCCCGCAGCGTCTTGATCGCAGCATCCATCTCGGTGGACAGCGGGGCGATGCCGTCGCTGCGGAACATCTCGGCCTTGCCAATGAGAACTTCGTCCTCACCGACAAGAGCCGAGATGCCGCGACCCGTGAGGCTTTTCAGATTTTCAGCCTCCGGAACTGGATGATCGCCAATATGCTCGCGCCCATCTCGCGCAATTGCCTGGGCCAAGGGATGGTCGCTGAGGCTTTCTACAGCCACCGCCAGCGCCATCAGTTCTTCCCTGGTGACGCCAGGCGCCGGGATGATCTGCTGGATGCGCGGCTCGCCCATCGTCAGCGTGCCGGTCTTGTCGAATGCGATAGCGTCGAGCGAACCCAGCAGTTCGAGTGGGGCACCGCCCTTCACCAGGACGCCGCCACGCGCCGCACGGGCAACACCCGACAGCACGGCGCTCGGCGTCGCAATGGCCAACGCGCAAGGGCTGGCGGCCACAAGGACGGCCATCGCCCTATAGAAACTGTCGCGGAAAGGCTCGTCGACGACCACCCATGCGAATAGCAGCAGGAAGGCGAGTGCAAGGACTGCGGGCACGAAGAAGCGCTCAAAGCGATCCGTGAACCGCTGCGTGGGCGACTTCTGCGTCTCCGCCTCGCTGACCATCTTCACAACCTTGGCCAGCGTGCTTTCGCTCGACAGCCGCGTGACCTCGATCTCGATCAGGCCGCTGCCGTTGATCGTCCCGGCGAAGACCCGGCTTGCTGCAACGACGCGATCAGGATTGGCCCGAGCAGCGTCCGCGCTTTCGACCGGCTCCTTATCGACCGGGATGCTTTCGCCAGTGACAGGCGCCTGATTGACCGCAGAATTGCCCTTGATGACGAAGCCATCGGCCGCGATGCGTTCGTCCGGCTTGATGATGACCACGTCGCCAAGGACCAGTTCCTCGACCGGTACGACGCTGGAGCCACCGTCCATCCGCCGAACGGTAGCCGTCCGCGGCGCCAGTTCGGCCAGCGCTTCGATTGCACGCTTTGCGCGACCCATGGCGTAGTGCTCTAGCGCATGCCCCAGACTGAAGAGGAACAGCAGCAAAGCACCTTCGGCCCATGCCCCAAGAGCGGCCGCACCTGCTGCTGCCACAAGCATCAACGTGTCGATCTCGAAGCGCTTCTGACGCAGATTTTCGATAGCCTCACGCACGGTGTAGAAGCCGCCGAAGACATAAGCTGTGATGAAGAGAGCGAACGGAACCCAGGCGGGTGCCGTCAGGAACGTCTCGATGAGGTAACCCACGCCCAGTGCGCCGCCGCAGGCCAAAGCGAAAATCAGCTCGGTGTTGGGTCCAAGCAGTCCGCCATGCCCATGATCGTGATCGTGCTTCTCGCCTGCCGGGTGATCGTGATCCTTGTCATGGTCATGTGCAGACGGCTTCTTGTCCGGAGCGGTGAGAGCCCTCGGGCTTACACCTGCATCGCGAAGCGCCGTAAGAATTCCATCTTCCGAAGTGAGCATACGATCGAACTCGACCCGCACTGTCCCAGGAAGAATGGCTTCGGCTTCGAGCACGCCTGACAGCGCGCGAAGCGTTTCGCCAATGGACCTGGCCCGCCTCTGGTGGCCGATGCCCTCGACCTCCCACACCACATGGCCGATGCGCTCTGCGATCTGCGTCCCCGCCGCCTTCGCCAGCTCCCGGATACGCGGAAGTGAGATCGCGTCCGGATCATAGTGGATACACAGCTGCGGCAGTGTGTCCGCTGACTCATTGGTTACATGCACTTCAGCGACGCCGGGACGGCTTTCGATCAAGGATATCAGGCGCGAAACGCAGCCATCAGCCGTGTCGATGACTTCGGGGAGCAGCAGGGGGACATCGAGGCGGAGTTTTTCAATCATGACCATCATCCTGGTTGGGGCACGCTATCTTCGGTAAAAGCAGTTACCATCAGGGTGGATGCAGGCGTCCCTGCTTGCTGATCGTCCGAGTTCTCCTGCAGATCAGCGGTTTTTGATCGGCGCGTACCAGCTTCAACGTGTCTACGCCGGTTAGGCTGACGTTAAGCTTGTTGCCGACATAGGTCAGGCCCGTGTCGGGTGCGGTGAGCCGGATAGGCTTCTGATCCGGTAGGATGGCGAGATCTAGCGTCAGTCCGTCGACCAGGAAATCCCCATCGAGCTGGGTGCCATCCTCGCAGACATAGAGATGCTCGCCCACTAACGCTGGCGTTGAATTACGATCATGGCGACTTTCATCACCGCCGCTATTCTGCTGGCATCCCATCAGGCTGAGCATCAGGGCTCCTCCAGTCAGGGAGAGACGGCTCAAACGATATTGTTTCAGGCGCATATTGTTTCCCGGATCCGGAGGATAAACTGTCGCCATGAGCGGCAAGAGAAGCCGCCCATGGCGCGGGCCGTTCTCACACACAGGGGTAGGTGCGGCGGCCAAGCTGGTCATCAGTCGAACAGTTCGCGCAGGAAGCCCTTGCGACGACCATGATGGCCGCCTCGAGATCCGTGGCTCTCGCCACGATCGCTTCCGTGCTTTGAGCCGAACACACCAAGAGTGCCTTCACGCCGTTCGGCCGGCTGAGTTTCGCTGATGCTGCGTTCGATGATCTTGTCGAGTTCGCCACGGTCGAGCCAAACGCCACGACACTGGGGGCAATAGTCGATCTCGATGCCCTGCCGCTCGCTCATGAGCAGGTCGACGTTGCAGACCGGACAGGGAAGTCCATTCGAAGAAGTACGGTTCGTCATGTCAGGCTTCCTTGGTTTCTGGGCGACCTTTGGCCTCCCGAATTTCGCTACGAGCGTCCTGAAGGATTTCGACCCCGCCCTTGATGGCGATCAGCGCAGTCGCGACGCCGACAAGGAGATCCGGCCAGTTTGTGCCGAGCCACCAGACCAGCACGCCTGCGATCAGGATCCCGCCATTCGAGATGAAGTCGTTGAAGCTGAAGGTGGTCGCAGCACGCATGTTGACGTCGGGCTGCTCAAGCCGTTGCAGAAGCCTCAGGCAAATGAAGTTTACGACGGCTGCCACTGCCGACATCGCCATCATCGCTGTGCCGATCGGCTCGCTGCCATAAACATAGCGACGGCCGACATCGACGAGGATGCCGACTGCGAAGACCAACAGCATAGAGCCGGAGAACATTGCCGCCCGGCTCTTCCACATGACGCCTCGGCTCAGGGCTACGAGGCTCAGAGCATAGACGAGAGCATCCGACAGATTGTCGACGCCATTGGCGATGAGCGCGCTGGAGTCTCCAGTGAAGCCCACGACAAAGAAGGCAACAGATATGAGGACATTCAGGATCAGCACAATCCAGAGCGTTTTGCGCTCCATCCTCTGATCGCCGGCACGTTTGGTCTCAACCATCGCTCTTCCCCCTGCCCTTGATCACGCTGAGCGAGCGCCGCTTGTGGCGATTGACTGGAGAGACTGCGCGGACCGTGCGCTTCACCGCCGCCATGAAACTCGCGTCCTGCGTTCTCATTTGACGGCGAAGGCCTGTGGCTAGCGGGCGTGCCAACAATCCAAGGATACCCTTGCATTCGAAGCTGTGCCGGACATGCAGACCGGTTTCATCCTCATAAATTTCATACCCCTCTTCGATGCTGAAAAGCGGCAATGTGGCTGCTCTCCAGCGGATGATATCGGGCTTATCATTGGCTACAATTCTGGCTTCCAGCGATGCCTGCTTGCCCATCAGCGTCCAGGTCATGTCGATCTTGTTCCCAAGTTCGACGACCCCCGCGCCAAAGCGATAGTGGGGATGCCATGCCTCATAGCGATTGAGGTCGGCCAACAGCGTCCACGCCCGCAAACGCGAGATCTGAGGACTGAATATGGTTTCCTCTCTCATCGGTCTGATCCTTTCCTTCGATCAGGAAGAGGCGGGAGGGCAGTTGCTACCCTCCCGTCGCATCAGTGCTGCGGTTGAGCAGACGGGGAGACCTCGACCTCTGGATCGTCCTCCTCGACCATGCTGGTGCGGCCGTATCGCGCGTAGAGCGTCGGCAGGACGAACAGGGTCAGGAGCGTCGCGGAAATCAGGCCACCGATTACGACAGTCGCCAGCGGCTTCTGGACTTCGGCGCCAGCGCCGCTGCCCAAAGCCATCGGCACGAAGCCAAGGCTTGCAACCAGCGCGGTCATGACCACCGGCCTCAGACGCTGAAGCGCGCCCACCCGAGCGGCTTCGGCGCGATCCATGCCAGTTCGCATGAGATCCTGAATGGAGGACACCATGACGAGGCCGTTCAGGACCGCGATGCCGGACAGCGCGATAAACCCGACCGCCGCGGAGATGGAGAAGTCCATGCCCCGCAGGAAGAGGGCCAGAACGCCACCTACCAGAGCCAGCGGAACGCCGGTGAACACGATGGCGGCATCACGGACCGACCCCAGCGCACCATAGAGAAGCAGCAGGATCAGGACGAAGCAGGCCGGGATCACCAGTTGCAGGCGTTCCTGAGCCGATGCCAGATTCTCGAACTGGCCACCCCATTCGAGATAGCTGCCAGGCGGAAGACGCACTTCCTTACCAATGGCAGCCTGCGCGTCCGCCACCACACCGCCGACGTCACGGCCACGCACGTTCGCCTGAACGACAACGCGACGCTTGCCGTTCTCACGACTAATCTGGTTGGGACCGTCAACGACGCGGATATCCGCCACGCTGGCCAGCGGGACAAACTGCCCACCCGGCGTCGGCACCTGAACCTGGCTCAGCAGCGATATGTCGGCGCGCTGCGCTTCAGAGAGACGGATCACCACCGGGAAACGACGGTCGCCTTCGAAGATCATCCCCGACTGCTGGCCGCCCAGCGTTGCGTTCACGATGTCCTGCACGTCCTGAGCGGTGACGCCGAGGCGGGCCATGGCATCGCGATTGACGCGAATGTCGAGCATCGGAAGGCCCGTGGTCTGCTCGACCTTGACGTCGGCAGCTCCCTGCGTCCGGCGCAGGACGCTGGCGATCCTCTCCGCCGTCGCGTTCATCGAGTTGAAGTCGTCCCCGAAGACCTTGACCGCGATATCACCACGCACGCCGGCGATGAGCTCGTTGAAGCGCATCTGGATCGGCTGGGTGATCTCGTAGGCGTTGCCCGGGAATTTGGCGAGTTCCCCCTCGATCCGAGAGATGAGTTCCTCCTTCTTCAGGCTGGGGTCCGGCCATTCCTTCCGGTCCTTGAGGATGACGAACATATCAGTGGCGTTGGGCGGCATCGGGTCGGATGCCAGTTCGGCCGTACCGGTCTTGGAGAAGACGAACTTCACCTCCGGCTGCTTCGACATCATCTGCTCGATCGGCACCTGCATCGCCTGGCTCTGCTGCACCGACGTCGCCGGAATACGCAGGGCTTGGATCAACAGGTCGCCCTCATCGAGCTGCGGCAGGAAAACCTGTCCCAGCGACATGAAGGCCAAGATCGCGAGAACGAAACCACCGACACCCGCGCCAACGGTGACTACAGGCCGCTTCATCGCCCGGTCGAGACCGGGTTCGTAGCGGGCCTTGAGCCAGCCCATGATCCGCCCTTCCTTCTCCTCGATCCGCTTGGACAGCCACAGGGCAATCGCAGCAGGCACGAAGGTCAGGGAAAGGATGAAGGCACAGACCAGCGCGATGATAACGGTCAGCGCCATCGGCACGAAGGTCTTGCCCTCGACACCGGTCAAGGTGAGCAGCGGCACATAGACGAGGATAATGATCGCTTGGCCGTAGACTGACGGCTTAATCATTTCCCGAGCAGCAGAAGCGACCGTATCCAGCCGTTCCTTCACGGTGAGCAGACGCCCTTCGTGATGCTGATGCTCAGCCATGCGTCGCAGGGCATTTTCGACGATGATGACGGCGCCATCGACAATGAGGCCGAAGTCGAGAGCGCCAAGGCTCATGAGGTTGGCCGACACCCCGGCACGCAACATGCCAAAGCCCGTCAGCATCATAGTCACCGGGATGATGACGGCGGCGATCAGCGCGGCGCGGAAGTTGCCAAGCAGCAGGAACAGCACCACGATGACGAGGACAGCGCCTTCGCTCAGATTCTTGGCGACCGTCTTGATGGTCGAATTCACCAGCGCCGTGCGGTTCAGCACCGGCTGCACGATCACGTCCGGCGGCAGCGAGGCGTTGATCTCCTCCAGCCGGTTGGCGACCGCAGTCGCGACGGTGCGGCTATTCTCGCCGATCCGCATGATGGCGGTGCCGACGACGACTTCGGTGCCGTTTTCGGATGCCGACCCCATACGAATGGCCTGCCCGGTACGAACAGACGCAACTTGCCCAAGGGTGATGGGCACGCCCTCTCTGGTGGCCACCACGATCTTGGAAAGTTCGTCGGCATTACGGACGAGAGCGTCTGCACGGACTGCCAGACCTTCACCGTTGCGGTTGACAAAGCCGCCGCCGACGCTGGTGTTGTTGCGCTCGAGGGCAGTGCTCAACTGCGTCAGGGTGATCCCCATCGAAGCCAGGCGCTGGACGTCGGGCACGACGAGGAACTGCTTGGCATAGCCGCCGATCGAATCGACGCCGGCCAAACCCTGCGTGTTTTTCAGCAGCGGCGAAACGATCCAGTCCTGCGCGGTACGCAGGTAGGTCGCCTTGTCTGTGTCGTTGGTCAGACGTTCGCCTTCCGGCGTGATGTAGCTGCCATCGGGCTGCATGCCGGGTTCACCCGGCTGATGCTTGTCGTCCTTGCGATGCTCCAGACGGACGGTCCACATATAGACCTCGCCCAGACCGGTGGCGATCGGCCCCATTTCGGGCGTTACGCCATCGGGCAAGTTCTCGGACACGCCTGTCAGGCGCTCGCCGACCTGCTGGCGGGCGAAGAAGATATCCGTTTGATCGGAGAAGACCGCCGTCACCTGCGCGAAGCCATTGCGGCTGAGCGAGCGGCTATATTCGAGGCCCGGAATACCGGCGAGTGCGGTTTCGATCGGGAACGCGACCTGCTTTTCGACAAGTTCGGGCGAAAGCGCGGGCGCACGGACGTTGATCTGCACCTGATTGTTTGTGATGTCCGGCACTGCGTCGATCGGCAGGCGAGACAGAGCGGCAGCGCCGATCACGGCGGCTATGGCGGTCAGCAGCAGGACGAGCCAGCGCTTGTGAACCGCCCAGGTTACGATTGGGGCGATCATCGGCTCAGTCCTCCGCGGCTTCGCTCTTGCCGAGTTCGGCCTTGAGCGTGAAGCTATTGACGGTGGCGATCTCCTCGGTGCCCTTCACGCCCGACTTGATAATCACGCTGTCGCCGGCACTGTCGCCCAGCTGGACGGCCGTTGCCTGGAACCCGGTCTTGGTCCGCACAAAGACGACCGACCTGCCCTCCTCTGTCTGCACCGCAGTCAGCGGCACACGGATCGCGCCATCGCCGCCGCTGCCGGTGAGCGCGACCGATGCCGTAACCGGCTCGCCGACGCGCCAGAGGCCATTACGATTGTCGAGAGTCGCGATGACGGGAACCAGCCGCGTATTGGCATCGAGCGCCGGCGACACGAACGTCACCTTCGCGGTCGCCTGTCGACCAGCTGCCTTGATATTCACCGTTGCGCCCGGACGCACCCGGCCCGCATCCTGCGGCTGCAGGTTGAGCGAAAGCGACACGCTCGAAAGGTTGGCAACGCGGAACAGTTCAGCATCCGCCGCGACCGTCTGCCCCAGCACCACGCTGCGGCCGATAACCTGACCCGACATAGGCGCTACGATGCCGATGCGATTGAGGCCGCCCCCACCCGTGCCCGCAGCAGAAACCTGCTGCTGCGCCAGACGAAGGGCGATGCGGGCTTCGGTCGCTGCGGTGCGGGCAGCGATGAGATCCTGCTCAGGCGAGACGCGCTGCGAAAACAGACGCTGTTCGCGGGCGAGATTGCTGTTTGCCAGAGATAGCCGGGCGCGTGCCGCTTCGGTCTCAGCGTTGAGAGAAGCTGCCTCGCGGCTTTCGATCACGGCCAGCGTCTGGCCGCGACCGATCGACTGTCCAAGGTTGCGGGTGAGCGAGACGACGCGGCCACCGATCGCTGCGGAAACGACCTGCGTGCCCTGCGGATCACCGTCGATGGTCGCGGGCAACTCGATTGTACCCGAGCCGCCCATCATAGGGCGCGCCGTTTGAATGCCAGCCGATGCGATCTGATCGGCCGAGAGCGTGATCTTGCCCTCTTCGGCTTTATCCCCTGCCTTTGCTTCAGCAGCGGGTGCCGCGTCGTTGGACGGATTCTCCTCGGCACCGCTTCCGCAAGCGGCGAGCGCCAGCATCAGGGACAGGGGCAAGGCGGCGTAGATGATCTTCTTGGATGTCATGGATCAGTTCCCCTGTTCCGGCGCGGGCGCTGTCAGGCGCTCCAGTTGCGCGCGGGCATTCTGATAAGAGGCAAGTGCGTCGATGGCGGCGAGGCGCGTCTGGGCCAGCGTGCGTTCGGCATCGAGCAGATCGAGCTGGCCGAACTTGCCCTCGCGATAGCCGATACGAGCAATACGGGCCGCCTCCTGGGCTGCCTCAAGGGCGGGTCCGGTTGCAGTCTGCGCGGTCACCGCCGCGTTCGATGCCGCCGTCTGCGCGTCCGTGATGGCCTGCTCGACATCAAGCGCCGTCATCCGCTTCTGGGCTTCCACCTGATTGCGCTGCGCGCGAGCCTGCGCGACAGCCGCCTTGCCCGAATTGAAGATCGGGATAGGCATCGTGACCGTGAAGATCAGGGCCGTATCGTTGGTGGCTGACAGCCTGCGTAAACCGGGGCCAGCTTCGAGATTGGGGACTCGTTGAGAATTGGCGAGTCGAACATTGGCATCAGCTACGGCAAGGTCCGCATCTGCGGCCGCCAGGGCCAGCGTACCTGCCGCGCTCGGTGGGACTTCGGGACCATAGCCATGTGGCAAGCGCTCCAACCATGCCGTATCGAGCGGTCCGCCCATCGGCTGCCCAATCCGACGCTCGAGATTGGCGCGGCTGGCCTGTGCCAGCCGGATAGTCCGAACCAGTTCGGCATCGGCGTTGATCTTCGCAACGTTAGCGCGCTGCTCCTCTATCGGAGAGGCCCGCCCGGCCTTCACCCGTACGCTCGCAGCGTTCGCGGCGTCGCCGGCTATGCGCGCCTGATCGCGCGCCGTCTGGACACGCCGTTCGGCAGCAGCCGCTTCGATATATAGCTGCGTGACCTGCAGCCTGATGTCTGCCTGCGTGATCGCCGAGACTAACAGTGCCTTGTCGGTCTGGGCATTAGCGACCGCGATGCGTGCGGACCGCTTGCCACCCAGTTCGATGGGAACAGCCATGCTGACCGTCGACTCGGCGCTACCAACGCCGCGATACGGTCCGCTTCCTGCGATATTCTCCACCTGCGTCTGCACGGTGGGATTGGGACGAAGACCAGCGACGGTACGTGCGGCGCGGGCTGCTTCGACATTGGCTTGCGCGGCTTCGGCCGCCGGGGCGCTGCCACCAGCGGCGGCGACTGCCTGATCAAGCGTATAGGGTGACGCCCCCGCTACCGCAGCGGGCATTTCCTGTGCCTGCGCCACAGCGACGCAGGACACGGCAGCCAATAAGGCTGCAATGGATCGGAACATGAATAGGAATCCTGAACACGAGTCATGGACGACCGGCGGCCTGAATTCAGGCGCAACGGTCCACTATGGCTCTGTCAGGCTATGGGTGGGCGCAGGTCGGGGCCGATGGACCAACGCTTGGACGGGATCGGCGCAGGAATGAACGCAGGCGCGTTCACCGCGGAGGGGAGCATATCATCGCTGGCCGAAGCTGGCACGAACGCCGGAGCGCCCTGGCAACCACCATGATGATGCGGCATGCCCTTGTCAGCATCACCCTGCGTCTGGTCCGCATCGCCATCACTATGCACGTAACCGGAGCATTCAATGGTGGGTGCCTGAGCGTTAGGAACTTCCTGGGCATGCACCATCGTCGTCGTCAGCATGGACAACGAAATCAGGCAGAGCAGGAAACGTCCTAAGCGGCGCATGACAGGCTACATAGTAGGCTTTCCGCAGAATGTCATCTGCAAAAGTAATATCGCGGCATATTGGACTGTTTCTGAATGTTACATCAGATCATTGTGCCATGATAGCGCACTGATACACCATATCATCACGGATTAACTTTGCCTAAACTATGATGAGATCCAATATACATCATGGCATCAGCAAGAATCATTCGAATAAATCTGCATGACGCGCCAGACACAAGGCACAATTTGCCGAATTAGCTTACCCTCATTTTATGGGGATTACAGATCCTTTGGAATCAGGCTGCACTTTAGACAGAAGTTTTCTGATGCCGCTTATCCGCGGACCATCCGGGGAACCAAAGCTTCTTCTCTATCCGTGAGTGCCGCCCGATAATTGCTCATGCATTCCTCTACGATGCGATCTTGATTTCCGACGAAGATCGCGGCTGGAAATCCATGCAGCATCCCTTCAGAGGCATTGCCAACCATTGACCGGCAAAAGCCTCCAGACTGCGACTGCCGTTATAATCACTCCGAGCAACAGAACGCCGCCAACGACAAGAAGAGCGGCACGGTGCCACTTGATGCGGGCGTGGAGGTCATCGAACACGTCAGAGAATTGATCGGCGATCAGGGCAAAGTCGTCGCTGAGGCGGGTGCTTTGCCGCTTCACCTCTGTCGCGATAACATTGAGCGTCTTCCACTGGTTCAGCCCGGCAATCCCCAACATCACCGCGAAGACGATTGCTCCTATAAGCACGCCAAGGTTCGTCCAGAACTCGAGGCCGCACGACGCCGGCACCTTCTTGAGTTGGGAAACCACGACGATCGTTGCAACAGGAATGCCAAGGAGCTGGCCTTGGATATCGACGATGGTCTTGTGGATCTTGCCTACGAAATCCAGTCGCGCCGTTTCAACCTCATTGCGGATCTTCGAGTACGAGAAACTCGAGGTGAAGAGTCGGTATCCCTTCTCAACCTCATTCGCGAGGCGATCTAGATTCCGAATTAGGAAACCGAACCGATCCTTGTCGCGTAGCGAACGCACCATTTCGATGAGGGTGGTCTGAAGAATCGTCCGCTTCTCATCCAAGTGCAATTCGTCCGCGAACAGCTTCGTCAGCCGCGCAGCCTGACCCACCACGTCGCCGCGAAGGTCCATTGAACCAAACTGGATCGGCACGACGACCTTCTCTTTGCCGATGAAAATGAGCTGACGCATCGTTTCATCAACCAGCGACGCGCTATCGCGAAGTACCTTGAGCACGTCCAAGACTGCACGATACGCAAGCAGTTTTGGCGGGACAGGGTTATCACCCGACGCGTAATGCTCTTTCTTGATGTAGTACCGCTGAGGCTCCGCGAGCACGGCGCCAGGCGCCTTGAACAGATCATCCAAAGTGGAAACCAACAGGCCCATCTTTGCCACATTGGGCCGACCAATCGTTACCGGCACTTCTGCCCCAACGGTCAGGTCATAGCCGTCCTCGACCGAAATCTGGGCGTCGTTGTAATGCGTGTCGCTCTCCATGATGGCGGTTAAAACTTCCACCATATGGTCGCTCTTGATCGTCAGAACGTCGCCGTTCTCATCATCGAACCGCGTGGCGCGGTATATCTCGACAAGATCGGCAAACGTAACATCAATCACTGATCATCCCTTCGGCGCGCATCTGATTGATCAGCTCGTCTGGCACATCCATCAACGTAAGGGATTTCTTGTCCTTGTCGAACACGACTTTGCTCTGGTCGATTGCTTCACGCGTGAATTCGACCGACCACATCTTCGTTTTCGCGGTCACTTTCACGAGGGCTTTCAATGCGCTGGCGTTCGGAACGTAGCCCTCATTCAGCTGGCGATCGGTGTTGGCCAGAAATTTCGATAGCCTGCCGGGTTCCTTCGGCATCAGGCGATTTGCCATAGCTTCGAAATCCACCGGCTCCTTCGCCTTATTCGCCTTGCCAAGATAATCCAAGGCATCGGACAGGAACGCCGTCGCCTCGGTGTCGACCATCTTTTCAGTGAGCGTAAATTCCTTCAGTGCATCCACGAGGCTCTGAGTGTCCTTGCGCTCCAGAACAGCCGAATCGCAGCCAAGGAAATCACGAAAATAATCGGATATCGAACCCTTGCCTTTCAAGAAGCTCAGGTAGCGGTCCTGCTTGTCCGCCCAAGCGGTAAGATTAATGCGGCCGGCGAAGCGGAAACCATCGAGATCGAGGTGCTCGACGTCCTCCATTCCATGATTTTTGGTCAGGGCCGCGCTCAGCTTGTCGGTGACCACCGTGACGAGCATGAAATCTGAACCATCCCGTCGGAAGTGGGCAAAAAACACATGCCCGCCGACCGAAGCAGATTTCTTTCCCGCTTCCCGTGCCAGATTATCCATCATCTTGCCGGTAAGACCGAGGAAGTCCTTCTCCTTGGCCTCAACATAGGCACGGATTTGCCCCTCGGTGGGAGAACCTTCTGCCGTTGTGAACCGACCGTGAGACTTGGAAGTCCGGCTGTTGTAAAGTTCATAGACCGTGGAGATGACGCGAAGCGTCGTGTCGGTCACGTCAAGCAACTTCTTGGAGAGTGCGACAGAATAGCCAGCATCGCTACGATTCAGGTCATGAATCGCAAGCGCAATTATCTCGGTCACCAATAATCCCCCCAACGTCCAAAACCGTGACGGACATGACCAATCCTTGGGACGTCCGACTGTTACGCAAAACTTTGAAGCACGAGCGAGCGATAAGCAAGGTGTCGCAGATTTAGCGCAGATATCATGCTCTGGGCTTCGGCTAGGAATCTTCTCGACGCGATGAAAGGTTCATCTGAATCGCCGATAAATAGGGATCGGAGCAGAAGTTGACATTACTCCCCCTCCAGAGGAGCAGAAGTTGAAAATCAGCCGTGATCCTCTGATGACAAAAGCACCGGAAACTCTAGGGGGTCAGGAGCAGACTTCCTGACAACCGACAATTGTGCGATGATGCGCGACTGCGCCGCCGCGCTTGCGATGTCGCCACGCCGCTCCTTGGATTTCGCGATGCTGCTAACTGCCAAGGCGGCGCGGCGACACGCGCCCTTGTCATTCTGCCTGACTGGTTGCCTTGTTCACATAATATTGGCGCTGATGTTCCGGCATCACGCTCCATTCAGGGTGATAACCCAGATCGATATGGGTTTCCCCCGCGGCGATCTGATCGAGCAGTTTCTGTCAATCCGCCGCTGCCATCTCCCGTGCCAGTTTTTCTATCTTATCCATCGCAAACCCCTGTTATATGGCGACAACCGATGACCAACCTTGTTATTCTATGGCCCTATCGCGCAAGTAATAACTCATTGATTTAAATCAAGTTCCCGATGGGCGAGCGTGCCCCGTGCACGACCAGTCGCGATCCGATCTTCGGACAGCGACGGATTGTCGGGAAATCGGTGTTTCAGCGACACATTCAGGGTCCTGATTACCGGAGCGAATCGCCGATCAGGCGCGGCGTGCCACGCTGGCGAGACGCAGTGGCGGACTTGCGGCGCCCTGTTCCATGCCAGCGTCAAACGACATGCGATCGCGCCCCTTGCGCTTGGCGTCATAGAGCGCGCGGTCCGCCCGATCGAAAAGATGCGGCAACTCCTCCGTGCCCGTGATGCTGGTCGCCGCGCCGATGCTGGTCGAGACCGGCAACGTCAACCCGCCGCTCTGCGCAAAACGATGGCAGATGCGGCGACCGAGCGCCGGCAGATTTTCGGGTGGAAGGCCAAAGAGCAGAACAGCAAACTCATCGCCGCCCAGCCGCGCCACCAGGGCATCGGCGGGTACGCAATCCGTCAATATCCCGGCCAGCGCCGACAGCAGCCGGTCGCCGGTGGCGTGGCCGAAGCCGTCATTGACCGCCTTGAAATGATCGACATCGCACAGCAGCAGCGCCACCGGCTGGCCGGCCCGCCGCGCCGCTGCCATCCCGGCGGCCGCCTTCGCCTCGAACGCGCGGCGATTATAGGCGCCGGTCAGCGAATCCCGCTCCGCCAGCGCGGTGATCTGCCGTTCGCGCCGATGCCGCACCGCCGCCAGCATCAGCAGCGCCAGCGACACCTCGACCAATATGCCCTCATAGAGCGAAGCCTTGATCAGCAGCCCCTTGAAGCCGATCAGGCTGACGAACAGGCCCGGCATGAAGATCAGCCCCGACTTGGCGAGGTAGAATATGCCATGGCCAAGGAAGATGTGCCCCAGCCGCACCGCATCGCGCACTTCGCTGGTCCGGCGGAGCGAAAGCAGGAGGGACGCGGCCTTGAGCGACAGGATCGCGACCAGCGCCGAATTGACGAGACCGAACAGGGCGGTGCGATCACTTGCCGGATCGGTGCCCAGCAGCGCCACCCAGACCAGCAGCACGCCCAGCCAGATGCCAGGGAGGCGTCGCCCGGCAAAGGCCGCCGCGCCCTTGGCGAACAACAGATGCGCCACCACCAGCAGGCCATTGGCCAGCCAGACATAGAGAAGGAAGCTGTCCGCCGTGCGCAGCACCGACATGCCGCTGCCCACCACGATGGTCGCGAAACCCGCGCTCCACCAGGCGAGCGAGCGCACCTTTGCCAGACGCCATTCGGCAGCCAGCACCAGCGCCGCAACAAGGGCGATGGCCTGGGTCATGAGCAGCATGGTGACGGCGTCGATCGGCATGGACAGGTTCATCGGGGAAAGGAGCGTGTTATCTAGCCGAATATGCTGAACAAAAGGTTCCCACCCGGATCAGCTCGTCGCACGCATCAGCAGGTCGTCGGTGACCGTCATGGTGAAGATCGGGTCGGCGTCCGCCGGCACTTCGGCGATCGCGTCGACAAAGGCGGCGCGGGTTGCCGGATCATCATAGACCATCTTCGCGTCGAACGCCGCGCGCCAGGTCGCCTCGTCCGGCCATTCGGCATAGCCCACGAACCGCCCGTCCGCATCGCGGTGCAGGCGCGATCCATAGCTGCCATATTTTTCACGGATGAGATCGGTGCCGCGGCGCCAGGCTGCGCGGAACTGCTCCTCCTTGCCGGGGTGGACGCGCCACCAATAGACCGCAACGAACATGGCCACCTCCTTGCGCGGAGACAATGGCCGGGCGGCGGCAGGAGTTCCGGCGGGCAGGCCGATCGCCCGCCCGCCGGCAATGTCGCTTAGAGAATCGACTGGCCGGTCTTGGCCCAGTCCGACATGAAGCCGGCAATGCCCTTGTCGGTCAGCACATGGTTGAACAGGGCCTTGATGACGGCCGGCGGCGCGGTCATCACATCGGCGCCGATCTTGGCGCTGTCGAGCACGTGGATCGGGTGACGGACCGACGCGACCAGGATTTCGGTGTCGAACGCGTAATTGTCGTAGATCAGGCGGATGTCTTCGATCAGCTGCATGCCGTCGAAGCCATTATCATCATGACGGCCAACGAAGGGCGAGATGAAGCTGGCGCCGGCCTTGGCCGCGAGCAGCGCCTGGTTGGCCGAGAAGCAGAGGGTGACGTTCACCATCACGCCATCGTCGGTCAGCGCCTTGCACGTCTTGAGGCCGTCGATGGTCAGCGGCACCTTGATGCAGACATTGGGCGCGATCTTCCGCAGGACCGCGGCTTCCTTCATCATCGTCTCATGGTCGAGCGCGACGACTTCGGCCGATACCGGGCCGTCGACGACGCCACAGATTTCCTCGATCACTTCCAGGAACTTGCGGCCCGACTTGTGGATCAGCGACGGGTTGGTGGTGACGCCGTCCAGCAGGCCGGTGGCGGCCAGGTCACGGATTTCGGCAATGTCGGCGGTGTCGACGAAGAATTTCATGGGATGCTCCGGGGCAGGATTCGCGAATCGGCTCCCTTTAGCGGCTGGCCGATGGATTGGCCATCGGGGCGAACGGTGATTGCCTTGCCCCCCGCCGCCTTCTACCTCTTCCGCGACAGGGGAGCGGCCATGATGTTTGCGATGCGCGCATATATTTGCCTGACCGCCCTCGCCATGCTCGTCCTGCCCTTTTCTGCCCGCGCTGCGGATCAGGAGGCGCAGACCTGGATCAGCGCTGGCGGCGTCGCGCAGATTGACGACAATGATCGCATCGGCATCGAAACAAGCTATCGCCTGCGGCCGGCCGATGACCAACTGCTGCAACGGATCACCCTGGACCATCGGATTGCCGACGGCGTGCAACTGGGCGGCGGCTTCGCCTTCGTTACCAGCCGAAGGCAGAAGGAAATGCGCTTCCACCAGCAACTGATCATCGACTTGGGCGTGCTGCAGAGCCGCACCCGGCTGGAACAGCGCTACATCGACAGCGCCGCGCGCCCGGCCTGGCGCCTGCGCGAACGTATCCAGATCGACATCCCGCTGGAAAAGCAGCGCAAATGGTTCCTCCTGACCTCCGCCGAATTTTTCTTCGAACTGCACAAGCCAAGCGCGGTCCAGGACAGCGAACTTGTCACCACGCGGCAGCTGATCGGCCTGCGCCATGTGCTGACGCCGCGGCTCGGCATCCAACTCAGCTATATGCGCCAGCATAGTTTCCCCGATAACCGACCCGACGAGGTCGTCCATGTCCCCTGGCTGGCGATCGCCTGGCGGCTCTGACGATTTGCCAGAACGGCAAGAGCGGTTAAGGACGCTCCATGGCCCGCGCCCGTGTCCTCCTGCTCAATGCCGCCCTCGGCCCGCTCGACTATCGCATCCCCCATGGCATGACGGCCAGGCCGGGCAGCATCGTGGTCGCCCCGCTGGGCCCGCGCCAGCTGGTCGGCGTGGTCTGGGACGAGGAATCCTTCCCGGATGTCGAGACGGTCGGCGACAACCGGCTGCGCAACCTGCTGGAAGTGCTGGACGCGCCGCCGCTGCCCGAAACGCTGCGCCGGCTGATCGAATGGACCGCCGACTATTATCTCGCCCCGCCGGCCGCCGTGCTGCGCATGGCGCTGGCGTCGATGTCCGCGCTCGAGGGCACACGCACCGTCATCGAATATCGTGCCACCGGCCAGTTGCCCGATCGCATGACCGAACAGCGAACCCAGGCGATGGAGCGGATCGGCGACCGGCAAGGGCTGGTGCGCGAACTGGCGATGACCGGCGGGGTCAACGATACGGTGATCCGCGGTCTGGTGAAGGCCGGCGCGTTCGAGCCGGTCGAGGTCAGCGTCGACACCCCCTTCCCCGAGCCCGACCCGGCCCACGCGCCGCCGGCCCTGTCCGATCAGCAGATGGCGGCCGCGACTTACATGGCGGACGCGGTGCGCGCCCATGAATTTGCCCCCTTCCTGCTCGACGGCGTCACCGGATCGGGCAAGACCGAGGTCTATTTCGAGGCGATCGCCGCTGCCATCCGCGCCGGCAAGCAGACCTTGGTGCTGCTGCCCGAAATCGCCCTGACCGAACCCTTTCTGGAGCGGTTCGAAAAACGCTTCGGCACGGTCCCCGTCAACTGGCATAGCGGCCTGCGCCAGAGCGAACGCCGCCGCGCCTGGCGCGCGATCGCGGCGGGCGAGGCCCGTGTCGTCGTCGGTGCCCGGTCCGCCCTGTTCCTGCCCTACCCCAATCTGGGCCTGATCGTCGTCGACGAAGCGCATGAGGCGAGCTTCAAGCAGGAGGAAGGCGTCCATTATCATGCCCGCGACGTCGCGGTGATGCGGGGCCTCATCGAACATTTCCCGGTCGTTCTGGCCTCCGCCACCCCGGCGATCGAGACACGGCATCAGGTCGATCTCGGCCGCTATCGCGAGATCAAGCTGCCGGCCCGTTTCGGCGGCGCACAGATGCCCGATATCGAGGGCATCAACCTGCTGACCGATCCGCCCGAGCGCGGTCGCTGGATCGCCCCGCCGCTGGTGGTGGCGATGGAGGAAGTGCTGGCCAAGGGCGAGCAGAGCCTGCTCTTCCTCAACCGGCGCGGATATGCGCCGCTGACGCTGTGCCGCCATTGCGGCTATCGCTTCCAATGCCCCAATTGCACCAGCTGGATGGTCGAGCATCGGCTGACCAAGCGGCTCGCCTGCCATCATTGCGGCCATGTCATCCCGGCGCCGCGCTTCTGCCCCGAATGCAAGGAAGAGGACAGCCTGGTCGCCTGCGGCCCCGGCGTCGAGCGCATCGCCGATGAGGTGAAGGCGCTGTGGCCACAGGCGCGGGTGGCCATCGCCACGTCCGACACCCTGCATTCGCCCGCCCGCGCTGCCGATTTCGTCAAGTCGGTGGAGGCCGGCGACATCGACATCATCGTCGGCACCCAGCTCATCACCAAGGGCTATCATTTCCCCAACCTGACGCTGGTCGGCGTGATCGACGCGGATCTCGGGCTGGAGGGCGGCGATCTGCGCGCGTCCGAACGCACCTTCCAGCAGATCATGCAGGTCGCCGGGCGCGCCGGGCGCGGCGAGAAGCCGGGCCATGTCTTCATCCAGACCCGCATGCCCGATGCGGAGGTGATCCAGGCGCTGATCGCTGGCGACAGCGAGCGTTTCTATCTGATCGAGACCGAAAATCGCCGCCGCGCCAACGCCCCGCCCTTCGGCCGCTTCGCCGCAATCATCATCTCCAGTGAGGATAGCGACGAAGCTGCACAGACCGCCCGGCTGATCGGCAAGTCGGCGCCGCAGGTGGAGGGCATGCGGGTCTATGGCCCCGCCCCTGCGCCCCTCTCCGTCCTTCGCGGCCGCCATCGCCATCGCTTGCTGATCCACGCCACGCGCCAGGTCGACATCCAGTCGGTGATCCGCGAATGGCTGGGCAATCTGGTATGGAAATCGACCACCCGCGTCGCGGTGGACGTCGATCCCTACAGCTTCATGTGATGGCTGCGCCGATCGAGAGCCCCTGCCGCAATCTCTGTTCGCTCGATGCGGAAAGGAGAGGCTGCACCGGCTGCGGCCGCACCCTCGACGAAATCGTCCACTGGCGCAGCATGACCGATGCCCAGCGCGCCGTCGTCATGGCGCGGGTGCAGGATTTCGAGCCTTTGCGTCGCCCTGCGCCTTAGCCCTGGCGTCGAAGGCGGCCTTCATCTTGATCGCCGCCTCCCGCATGTCCGACCCATGTGGCGAAAAGGCGATCGGGTCCATGATGGTGGAGGCGGCGGCATATTCGCCTCGGGCCGCCAAGGCGCGCGCGAACTGGAAGCGATAATTGGGGTTTTGCGGCAAAAGGGAGAAGGCCTTGTACAGGCCGTCATAGCCGATGTCGGGCATCTTGCCGCCACGCATGGCATGATAGCGATAGAATAGCGCCAGCGGCACGGGGTCCTCCGTATCGGCGCGATTGGCGCGCACGATCGCCGTCAGCGCCGCCTTCCAATCCTCCTCCTTGTCGCTGTCCTGCGCCCGCGCCAGCAGGACTTGCGCGCGGACGGCCTGTGCGCGCGACGATTTTGGATCAATGCCGATCGTGCGATCCGCGTCGCCCAGCGCGGCGGCGCCCTCTTCGGCCGCCCATTCGGATTCGGCCAGCAGCGTCAGGGCATAGGCGCTGTCGGGATATTTGGCGGCGGTAGCGCGGATCGATGCCACCAATGCGGGAATATCCTCCGTCCTGGGCCGATTGACGAGGTGGAGTTCATCCTCGATCAGGGCGCCCTGTGCCGGGTCGACCGGCACCACCGTGATCGCGCCGATCGTCATGTCCTGCGGCGTCAGCACGGACATCGACAGGCGCTTGCGCATATAGGCCTTGAGTTCCTTCTCCAGCCCGGACACCCCGCCTTCGAAATAGCTGTCGGGCTCAACGTCCGGCTTCCCCTGCGCCAGATCGCCCAGATAGCGGGTCATCGCCGCCGTATAGCCATTCTTGTTCTGGAAATAATAATGGGTGAGCAGCCAGGCGGTCCCATAATAGCGGTCGCCGTCCTGCCGGTTCAGGCCATCGGTCGTGCGCGACAGGAGCTGGACGAGCGGATAAGGCTGACCCAGCACCAGCCCCGGCACCCGTGCCATCGGCACCTGGGCGAACCGGATCGATCCATCCTTGGGGAAATCCACGACCGAGAAGAATTCCGCGAACCCCTCGACATACCAGGCCGGATAAGCGGCCGGGAAATGATGCAGCATGAAATGATGGGTATATTCGTGGAACAGGATTTCCTCGGCACCGGCATCATATTTGCCGGTCTTCGCGCCGCGCGCCAGGAAGGCATAAGCCGTGCGATCGGACGTGGTGTAATAGCCCGCGACATTAGGGTTGCGCGCCAGTTCCCTGACCTTGGCTTCACTGGATAGCAGATAGACCTTCACCGGGCTGCCCTGTTCCGGGCTGGTCACACCGGTCAGGCGGCGCAGCAAATAATCGAATTTCTCGAGCCGCTCGGCAAAGCCGCGCAGGGTTTCGTCCTTCCCCTCGCTATAGACGGTGAAATGCCGAGTCTGCGCCTGCCACCAGGCCGCCTGTGCCGGCGCGGCGCCGGCAAGGGCCAGCCCGGCCCCGGCCAGTGCCTTCATCCAGAATCGCATCATCCCGCATTTCCCCAAAGACCTGGGTTCCAAGGTGAAGGACGACAGGTTCGATGGAAAGCTCAATCTCTCCCGTTACTTGCCTTTTCCTTGCCGAGCAGCACCTGCTTCCTTTCAAGGCCCCAGGCATAACCGCCCAGGCTGCCGTCGCTGCGTACGACGCGATGGCAGGGTATCAGGATGGCAAGCCTGTTGTCGCCGCAGGCCGTCCCTGCCGCGCGCACCGCGCCCGGCCGGCCGATCGCCGCGGCGATTTCTCCATAGCTGCGCGTCTCGCCCGCCGGAATCGCCCGCAAGGCGGCCCAGACCGCCTGCTGAAAGGCGGTGCCGCCGACATCGGTCGGCAGATCCGCTCCCGCCCCCGGATCATCCACCAGTGCAGCCACGGCACGCGCCCAGCGATCCAGCGCGGCGTCCGCGGGCAACAGAGTCGCGTTGGGGTATCGGCGGCGCAGGTCCGCCTCCCCTTCCTCGAAGGCGATGCGGCACAGGCCGCGCTCGGTCGCCGCAACCAGCAGCGCACCCAGGCTCGTCCCGATCACGACATGACGGATATCGACGCCACGCCCGCCCTCGCGCCAGGCCCTGGGCGTCATGCCCAGATGCCGTTCGGCATCGGCATAGGCGCGGCTCGGCGCGTTATAGCCCGCCTCATAGATCGCATCGGTAACGCTGCCCGGCGTCGCCAGTGCCGCCTTCAGCCGCTCGGTGCGCAGATCGCGGGCATAGGCGGCCGGGGTCAGGCCGGTGATCCGCTTGAACAAGCGATGGAAATGATGCGGCGCATAGCCGACATGGTCGGCCATCTCCTCCAGCCGGGGCGGCGTTTCGGCGGTGCGGATCAGGCGGATCGCTGCCTCCACCGCCTGCTGGTCGCGCCCCACCTCATCCGGCTGGCAGCGCAGGCAGGCGCGAAAGCCCGCCGCACGGGCCGCCGCCCCGTCGGGCAGGAAGATCATATTCTCCCGCTTCGGGTGCCGGGCAGGACAGCTGGGCTTGCAATAGATGCCGGTGGTCAGCACCGCCCCGACGAAGCAGCCATCCTGCCGCCGATCGCGCGCCAGAAAGGCGGTCCAGCAGTCTGCGGCATCGGGCATGGCGGCAGGGACGGGTTCGGGGCGTGTCATCTGGTTCATGGATATGGGGTAATCCAGACGGCTTGACGAGGCTTCCCGTCGCTTGCGGTCAAAAGCACACGGCCCGTCGCATCCGCTTTTTCTCGATTGCCTAAAGCGGGCCTTCGCATATGTATGCGCCTCCTATGGTCGCCCTTTTCCGTCGCCTTCGCCCGATCGCCGCGCTTGTCGCGTCCCTCGTCCTGCTCAGCCCCGCACGGGCCGAACAGCAGGATATCACCGCCGCCGCGCGCAGCGTGGTGCGCGTCGCTCTGGTCGCGACCAATGGCGCTGACGCCTATTTCGTGGGCCATGGCAGCGGCATCGCGATCGCCCCGGACAAGGTGCTGACCAACGCCCATGTCGTCGAACTGGCGCGCGAGGAGAAGGATCTCGTCATCGGCGTGATCCCATCGGAGGGCAAGAAAAGCTATGGCGGGCGGATCATCGCCTATTCGCCGGGCAATGACCTGGCCCTGATCCAGCTGGAGGAAGGCAGCCTGCCGGTCGCCACCTTCTATGCCGGGGCGGTCGATGACGGCCAGCATGTCACCGCCATCGGCTATCCCGGCACCGTCGATCGCGCTCAGGGCCTCAGCCTCAAGCAGCTGGTCGAACCGCTCGGCACGGTGAAGACCAGCGGCAGCATCTCGTCTGGCCGCTCCAGCCAGAGCTTCGACACCATTCTGCACACCGCCCCCCTTGCCGCCGGCAACAGCGGCGGCCCGCTGGTCGACGATTGCGGCCGGGTGCTGGGCGTCAACAGCTTCGGCTCGATCTCGGACGGCAATGATGCCGAATTCGGCTTTGCCGTATCCTGGCGCGAAGTCGCCTCCTTCCTGCGCCAGGCCGGCGTGTCCTCGCTCCACACCATCGTCGCCTGCCGCACCATGGCCGAAGCCGACGCGGCCGAAGCCTCGATCACCCAGCGCGAATCGCAGCTGACCGAACAGAATGACCGCGCCGCCGCCGACAAGCGCGAGCAGGCGCTGCAGCAGGCCCGCGACACCGCCGAGCGCGACGTCATTTCCGGCCGCGAAAATGCGATGGCGGGCGCCGCCGTGCTGCTGGCCCTCGCCGTGCTGGGCCTGGGTGCCGGCGGCCTCTTCTACAGCCAGGGCCGCGAAAAGCGTGCCACCTGGTTCATCGCCGGTGGCGGCATCCTGCTGATGGGCGCGCTTGGCCTGTTCGTCTTCAAGCCCAGCTTTGCTAGCATCGACGAGCGGGTGAAGCTGCCCGAGGACCAGAGCGTGGTCAGCAACAAGGCCTTTGCCTGGGCCGGCGACAATATCTGCCGGATCGACCTCAACCGCAGCCGACTGACCGTGTCGCAGCCCAATGATGTCGGCCTGAACTGGGCCGAGGGCGGCTGCGTCAACGGCGACACCCAATATCAGGCGACCGGCACGACCTGGCAGCGCGCCCATGTGCCCGACGAGGGCAATTATGTCAGCCGCAGCGAATTCGACCCGGCCACCGGCCTGTTGCGGGTGCAGCGCTGGCTGCCCGATGGCGACACGATGGACAAGGCCCGCGCCCTGCTGAAGGATGGCCCGATCAAGGGATGCAGCAGCGATTCCACGATGTTGACCCGGATCGCGACGCTCCAGTCGGACCTCGCCGCGCTGCTGCCGCCCCAGCCGAACGAGCGGCTGGTCTATCATTGCCAAAAAGGACGGCTTGCCCCCGCAGACCCCGCTCCCTAGCCTGTCCGTTTTCCCGAAAAACTCAGTCAAATTGGCTTGATTTCGTCGATGCGATGGAATCGTGTCACATGACTTGCATAGTCATATTGGCACTGCTAACCGGCCCGACAACAGGGGACGGTTATTACTGCTCCCCCTCTTTTTGCATGACCGGCAAATCAAGTTGGAGGACGGTAAGCGCGTGGAGACTACCGGCGGTATTCAGGCCAGCCTCAGCGGCCGCTATGCGGTGGCGCTGTTCGATCTGGCCCGCGACGGCAAGACGCTCGACACCGTCGCAGCGAGCCTCGCGGCAATCAAGGCGGCGATCGCAGAATCGTCTGATTTCAAGGGCCTGATCAACAGTCCCGTTCTCAGCCGCGACGCAGCGGGTAAGACGATCGCGGCGGTTGCATCCGCCATGTCGATCGACCCGCTGACGACGAATTTCCTGGGCGTTCTCGCCCAGAACCGTCGCCTCTCGCAGCTTCCCGCGGTCATCCGCGCCTATGAGACACTGCTGTCGAATCACAAGGGCGAGGCCCGCGCCGAAGTGACGAGCGCGCATCCGCTCACCAAGACTCAACTGACCGCGCTGGCCAAGGGCCTCAAGGCGCGTGTCGGCCGCGACGTTGCCGTCGAGGCCAAGGTCGATCCCGCGATCCTGGGTGGGCTGGTCGTCAAGATCGGCAGCCAGATGATCGATTCCTCCATCCGCACCCGTTTGAATAGTCTCGCCCTGGCGATGAAAGGCTGAACATGGATATCAACGCCGCAGAAATTTCGAAGGTCATCAAGGACCAGATCGCCAATTTCGGCACCGAAGCGCAGGTCAGCGAAGTCGGTTCCGTTCTGACCGTGGGTGACGGCATTGCCCGCGTCCATGGCCTCGACAACGTCCAGGCGGGCGAAATGGTCGAGTTCGCCAATGGCGTGCAGGGCATGGCACTCAACCTCGAAGCCGACAATGTCGGCATCGTGATCTTCGGCTCGGACGCCGAGATCAAGGAAGGCGACACCGTCAAGCGCACCGGCACCATCGTCGACGTTCCCGTCGGCAAGGGTCTGCTGGGCCGCGTCGTCGACGGCCTCGGCAATCCGATCGATGGCAAGGGCCCGATCGAATATACCGAGCGCAAGCGCGTCGAAGTCAAGGCGCCGGGCATCATCCCCCGCAAGTCGGTGCACGAACCCGTGCAGACCGGCCTGAAGGCGATCGACGCCCTCGTCCCTGTCGGCCGTGGCCAGCGCGAACTGATCATCGGTGACCGCCAGACCGGCAAGACCGCCGTCGCGATCGACACCTTCATCAACCAGAAGGGCATCAACGCGGGCGACGACGAGAGCAAGAAGCTCTACTGCATCTACGTCGCCGTCGGCCAGAAGCGTTCGACCGTCGCGCAGATCGTCAAGCAGCTCGAAGAAAATGGCGCGATGGAATATTCGATCGTCGTCGCCGCGACCGCTTCGGAACCTGCTCCGCTCCAGTATCTGGCGCCCTATACCGGCGTCACCATGGGCGAATTCTTCCGCGACAACGGCATGCACGCCGTGATCGTGTATGACGATCTGTCCAAGCAGGCCGTCGCCTATCGTCAGATGTCGCTGCTGCTGCGCCGCCCGCCGGGCCGCGAAGCCTATCCGGGCGACGTCTTCTATCTCCACAGCCGCCTGCTGGAACGCGCTGCGAAGATGAACGACGCCAATGGCAATGGCTCGCTGACCGCGCTGCCGATCATCGAGACCCAGGCAGGCGACGTGTCGGCCTATATTCCGACCAACGTGATCTCGATCACCGACGGCCAGATCTTCCTCGAAACCAACCTCTTCTACCAGGGCATCCGTCCGGCCATCAACGTCGGCCTGTCGGTGTCGCGCGTCGGCTCGGCCGCGCAGACCAAGGCGATGAAGAAGGTTTCGGGCTCGATCAAGCTGGAGCTGGCCCAGTATCGCGAAATGGCGGCCTTCGCCCAGTTCGGTTCGGACCTCGACGCCTCGACCCAGAAGCTGCTGAACCGCGGCGCGCGCCTGACCGAACTGCTGAAGCAGGGCCAGTTCTCGCCGCTGCCGTTCGAAGAGCAGACCGCGTCGATCTTCGCCGGCACCAACGGCTATCTCGACGGCATCCCGGTCAAGGACGTGACCCGTTATGAAGAGCTGATGCTCGCCTATCTGCGTCACGACCACCCCGAAGTGCTGACCGCGATCCGCGACAGCAAGGATCTGGGCGACGACGCCAAGGGCAAGCTGAAGGCTGCGCTGGACTCGTTCGGCAAGACCTTCGCTTAAGACGCTGTGCTGACCGCCCATTCCCTTCTTGCCTGGACCGTGATGTCGATCGGTCTGGTGCTGCTGCCGGGGCCGGACACCATGTTGGTGGCCGGCCACGCGGCGCGCCGCGGGTTCAAGGCGGGAATGGCGGCGATCGGCGGCATCCAGCTTGGCGGCCTGTTCTACATGCTGTTGTGCGGCTTCGGCTTCCTCAGCGTGCTGAATGCGGTGCCGGGGCTGTTCTTGGGCGTTAAGATCGCCGGTGCCCTCTATCTGGCCTGGATGGGCTTTGGCCTGCTGCGCGGCGCGATCAAGCCGGCGCCGGCAAGCGAAACGCCCAAGGTCCGGATCGGCGGATCGCCCTTCGCCCAGGGCCTGGTCAGCACCGTGCTGAACCCCAAGGTCGCGATCTTCTTCCTCGCCGCGCTGCCGCAGTTCGTGGGCACCGGCCCGGATGCGCCGTGGCAGGGCATGCTGCTGATCGCGATCGTCTATGGGCTGGGCTTCCTGTGGTGCGCCCTGCTCGCGCTGCTCGCCACCAAGGCGGGCCGCAAAGTGGGGCAGAGCAGCGCGATGCGCTGGTTCGAAGGCGCCATGGGCGTCGGTTTCTTTGGTCTCGCGGGCCGTCTGGCCCTTGCTCGGAATATTTGAACTATGGCTAGCCTCAAGGAACTGAAGCTGCGCATCGGGTCGGTGAAGTCGACCCAGAAGATCACCAAGGCGAAGCAGATGGTCGCCGCGGCCAAGCTGCGCAAGGCGCAGGCCGCTGCCGAAGCTGCCCGCCCCTATAGCGAGCGACTGGAAGCGGTCGTCGCGAGCCTGGCGACCAAGATCGCCGGCGGCTCGGGCGAAGGCGCTTCGCCGCTGCTCGCCGGCACCGGCAAGGACGAAGTCCATCTGCTGGTCGTCGCCAATAGCGATCGGGGCCTTGCCGGCGCGTTCAACGCCAATATCGTGAAGGCCGCGCTGGCCAAGGCCCGCGCGCTGGAGCTGGATGGCAAGAAGGTGCTGTTCTACCTGATCGGCCGCAAGGGTCGTCCGGTCATCAACCGCACCTATCCGGGCAAGATCGTCGCCAATTACGACACGACCGGCGCCAAGGAGCCGGGCTTTGCCCAGGCCCAGGCGGTGGCGCAGGAACTCAGCCAGATGTTCCTCGACGGCAAGTTCGACGTCGCCCATCTCTTCTATTCGCGCTTCAAGTCGGCGCTCGCGCAGATCCCGACCGAACAGCAGATCATCCCGGTGAAGATCCCCGCCGACGCCGACCGCAATGCGATCGCCGCGACGGTGGAATATGAGCCGAGCGAGGAAGCGATCCTCGACGACCTGCTCCCGCGCAACGTCACGGTGCAGCTCTTCAAGGCGCTGCTGGAAAACAACGCGTCCGAACAGGGTGCGTCGATGACCGCGATGGACAATGCGACCCGCAATGCCGGCGACCTCATCAACAAGCTGACGATCCAGTATAACCGCAGCCGCCAGGCCGCGATCACCACCGAACTCGTCGAAATCATCTCGGGCGCCGAAGCCCTCTAAGGACAAGCAGGCAAGGACATAGTCATGGCAACCACCAACAATGTAGGCCGCATCTCGCAGGTCATCGGCGCCGTCGTCGACGTGACCTTCCCCGATGCGCTTCCGGCGATCCTTTCGGCGCTGGAAACCAGCAACAACGGCCAGCGCCTGGTGCTGGAAGTCGCCCAGCATCTGGGTGAGAACACCGTCCGCACCATCGCGATGGACTCGACCGACGGTCTGACCCGCGGCCAGGAAGTCACCGACACCGGCGCGCAGATCTCGGTTCCGGTCGGCCCGGCGACCCTCGGCCGCATCCTAAACGTCGTCGGCGAGCCGATCGACGAGCGCGGCCCGGTCGCCACCGAACTGCGTTCGCCGATCCATGCCAAGGCACCCGAGTTCGTCGACCAGTCGACCGACGCCTCGATCCTGGTCACCGGCATCAAGGTCATCGACCTTCTGGCCCCCTATGCCAAGGGCGGCAAGATCGGCCTGTTCGGCGGCGCTGGCGTCGGCAAGACCGTTCTCATCCAGGAACTGATCAACAACATCGCCAAGGGCCATGGCGGCACCTCGGTCTTCGCGGGCGTGGGTGAACGCACCCGTGAAGGTAACGATCTGTACCATGAATTCCTCGACGCCAACGTCATCGCCAAGGATGCCGACGGCAACGCGATCAGCGAAGGTTCGAAGGTGGCCCTGGTTTATGGCCAGATGAACGAACCGCCGGGCGCCCGTGCCCGCGTCGCCCTGTCGGGCCTGACGATTGCCGAATATTTCCGCGACGTCGAGAACCAGGACGTGCTGTTCTTCGTCGACAACATTTTCCGCTTCACCCAGGCGGGCGCGGAAGTGTCGGCTCTGCTCGGCCGTATTCCTTCGGCCGTGGGCTACCAGCCGACCCTGGCGACCGACATGGGTCAGTTGCAGGAACGCATCACCTCGACCAACAAGGGCTCGATCACCTCGGTCCAGGCCGTCTACGTCCCCGCGGACGACTTGACCGACCCGGCGCCGGCGACCTCGTTCGCGCATCTTGACGCCACCACCGTTCTCAACCGCGCCATTTCGGAACTGGGCATCTATCCGGCGGTCGATCCGCTGGACTCGACCAGCCGCGTTCTGGAACCCCGCGTCGTCGGCCAGGAACATTACGACACCGCCCGTGCCGTCCAGTCGATCCTGCAGAAGTACAAGTCGCTGCAGGACATCATCGCGATCCTGGGCATGGACGAGCTGTCGGAAGAGGACAAGATCACCGTCGCCCGCGCGCGCAAGATCCAGAAGTTCCTGTCGCAGCCGTTCCACGTCGCCGAAGTCTTCACCGGCATCTCGGGCAAGTTCGTCCAGATCGAAGACACGGTGAAGTCGTTCAAGGCCGTGGTCGATGGTGAATATGACCATCTGCCCGAAAACGCCTTCTACATGGTCGGCGGCATCGACGAAGCCATCGAAAAGGCGAAGAAGCTGGCTGCCGAAGCAGCCTAAGCAACAAACCCTCCCCTCCCTTCCAAGGGAGGGGATTGAGCGGTGGGTAGCGCGCGAAGCGCGCTTCCTGCCTCTCGGCTAGGGCGCAGGCCATCGCATCGCGATGGCACCCACCCCCGGCCCCTCCCTGGAAGGGAGGGGGGAGATTTTAGAATGGCACTGCATTTCGAACTCGTGACCCCTGAAAAGCTCGTCCGCTCGGAAGAGGTCTATCAGGTCGTCGTTCCCGGCACCGATGGCGACTTCGGCGTGCTGGAGGGCCATGCGCCCTTCATGTCGACCGTGCGCGATGGCGCGATCCAGATCTTCGCATCGGCTGGCGCCGCACCGGAAATCATCCCGGTCCAGGGCGGCTTTGCCGAGGTCAATGAGAAGGGCCTGACGGTTCTCGCTGAAAAGGCGGGCTGAGGCTTCCTGACGCGCAGGCCGATGGGGGAGCCAGGCTCTTTCCAACCTGCGGCATTCATGTCAGACGAACGGACCAAGGGGCGCGCTTCGCGCCCCTTTTTCTTGTGAGTGCCGCCCGCCGATGACCGC
Source organism: Sphingobium sp. VMM (assembly GCF_056790315.1). Classification (NCBI taxonomy): domain Bacteria; kingdom Pseudomonadati; phylum Pseudomonadota; class Alphaproteobacteria; order Sphingomonadales; family Sphingobiaceae; genus Sphingobium; species Sphingobium sp. VMM. Next base: position 59,902 of record NZ_JBXGSI010000021.1, read on the forward strand.
CCTCGCCGCCAAGACCGCTGTTTCTGCGCCACCGGCCGGCTCTGGCGGCCTGCTCGAGCACACCGTTCCGGCCGGCTGGCTGATCGCCGCGCTGTTTGCCTGGCTCGGCCTCGACCAGTTGCTGCTCTGGCGCTTCCTGGATGTCGCCCCGTTCTGGGCCTATCCCCTCGCCCTGCTGCTGATCGGCGGGCTGTGCAGCGTCATGCTGCGCACCATGCCCGACCGATCGGGACCGAGCATCGGCACGCTGCTGCTATGCACGGGGGTCTCTCTGCTGCTGCTCATGCTCGGCGGCGAAGGCCGGTTCTTCTATGCCAATGTCGACTGGCAGGTGCGGCTCGCCGCGCTTCGCGACATGGCCGTCAATCCCTGGCCCTTCGTCTATACCGAACGGGCTGTCCCCGACCTGTTGCGGGCGCCGATCGGCATGTTCCTCGCCCCTGCCCTGCTCTACAAGGCGCTGGGCGTGCGCGCGGGCGATATCGCATTGCTGGTGCAAAATGCCCTGCTGCTGGGCCTGAGTCTCGCGCTTGCCGCGCAACTGTTCGACGGCCGGCGCGGTCGACTGGTCGCGCTGCTCGTCTTCCTCGGCTTCAGCGGCATAGACGCGATCGGCGACCTAGTCCTCAATGGCCGGCTGGGCGATCATCTGGAGGACTGGATCGGCCTCCAATATTCCTCGACCATCACCCTGGCCTTCTGGGTTCCGCAACATGCCATGTCCGGCTGGATCGGGGCGATGGGCTATCTGCTCTGGCGCCGCGAACGATTGCCATTGGCATCCTATCTCGCGTTGCTGCCGTTGACGGCCCTATGGTCGCCGCTCGGTCTGATGGGTGCGATGCCCTTCGCCGCGCTGGCCGGCATCCGCACCCTGGCGGCGCGCCGCCTGCGTATCGCCGACATGCTGCTCCCGGCGCTGGCCAGCCTGTTGGCCGTCCCGTCCCTTCTCTATCTCGGCGCGGCATCTGGCGCGGACGTCGGACTGCGGTTCCAGCCGATTCCGCCGCTGCAATGGTTGATGTTCCAGGGGATCGAAACCCTGCCCTATCTGGTGCCGATGCTGTTGGTCGCCCGACCGTCGCGATTTGGCCGAGACACGCTCTGGCTGGCCTTCGCCTGGCTGATGCTGATCCCGTTCGTGCAGATTGGATGGTCGATCGATTTCATGGCGCGGGCATCCATCACCGCGCTGGCCATCCTGGCAGCGATGCTGGCCGATGAGCTGGGCAATGGGACCGAACGGCGCACCTGGCTGATCGCCATGCTGCTGATCGGCAGCCTGACGGGGCTGGCCGAGATCCGCCGCGCGCTTGTCCATCCGCCTGCGCCCGAAGTCCGCTGTTCGGTATCGAAGGCGTGGGATCAGACCTTTGCCACCTTCCCCAAGGGATCCTATTTCGCGCCCCTGCCCGCCATGCCCGCCCTGGTGCGACCGGCAAGGCCCACACCTGTTCCTGCCAGCGAACCGGCCCGGTGCTGGGACGGGCTATGGTTCAGTCCGCATAATTTCCGGCAACCAGGATCAGGCGGAGAGAATCGCGTAAAGTGACAGGCCGATCGGGAAATTGATGCGGCCCAGCATGTGGCGTTCGGCCGCGAACACCTGTTGCAGCGAGCGATTGAGCCAGGGTGCCGGGCGGGCATCGAGCGGTGCTTCCCGCCGAAGCAACTGATGCGCCATCCGTTGGGCAACGGCGAGCGGGAACAACAGGCTGTTGAAATAGCCCGATGCCTCGACCCGCAAGCCAGCCGCCGAGGCGACGCCGGCAAGGCCATCATGGGTATAGCGGCGCTTGTGATGGTGCAGCACGTCATGATCGGACCATAGCCAGGGAACCGCCGGCACGGTGACAAGCAGTCGCCCGCCTGCCGCAAGCCGGCCGCGCAGTGCGGCGAGCGACGCTTCATCCTGGTCGACATGCTCCAGCACGTCGAGCAGGGCGATCAGGTCATAGCGCCGATCGCCGAAGCCGACCTTCTCCGGCAAGGCGCCTGCCTCCACGGTGGCGACGCCCCGCGCGGCCGCGATGGCCCGTGCTTCGTCATCATATTCAAGCGCATCGACGCTACCATGCTGCGCCAGAAGCGCCAGATTGCCGCCGGTACCGCAGCCGGCTTCCAAGATGCGGGCGTCATCGGGCAAGGCGACATGATCGCGGATCAGGCCATCGATGATGGCGCGGCGGGCGACGAACCACCAATGTTCGCCCTCCTGAGCATTCATGCTCGTATAGGCTGAGCGATCCATTCTTCGTCCCTTTCCAGTTGATCGAGCGCCGGGGCCGCGTCGCCCCCGGCGTTGCGCGCCCCGGCATCGGCGGCGACGATATATAGTGGCCGCTGCCGCACCTCGCGGGCGATCCGCCCGACATATTCGCCCATGATGCCCAGGCTGAGCAGGTTGAGCCCGCCAAGGCCCAGCACGGCAACCATCATCGAGGCATAGCCGGGCACGTCGACGCCGGTCGCCAGCGTATGCACGACCAGAAAACCGGCATAGGCAAAGGCAATGAGCGCGATCGCGCCACCGACATAGGACCAGATGCGCAATGGCATGGTGGTCGACGCGGTGATGCCGTCGACGGCCAGGGACCAGAGCTTGCCCAGTCCCCATTTGCTGCGTCCGGTTTCCCGCCGCGCCCGGACATAATCGACCGTCGCGACCCGGAAGCCGATCCAGGAAAACAGGCCCTTGTTGAACCGGGCCTGTTCCCCCAATTGCTTGACGACATCGACGGCCTGCCGGTCAAGCAGGCGGAAATCACCGACATTTTCGGGAATGGGATAATCGGACAGGCGATTGAGCAGCGCATAGAAGCCCCGCGCGCTCCAGCGCTTGAACCAGCTGTCGCTCGATCGATCGGCCCGCCGCGCGTTGACCACCTGGGCGCCAGCGAGCCAGAGGCGAACCATGTCGACGATCACTTCGGGCGGGTCCTGCAGATCGACATCGATCGGGATGACCGCGTCTCCGACAGCATGGTCGATGCCGGCGGCCAAGGCAGCCTCCTTGCCGAAGTTGCGCGACAGCCGGACATAGCGCAGGTCCGGGTTGAACCGCGACAATATCTCCAGCACGTCACCGGTGCGGTCCGCGCTACCATCATCGACGAACAGATATTCGGCGCGCGCGTCGGCGCCGATCAGGGACAGCGCCTCATCCACTGCAGGCCGCGCCGCATCAAGGAAAAGGGAGATGCCATCCTGTTCGTTGAAAACGGGAATGACGATGGACAAGGTTCGCATGGCACCGAAATCCTGAAAGCCTGCAATCCCTATCGGCGAGATTGGTTAATGTCGGGTAACCGTGCCCCGCCCTTCACCCCGATCCGGCACGGCGCCATCCTTGCCGGCGATCCGCGATCCTCAGAATGGGCGCCGGCGCATTAGCCATTTGTCAAAGTTTCCAGCTTATTCACCTTCTCCAGCCATGGTGAATCGGCCCATTTTGGGGTGGCTGGCCCGATCGCAGAATACCGGCGGAGAGTTATGAGCGCATTTGGACGGAAAAATGGACCTGCCGGCATCAAGCCGGGTTTCGGCGTCGCCCGACCGATGCACAGCGGCGGCGCAGCGCGCGAGGAGGCCCCGCGCGGCGGCGAGCAGTTCCCGCCGCTCGACCTGGCGGCCCTGCCGGGCGAAATTCCGCTCGATCCGCTGTCGGCGCCGACCAGCCAGATGCAGCGCAATGCGGACGCCATGTCGCGCCTGTCCGAACGCGCCAATGCCGAACATGTCGCCGATGCCGGCCCGCAAGGGTTCGAGGCGTCGGTTCACAAGATCAAGGAACAGGTGCTTCCCCGCCTGCTCGAACGCGTCGATCCCGAAGCGGCCGCGACCCTCACCAAGGATGAACTGGCGGAGGAATTCCGGCCGATCATCATGGAAGTGCTGGCCGAGCTGAAGCTGACGCTCAACCGGCGCGAGCAGTTCGCGCTGGAAAAGGTGCTGGTCGACGAGCTTCTGGGCCTCGGCCCGCTCGAGGAATTGCTGGCCGACCCGGACATCAGCGATATCATGGTCAACGGCCCCGAACAGACCTATGTCGAAAAGAAGGGCAAGCTCCAGATCGCGCCGATCAAGTTCCGCGATGAAGAGCATCTGTTCCAGATCGCCCAGCGCATCGTGAACAAGGTCGGCCGCCGCGTCGACCAGACCACGCCGCTGGCCGACGCCCGCCTGCCCGACGGTTCGCGTGTCAACGTGATCGTGCCGCCGCTCAGCCTCAAGGGCACGGCCATCTCGATCCGTAAATTCTCGGCCAAGCCGATCACCATCGACATGCTCGCCCAATGGGGCGCGATGAACCAGAAGATGGCGACCGCACTCAAGATCGCCGGCGCCTGCCGTTTCAACATCGTCATTTCGGGCGGTACCGGTTCGGGCAAGACGACGATGCTCAACGCGCTGTCGAAGATGATCGATCCGGGCGAGCGCGTGCTGACCATCGAGGACGCGGCCGAACTGCGCCTGCAGCAGCCGCACTGGTTGCCGCTCGAAACCCGCCCGCCCAACCTGGAAGGCCAGGGCGCGATCACCATCGGCGATCTCGTCAAGAACGCCCTGCGTATGCGTCCTGATCGCATCATCCTGGGCGAAATTCGTGGTGCGGAATGTTTCGACCTGCTCGCCGCGATGAACACCGGCCATGACGGTTCCATGTGTACGCTCCACAGCAACAGCCCGCGCGAATGCCTGGGCCGTATGGAAAACATGATCCTGATGGGCGACATCAAGATCCCGAAGGAAGCCATTTCCAAGCAGATCGCCGACTCGGTCGACCTGATCGTCCAGGTGAAGCGCCTGCGCGACGGTTCGCGCCGCGTCACCAACGTGACCGAAGTGATCGGCATGGAAGGCGACGTCATCGTCACCCAGGAACTGTTCAAGTTCGAATATCATGACGAGGATGACAGCGGTAAGATCATCGGCGAATATCGCTCGATGGGCCTGCGCCCCTATACGCTCGACAAGGCCCGCATGTTCGGCTTCGACCAGCCCTTCCTCGAAGCCTGTCTCTGACCCTCAGGGAATAAAGGCTTCCGCTCCCGCGTAGACGGGGATGTGAATCGTCACATCCTTATCGCGGGAGCAGCCTTTCTTGTCCGTTCGATCCCTTTCGCGCCATGGCCTTGCCGCCATGGCGAGCGCCTTTCTGGGCGATGCCGCGCTGGCGTCCGACGCCTATCCCGACGTGCCCGAACCGATGATCTTCGACATGATGCGGCCGCTGGGCGCCAAGCGCGGCGAACTGGAGGTCAATACGCTGGCAACCGTTCCGCTATCGGGCGATGACGACGCCGTCCATTGGGCGCCAGAAATCGAATATGCCTTTGCCGACGGCTTCGCGATCGAGGGCGAACTGCCCTTCGTCAACGGCCGGCTTGCTGAACTGAAGCTGGGCCTGCAGGCGAGTTTCGGTACCACCGGCGGCGGACGCACCGGTCATGGCGTCCAGTATCTCGGCATCTATGACCGCCGCGCCAAACAATATCGCAGCAGTTTCGCCTATATGGCGGCCCATCGCTACAACAGCCGCTGGAGCAGCGTGACGATGGCGGGGCTCGCTGACGTCAAGCTGTCGGGCGGCCATGGCCGCAATGGCGTGATCCTCAACCACTCTGCCTTCTATGACAGCCGCGAAGGACAGGTATTGGGGCTGGAGATCAATTATCAGGGCGGCAGCGAGGGCGGCCTGCTGCTGATGCCGCAATTGCACCAGCAACTGGGCGGCAATTTCGCCATGCAGGCGGGCCTTGGCGCGGAACGGCCGCGCGGCGATGTCTTCCGTCCCACCGCCGGCCTGCGCATCATTCGTCAATTTTAATTGGCCATCGATGGAATAGGCGCGATCCGACAAGCGTATGCGGGGCATGACGCTGCATTCCCCGCTCTCTTCCCTTCGCGCCCATATTCATGCCGCCCTGCCGTTCGCCGCGGCGCCGGCATCATCCCGGCCGCTGAAGATCGCGCTGTTTTCGGGCAATTATGATTGCGTGCGCGATGGCGCGAACCGAGCGCTCAACCGTCTGGTCCGGCATATGCTGGACCAGCATGGGGCAGAGGTGCGCATCTATTCGCCGACCGCACCGACGCCGGCCTTCGCCTCGGCCGGCGATGTCCGATCGGTGCGCTCGCTCTGCATCCCCGGTCGCCCGGAATATCGGCTCGCGATCGGCCTGACCCGTGCCGCCCGCGCCGATCTGGAGGCGTTCCAGCCTGACATCGTGCATCTGTCCGCGCCCGACCTGCTCGGTCGGCAAGCGCTGAACTGGGCGCGGCGCAACGCCGTTCCGGCCGTCGCCAGCCTGCACACCCGGTTCGAGACCTATCTTGCTTATTATCGCCTCGGCTTCCTGCAGCGGCAGGTCGAAACTTATCTCGATCGCTTCTATGGCGATTGCGACCGCATCCTCGCCCCGACCCCGCCGATCGCTGCGGACCTCGCCGCAATCCATGGCGCAGAGCGCATTGCCCTCTGGAGCCGGGGCGTCGATCGATCCGTCTTTCATCCGGCGATGCGAGATGAAAGCCTGCGCGCCCAGCTTGGCTATGCGCCCGACGATGTCGTGCCGCTCTTCTTCGGCCGGCTGGTCAGGGAAAAGGGGCTCGATATCTTCGCCGACGCCATCATGGCGGCGCGCGCCAACGGTCTGTCGCTGCGCCCCCTGATCCTGGGCGATGGCCCGGCGCGCGATGCCCTCGCCCGCCATTTGCCCAATGCCAGCTTTGCCGGCCATGTCGAAGGGGCGCGTCTCGGCGCGCTGGTCGCCAGCGCCGACATATTGGTCAATCCCAGCGTCACGGAGGCGTTCGGCAACGTCAATCTGGAGGCAATGGCCAGCGGCCTTGCCGTCCTGTCGGCCGACGTCCCCAGCGCATCCGCCCTGATCGATAATGGCGTCAACGGACTGCTGGTGCCGCCGGGCGACGTTGGCGCCTATGCCGGCGGCCTGGCTTCCCTCGTCCGCGACACCGGCCTAAGGCGGCGGCTCGGCCACGCGGCGGAGGCGACGGCGGGCGACTATCGCTGGGACCATGTCCTGGATTCGGTGGCGCGCGTCTATCGCGAACTGGCGGGCGCCCCAATGGAATGATGTGGATGACGGGCAAGCGGACGGACATGGAAATGGAGGCGGACCTGCGCGCCATGCGCCGCTATGCCCGCGCCCTGTCGCGCGACCATGTCGTCGCTGACGATGTGGTGCAGGACGCCGTGATGCGCGCGATCGAACGGCGCGACCAGTTCCAGCCCGATCGCAGCCGCCGCCGCTGGCTGCTGGCCATCGTCCACAATGTGTTCATCTCGGCCAAGCGGCGCGAGGCGGCGGAAACGCGTCGCAATATGGCCTTTGCCCAGATCCAGGTCGATCATGCCGATCCCGACCAGGAGGTGCGCGCCGACCTGATGCAGGTCGCCCGCGCCTTTGCCGACCTGCCCGACCATCAGCGCGCCGTCATGCACCTGACCGTGGTCGAAGGGCTGAGCTATCAGGAAAGCGCCGACCTTCTGGGCATAGCGGTCGGCACGGTGATGTCGCGCCTGGCCCGTGCGCGGGCGACATTGCGACAGGACAGGGACAGGCAGCCGCGCGATCGGCTGCGCATCGTGGGAGGACAGGATGAGTGAGGATCCTTTGGAGATCGAACTGATGGCCTATGTCGACGGCCAGCTCGATCCCGGCCGGCGCTTTGCGGTGGAGAACCGCCTGTCGCGCCGGCCCGACCTCGCCGCGCAGGTCATGGGCGACCTCAGCGCCCGCACCGGGCTGCGCCTGTTGGCGCAGGACCGCGCGCCCCTGCCCGAAGCCATGGCGGCACAGGCGAGCGCGCTCCACCCGCCGGCCGCGCGCCATCGTCGCTTTGCGATCGGCGCCGGCGGCGGCCTTGCCCTGCTGGCGGCAAGCTTCGTTGCCCTGCTCATGGTGCGCGACGGGCCGCCCGCCTATGTGGTCGATGCCGCAACCTCCCACCGCGTCGCCATGATCCGCGCCCGGATGCAGGGGCAGATCGAATCACCCAGCTTCGACCCGCGCGAGATATTGGCCAGCACCCATATCGACATTCCCGGCCTGCCCGCCGACTGGCGCGTGACCGATGTCCAGCTCTTCCCCGGTGAACGCACGCCCGCGCTGCTGATCGCGCTGCGCACGCCCGAAGGGCGCGACCTGTCCATCTATGCCATGCACCGGCGCACCGACGCCCCAGAGCGACCGGATTCGGTGCGCGAGGGCGCCCAGTCAGTGGCCTATTGGCGGCGCGGCGACATGTCCTATGCCCTGACCGGCGAGGATGAACCGGCCGCGATCGACGCCACGGCGGAGTCGATCGCGGGCAGCTGGTCCTGACCGGCCCGTCCCTAACCACCGGATTTCCTTGCCAGTGGGATGCGGGCACGGCACACCCTGCGCTCCAGATCCGTTGAGAGGTTGCCCATGTCCGCTTTTCCCCGCCGATCGATCGCGCTTGCCGCTGCCCTTACCCTCCTGCCGCTGGGCGCGGCCGTCGCCCAGCATGCCGGCCATGGCGCCGATCCGGTGGCAGCCGCCATCGGCGCGTCCAGCCGCACCCCGGCCAATGTCGCCCGCGACAAATATCGCCATCCGCAGGAAACGCTCGCCTTCTTTGGCGTGACGCCGACCCAGACGGTGGTGGAATGGGCGCCGAGCGGCGGCTGGTACACGGAAATCCTGGCGCCGCTGCTGCGCGACAAGGGCAGCTTCTATGCGCTCCAGCCCACCGGCCGCTATCTTGACGGCTACAAGAAGTTCCTGGCCGAAAAGCCGCAGGCCTATGACAAGGTGAAGCTGGTCGCCTATCCCGAGGAAGCCGCCAGCATCCCGGCCAACAGCGTCGACACCGTGCTGACCTTCCGCAATGTCCACAACATGGTCATGGGCGGCAGCGAGGATGCGACCTTCAAGGCCTTTTTCGCCATGCTCAAGCCCGGCGGCACGCTGGGCATCGTCGACCATCGCCTGCCCGAGGATCGCGACACGGCGCTGGAAAAGAGCAGCGGCTATCTCAAGGTCTCGACCATCCGCCGCATCGCGGAAGGCGCGGGCTTCGAATATGTCGGCGCATCGGAAGTGAACGCCAATCCCAAGGACACGGCCGACTGGGAAAAGGGCGTCTGGACCCTGCCGCCCACGCTGCGTAACGGCGAAGTTGACAGGGCGAAGTATGTTGCGATCGGCGAAAGCGACCGCATGACGCTGAAATTCCGCAAGCCGCTCAAGTAAGAAACCCGACCCAGCCCGGTTGCGCCATCGCGTAACCGGGTTAAGGAAGCGGCGTGTCCAGCGCCGCCGCCCCGTCCCGCCCGCATCGCCCGCTCTTCGCCATCGGCCTGCGCCTGGTCGCGGTCATCTGTCTGGCGGTGATGTTCGTGACCGGCCGGGTTGCCGACGCCCATGGCGTCCATCTGGTCGAAACCCTCTTCTACCGTCAGGCGCTTGCCCTGCCCGTGGTCTTCGCCTGGCTGGCGATGAGCAGCGGCATCGGCGCCATCCGCACCCGGCGGATCGGTGTCCATGCGACCCGCATGGTCATCGGCCTCACCGGCATGGCGCTCAACTTCTTGTCCTACATCCTGTTGCCGCCGGCCGAGGCGACGACGATCGGCTTCACCATGCCGATCTTCGGCACGATCCTGTCGGCGCTGATCCTGCGCGAGCCGACCGGCCTCCATCGCTGGGCTGCGGTCCTGATCGGCTTTCTGGGCGTCCTCATCATGGTCCGGCCCGAAGGCGGCCATTTCCCGCCGATGGGCGTTGCCGTCGCCATCACCGCCGCGCTGGTGACGGCCAGCGTCAGCCTGGTGCTGCGGGAACTGGGCCGCACCGAGAGCGCGGGGGTCGTCGTCTTCTGGTTCACGGCCCTGTCGGTGCCGCCGCTCGGCATCGGCATGCTCTTCTATGGCCAGCCGCATGACGCGCAGACCTGGGGCCTGTTGCTGATGATCGGCCTGTTCGGCGGCATCGCGCAGCTTTGCCTCACCGCCGCGCTGCGCTGGGCGCCGGTGTCGGTGGTACTGCCGATGGATTATAGTTCGATCCTGTGGACCACGCTGCTGGGCTGGGCGATCTGGGGCGACTGGCCGATGTGGACGACCTGGGTCGGCGCCGCGCTGATCATCGCCAGCGGCCTCTATATCGCCTGGCGTGAACATCGCCACGCCAGGCGTATCGCGACGGCCTAGGCCAGCAGTTCCGCGTCCAGGCTGATATCGGCCTTCAGCAGTTTCGATACCGGGCACCCGGCCTTCGCCTTCGCCGCCAGTTCCTGGAAGGTCGCGTCGTCGGCGCCGGGGACCTTGGCCTTCAGGGTCAGCTTGCTTGCGGTGATGGCAAATCCGCCCTCCTGCTGCTCCAGCGTGACGACCGCGCTCGTCTCCATCTTCTCCGCCGTCAGTCCGGCTTCGCCCAGGATCAGCGACAATGCCATGGTGAAGCAGGAGGCATGGGCCGCCGCGATCAGTTCTTCCGGATTGCTGCCCGGCATGCCCTCGAACCGGGTGGCGAAGCCATAGGGATAGGCGTCGAGCGCGCCGCTCTGGGTCGAGATCGTGCCCTTGCCGTCCTTCAGGCCGCCGCTCCAGGCCGCCGAACCGCTGCGATTGATCTTCATGCCGATGCTCCTTGCTGTGAAGCGGAGGAACCCCAGCGGTTCCCCATGGTTGCATCAGAATAGAATGTTTTTGCAGGAGAGTGACAATGGCCGAGATGATGAGCGCGCATCGCCATGACCTGATCGCGTCCGACCGGGTCGAGGGCACCGCCGTCTACAACCGCCAGGGCGACAGGCTTGGCAAGATTTCCCATTTCATGGTCGACAAGCGCAGCGGCCATGTGCGCTATGCGCTGCTGTCCTTCGGCGGTTTCCTGGGCATGGGCAATGAACATTATCCCCTGCCCTGGTCGATGCTGGCCTATGATATGGACAAGGGCGGCTATGTGATCGAACTGGCCAAGGAGGTGCTGGAACAGGCGCCCCACTATCTGGACGAGGACCGGCCGGCCTTCGACGATGCCTATGGTCGCAACGTCTACCAATATTATGGGCTGATTTACCCCTGGTAGCTTTTTCCTGCCCGTTCAGGGGCTTGATGCGGGCGCGCGGCCATGGGGTCGACGCGCCCGTTTATCTGCCATTCAGGTTGCCCAGATTCTGACACATTTCGGCGCTCACCCATTGTCTACCAGATGAATAGTATTATTTTGGGAGGCTCAGAATATAGGACGAGGATAAGGATAATGGAGCGATTCGGACATTCGGGTGACGCGCGCCAGCCGGTCGTGCTGACCATCCCCGGCCTCAACAACAGCGGCCCGGATCATTGGCAGACATTGTGGGACAGCGGACGCGGCGATTGCCAGCGCGTCGATCTGGGCAGCTGGGCCAGCCCCAATCGCAATGCCTGGGTCACGCGGCTCGACGCCGCCATTCGCCAAGCTGACGGCCCGGTCATCCTGGCGGCGCACAGCCTGGGCTGCCTGGCCGTCGCCTGGTGGGGCGCCCTGCAAAGCCAGGCCTATGGCTGGCCGGTGACCGGCGCGCTGCTGGTGGCGCCGCCCGATTGCGACCGGATGGAAACACCCGAGACGATCGGCGGATTCGGCCCGACGCCGCGCACGCCCCTGCCCTTCCCGTCGATTCTCGTCGCCAGTCGCAACGACCCCTATATCTTCTTCGAACGCGCCCACAGCATCGGCAAGAATTGGGGCAGCCAGTTCGTCGATGCCGGCCATAGCGGCCATATCAACGCGGATTCGGGGCTGGGCGCCTGGGGCTTTGGCCAGGCGCTGCTGGAACGGCTGATCGACAATGCGCAGGAACAGGCGTCCGCCGTGCGCCAGATGCGGCCGGCCATGCCGATGGCGCGGCTTGATCGCCCGTCCGACGGGCTGCGCATGACCAGCTGATATCGGCCCCAGACATCGCCGGGGCGCGACAAGAGAATCTTGCGCGCCCCTTATATTTGCTTTTTTGTCTACTAATGCAGTTGAGTTAAAACGCGGCCAGAGGGATGAACATGACCGAACATAGAACCATCGAACTTCGCCACAGCCGCGCCGAAGGCCAGCGCCCCGACATCATCGCCAGCATCGACAAGGTGCGCGACGTGCTGGAAGGGCTGCGCTTCGGCTCCATCACATTGACCGTCCACGACGCCCGCGTCGTGCAGATCGACGTCACCGAAAAGACGCGCCTGACCGCCTGACCGATCAAGGGAGGGCAAGCGCATAGATCAGGGCATGTCGGGGATGACATGCCGATGCGGCACTGGGGACGCCGCATCACCAGAAACGACCCCAGCACGGCTTTGACCGGACCACCGGAAACGCCGCGATCAAAACTCACCGGACCTCCGGAACCAAGGGGAAGAACATGATTGCGCGTTTTCTGTTGCTCGCCAGCGTGGCGAGCGCTTCATTTGTCACGCCTGCCGCCTTTGCGGCCGAAGCCGCCCAACCCGCTGCCGCCGATGACCAGCAGGCCAGCAGCCCACGCGGCGACGTGATTGTTGTCACCGCCCGCCGCCGTCAGGAAACCGCGCAGGAAGTGCCCCTGGCCATTTCCGTGGTAAAGGGCGACAGCATCGAGGCGACCGGCAATTTCAACATCGTGAAGCTGCAGCAGCTCGCACCGACGCTGCAGGTCTACACCACCAATCCACGCAACACCTCGGTCAACATCCGTGGCCTTGGCGTGCCGTTCGGCCTTACCAGCGACGGCTTTGAACAGGGCGTCGGCATCTATGTCGACGATGTCTATAACAGCCGCGTCGCTGCCGCGACCTTCGACTTCCTCGACGTCAACCAGGTGGAAGTGCTGCGCGGTCCGCAGGGCACGCTCTATGGCAAGAACACCACGGCGGGCGCGATCAACATCACGACCAACCAGCCGACCTTCGACTTCGAGGGGCGCGCCGAACTGACGGTCGGCAATCTCAACTACAAGCAGGCGAAGGCCGCCATTTCCGGCCCGCTGACCGACACGATCGCCGCCCGCATCGCCGTCGCCGCGACCAGCCGCCGCGGCACGCTCTACAATGTGACCAGCCAGCGCTGGATCAACGAGCAGGACAATCTGGGCATTCGCGGCCAGTTGCTGTTCCAGCCGACCGAGGATTTCAGCCTCACCTTGTCGGGCGACTATAGCAAGCAGGATCCCGAATGCTGCGGCACGACCTTCGTGCGCGTCGGCAAGACCCAGCGTCCGCTCAATCGCCAATATGATGCACTGGCCGCTGCGCAGGGCTATGTCGTGCCCAGCCGCAACCCCTATGACCGGCTGACGGACCTCGATTCCAACCTCAATGCCGGCAACAAGATCGGCGGCGTGTCGGCCAAGATCAAATGGGATGTCGGCCCCGGCACGCTGACGTCGGTCACCGCCTGGCGCTTCTGGGACTGGAAGCCGGAAAATGACCGCGACTTCACCGGCCTGTCGATCGTCTCCAAGTCACAGAACCCCTCGCAGCAGGACCAGTATAGCCAGGAATTCCGCTATAATTACGAAAGCAAGGACATCGACTTCGTCGTCGGCCTGTTCGGCTTCAAGCAGCGGATCGACACCCAGGGCACCGAACAGCAGGGCGAAGATGCCGCCCAGTGGAGCCTTGCCCCCTCGACCGATCCGAACAACCCCGCCAATATTCCGGCCACTCTGGCCGGCCTGACCGCCAGCAACACGCAATGGCTCAAGGCCGACAGCGCCGCCCTTTTCGGCCAGCTCAGCTGGAAGGTCACGGACGCCCTGACCATCCAGCCCGGCGTGCGCCTGAACTATGACAAGAAGTCCGGTTTCTACCAGCGTGTCGTCACCAACGCGCAGGACCAGTCCATCAGTTGCACCACGGTTGCGGAGCCCGGCACCATCAAGGGGACGACGCAGCAGTGCGGCGTTTACCAGCCCCAGGTCAGTTCCCCGTCCGACAGCGCCTGGAACTTCACCTACGACTTCAACGTCAACTACAAGATCGCGCCGGACGTGCTGGCCTATGCGACCTATGCGAAGAGCTTCAAGACGCTGGGCATCAACCAGAATGGCCTGCCGCTCAACGCCGACAACACCGTCAATTACGACGCCAGCACGGTGAAGCCGGAATCGGTCAATCATTATGAGATCGGCCTCAAGACCCAGTTCCTGGATCGCCGGGCGACCTTCAACCTCACCGCCTTCCGCACCGACATCAAGAATTTCCAGGCAACCGTGAATGGCGGCCAGTTCGGCACGGTGCGCGGCTATCTCGCCAATGCCGGTAAGGTGCGCTCGCAGGGGATCGAGGCGGATTTCAAGATCGTCGCCAGCGACCGCTTCACCGCCTATGCCAATGGCGCCTTCACCGACGCCAAGTACAAGAAGTTCGTCGACGCCCCCTGCCCGCCCGAATTGTCCGGCGGCACCTATCAGCCGTCGGGCGCCACCCCGGATTATTCGCAGCCCGGCGTCCCCGGCGCACTCAGCCCGCGCCAGTGCGACATTTCGGGGCAGAACCTGCCCGGCGTGTCGAAATGGGCCTTCTCCTACGGCGCGGAATATAACATCCCGGTCACGTTGCTGGCGAAGGACGGGCAGCTTTATCTGGGCGTCGACGGCAATTACCGTTCGCGCTGGAACAGCAATGCTTCGCCATCCATCTACACCGAAGTGAAGGGCTATGCCCTGACCAACGTCCGCGCCGGCTTCCGCGGCGAAGGCTTCGATGTGTTCGGCTGGGTGCGCAACGCCTTCGACGTCAACTATATCGAAAATCTTCAGGTCGCGCCGGGCAATACCGGCCTGATCGCCGGCCAGGTCGGCGATCCGCAGACCTGGGGCGGCACGATCAAATTCTCCTTCTGATCCGATCGGACACGGACGGGACGGCCGGCCGGCGCGCGCATCATGCCGCGCCGGCCGGTCCGGCATTTGCACGCCGCCCCGCGCTGGGCTAGACCGCGCCCCATGTCCACGACCTTCACGCTCGACACCGCGACCAGCCGCGCCAATCCCACGCCCGCGCCGATGAAGCGGCTGACCGTGCCCCAGATCCAGCGCCGCAAGTTCGAGGGCAAGACCGACGAGCCGCTGGTGATGCTGACCGCCTATACCGCGCGTCAGGCGCAACTGCTCGATCCGCATTGCGACATGCTGCTGGTCGGCGATTCGCTGGCGCAGGTCATCTATGGCCTGCCCTCCACCCTGCCGGTCACGCTCGACATGATGATCGCCCATGGCGCCGCCGTGGTGCGCGGCAGCTATCACAGCGTCGTTCTCGTCGACATGCCCTTCGGCTCCTATGAGGCATCGCCGCAGCAGGCCTTTGCCAGCGCCAGCCGGGTCATGGCCGAAACCGGCTGCGCCGGCGTCAAGCTGGAAGGCGGCGAGGCGATGGCGGAGACGATCCGCTTCCTCACCCAGCGCGGCATCCCGGTGATGGCCCATATCGGCCTGACGCCGCAGGCGGTGAATGCGCTGGGCGGTTATGGCGCGCGCGGCAAGAGCCAGGAGGAACATGCCAAGATCCTGGGCGACGCCAAGGCCGTGGCCGCTGCCGGCGCCTTCGGCATGGTGGTCGAAGGGGTGATGGAGGAACTGGCCGACATCATCACGACCAGCGTCGACATACCCGTGATCGGCATCGGCGCATCGGCCCGTTGCGATGGCCAGGTGCTGGTGGCGGAGGACATGCTGGGCATGTTCGAACGCACCGCCCGCTTCGTGAAACGCTACGCCAACCTTGCCGAAACGATCAGCCAGGCGGCGGAAAGCTATGCCGCGGAGGTGCGCAATCGCAGCTTTCCGGGCGATGATCAGGTCTATCGGCCGAAAAAGTGATTTGCGAGTCTCTGCCACGCCGCTAATGATCCCGCCTTCCGGCTGCCCCTAATGACCATTTTTCGGAGATTCCCGTGGCCCTGACGCCGCAAAACAGCGAAGCCTTCATGCGGGAGGTCGATGACGCCGTCCGCCAGGACCAGCTCCTGACCTTCTGGCAGCGTTATGGCCGCGCCCTAGCCGTCCTGCTGATCGTCGGCCTCGCCGCCTTCGGCGGCTGGCTCTACTGGCAGCATTACAGCAAGACCCAGTCGGAAGCCGTGTCCGAACAGATGGACAAGATGCTGGCAACCGCCGTCGGCGGCGGCACGCCCGATGCCAAGGATATCGACGCGCTGGCCAAGGCCAGCCAGCCCGGCTATCGCGCCTCCGCCCTGCTGGTGAAGGCCGGCCTCGCCGCGCGCAAGGGCGACAACAAGGCCGCGATCGAAGCCTATAAGGCGATGGCGGCGGACAGCTCGCTCGACCAGCCCTATCGCGACCTGGCCCTGATCCGTCAGACCACGATCGAATTCGACGCGCTCAAGCCGCAGCAGGTGGTCGACCGCCTCAAGCCCCTCGCCGTCGAGGGCGCACCCTGGTTCGGCAGCGCCGGCGAACTGGTTGCCATCGCCTATATGAAGATGCGCAAACCCGAACTGGCCGGCCCGATGTTCGCGGCCATGGCCAAGGACGAGAATGTGCCCCAGTCGATCCGTTCACGTGCGCGACAGATGGCGGGGCTATTGGGAATTGATGCGGTCGAAACGCCCGCCGAACCGGTACAGGGATAAGCAAGCGCATGGCTAAGCACAGCATCACGAAATTCGGCCCGATGGGCCGTACCCTGACCACCGTCGCCCTGGTTGCGATGCTGGCGGGCTGCGGCGTGGTCGGCGGCAAGAAGGGCGGCCCCAAAACCCCGGTGGTCGGCAACCGCACCTCGATCCTGTCAAACGAACAGGGGATCGAAGTCGATCCGACCCTGGCCGACGTGCCCGTCACCCTGCCCGAATCCTACGCCAATGACCAATGGTCGCAGCCGGGCGGCGATCCGTCCAAGGCGATGGGCCATCTGGCGCTGGGCGCATCGCCGCAGCAGGCCTGGACCGCATCGATCGAAGGCAGCACGCCGCAAGCGCGCCTTGCCTCCGCACCCGTCGTGTCCGGCGGCAAGCTGTTTGTGATCGACGCCGGCGCCCATGTCATCGCGATGGATGCCAACACCGGCCAGAAGCTGTGGCAGACCAGCCTTCCGGCCGAAGGCAATGGTCGTGCCCTGTTCGGCGGCGGCGTCAGCGTCCTGGGCGATAAGCTGTTCGCCAGCACCGGCGTCGGCGACGTCGTGTCGATGAACGTGGCCGATGGCTCGATCGGGTGGAAGGTCCATCCCGGCGGCCCGCTGCGCGGCGCCCCGACGCTGGAAAATGGCCATGTCTATGTGATGGGCCAGGACAACCAGATCTTCGCCCTCAACCAGACCGACGGCGCCACCCAGTGGACCGACAGCGGCACGCTGCAGGTGACCGGCATTTTCGGCGTGGCCGCTCCGGCCGCTGCGCAGGGCACGGTGATCGCGGGCTACAGCTCGGGCGAGATCAACGCCTATCGCTATGAAAATGGCCGTACCCTTTGGGGCGATGCGCTCTCGCGCACCAGCATCTCCACCGCCGTTGCCTCGCTGACCGACATCGACGCCGATCCGGTGATCGACCGCGGCCGCGTCTTCGCGATCGGCCAGGGCGGCCGCATGGCCTCCTACGAACTCACCAGCGGCCAGCGCCTGTGGGAAATCAACATCGCCGGCATCTCCACCCCCTGGATCGCAGGTGAGTGGGTGTTTGCCGTCACCAGCGATGCCAAGCTGCTCTGCGTCGCCCGCGCGACCGGCAAGATCCGCTGGATCAGCCAACTGCGCCGCTGGCAGAAGGAAAAGAAGAAGGACAAGGCGATCCGCTGGACCGGCCCGGTCCTTGCCGGTGGCCGCCTGATTCTGGTATCGACCCATGGTGATCTGAACTATGTCGATCCGGCGACCGGCACCATCCAGCAGGCAGTGGACATGAACAAGTCCATGTCGCTCTCGCCGGTGGTCGCCAACAACATGCTCTACATCCTTGCCGATGACGGCAAGCTGACGGCGCTGCGTTAAGGGCAGCGATAGAAAGGAAACGGGCCCACATCATGCTGCCCACAGTTGCCATTGTCGGGCGGCCCAATGTGGGCAAGTCCACCCTTTTCAACCGCCTGGTCGGCAAGAAGCTGGCGCTGGTCGATGACCAGCCCGGCGTCACCCGCGACCGGCGCGAGGGCGAGGCTCATCTTCTGGGCCTCGACTTCACCATCATCGACACCGCCGGCTATGAGGATGAAGATCCCCATAGCCTGCCCGGCCGCATGCGCATGCAGACCCAGGCGGCGGTCGAGAATTGCGACGTCGCCCTGTTCATGGTCGATGCCCGCGCCGGCATCACCCCGCTGGACGAGGAAATCGCCCGCTGGCTGCGCGAGGGCGATGCCCCGGTGATCCTGGTCGCCAACAAGGCCGAGGGCAAGGCGACCGAAGCCGGCGTCATGGAAGCCTTCATACTGGGCCTGGGCGAACCTATCCCCTTCTCCGCCGAACATGGCCAGGGCCTGGCCGACCTGTTCCAGGCGCTGCTCCCCTATCTCGAACGCGAGGATGGCGAGGAGCATGAGAAGGAATTTTACGAGGACGAGGAGAGCGCCCCGCTCAAGCTCGCCATCGTTGGCCGTCCCAATGCCGGCAAGTCGACCCTCATCAACCGGCTGCTCGGCGAAAATCGCCTGCTGACCGGGCCGGAAGCCGGCATCACCCGCGACAGCATCGCCGTCGACTGGATGTGGACCAGCTATGAGGGCGAGGAACGCCCCGTCCGCCTGATCGACACCGCCGGCATGCGCAAGCGCGCCAAGGTGCAGGACAAGCTGGAAAAGCTGGCCGTTTCCGATGGCCTCAACGCCGTGAACTTCGCCGAAGTCGTGGTGCTGCTGCTCGACGCCACCCGCGGGCTTGAAGCGCAGGATCTGCGCATCGCCGACAAGGTGCTGGAGGAAGGCCGCGCCCTCATCGTCGCCCTCAACAAATGGGATACGGTGGAACATGGCTCGGCCCTCTATCAGGGCATCAAGCAGGCGCTGTTCGACGGCCTGGCGCAGGTCCGCGGCGTGCCGATCATGACCGTGTCGGCCGCCACCGGAAAGGGGCTCGATGACCTGATCAAGGTCGCGTTCGAAACCCGTACCGCCTGGTCGCAGCGCATTTCGACCGGCGTGCTCAACCGCTGGTTCGAAGCCGCGCTGGAGGCCAATCCGCCGCCGGCACCGGGCGGCAAGCGGATCAAGCTGCGCTACATCACGCAGAACAAGACGCGCCCGCCGACGTTCGTTCTGTTCGGCACGCGGCTTGACGAACTGCCCGAAAGCTATCGCCGCTATCTGGTGAACGGGATCCGCAAGGAACTGGGCTTCGGCGCCGTGCCGGTGCGCCTGACGCTGCGCAGCGCCAAGAACCCCTATGCCAAATGAGGCGGGCGGCCCCGATGCCGCCCCCTTTTATGTCGACGCCAGGGGCATGAAATGTCCCTGGCCCGTCCTGCGCGCCGCCCGAGCGATGCGTGACGCAGATCATGTGACGATCGATGCCGATGACGCTATCGCCCCGCGCGAGTTGGCGGCCCTGGCGCAGCAGCATGGATGGCAATTTTCCGCCCTTTCCCCGCAGCGTTTCGCGCTCAGCAAGGTGCCGGCTTAACCGGCTGTTTACGCCCGCCGGCTAATCTCGCGAGCGTCAGGAAAGGAGTGCGCAGGTGCCCGAACACGCTACCGAACTGGTGGACTGGAACGATTTTGCCCGGACCCGCACGGAGCTGGGTACGGCCTTCATGCGCATTCTGGGCTATTTCCGCGAAGATGGTGAAAAGGCGATCGGCAGCATCGAGCAGGCCTTTCGCGATCGCGATGCCGTCTCCCTCGTCCGTCCGGCCCATACGTTGAAGGGCGAATCGGCTCAGTTCGGCGCCCATCGGCTCAGTGCCATGGCCGAAGAGATCGAAATGGTCGCACGCCGCTGCGTCGAGTTTCGCGAGAGCCCGGACGAACTGATCGAGACCGTGGTGGCGCTGCGCCCCTGCTTTACCGAGACCATGGCCCTGCTCGATCGCGACGCCAATCCGCTGGTCGCGCGCCGTCCCACCTTCGGCCGCCGCGTCGAACCACAGGGCTTTGGTCGCGCCGGCTGATATTCGGTATTGAAATAAAACTGACCATGCCCCCATATGGCGGCCATGACCCGCTTCTCCGTCCTTGATCTCGTTCCTGTCCGCGAAGGCAGCGACGTGTCCGCCGCCCTTGCCGACGCTGCCGATCTGGCGCCCCATGTCGAAGCATTGGGCTATCACCGCCTCTGGGTGGCCGAACATCATGGCATGCCCGGCATCGCGTCGGCCGCCACGGCCGTCGTGCTCGCCCATATCGGTCAGGCGACTTCATCCATCCGCATCGGCGCGGGCGGCATCATGCTGCCCAACCACGCGCCGCTGCTGATTGCCGAACAGTTCGGCACGCTGGACGCGTTGTTCCCCGGCCGCATCGACCTGGGCCTGGGCCGCGCGCCCGGTTCCGACCAGAAGGTGTCGCAGGCCATCCGCCGCAGCCTCAGCGGCGGGGCCGACCAGTTCCCCCGCGACGTGCTCGAACTCCAGGCCTATTTCGCCGGCGACGATCGGCTGGGCATTCAGGCCACGCCGGGCGAAGGCGCCAATGTCCCGCTCTGGATTCTCGGATCCAGCCTCTACGGCGCACAACTGGCGGCCGCGCTCGGCCTGCCCTACGCCTTTGCCTCCCATTTCGCCCCGGCCGCGCTGGACGAGGCGCTGGCCATCTATCGCCGCGACTTCCGCCCTTCGGCCCAGCTTGACCGCCCCTATGCCATGGCCGGCTATAATATCTTCGCCGCCGACAGTGCGGCGGAGGCGGAACTGGTCGCCAGTTCGATGCAGCAGGCCTTCGTGCGGCTGCGCACCGGCCAGCCCGGCAAGCTGCAACCGCCGCTGGCAGGCTATTATGACAGCCTGCCGATGCAGGCGCGGGCGATGCTGTCCGATGTCCTGAGCGCCTCCAGCATCGGCACCCAGGCGGATGTCGAGCGCGACCTGGCCGCCTTCATCGACCGCACCGGCGTGGACGAGGTGATCATCGCCGCCCAGATCTTCGATCCGGCGGCGCGCAAGCGCAGCTATGAAATCGCCATGGCAGCGGCGCAGGCGATCGCCGCCCGCGAACTGGCCTGATGCCTCAGGTGGCGGCCAGCCGGCCGCCACTCATCAGCCCGGCCATGGTCGGCGACAGGCGCTGCATCAGGTTGCCGATCAGGATCACCACCGCCAGCACCAGGAAGGGCTGGGCGATCAGATAGAGCGGATAGAGCGGCGATCCGAGCGGACCGAACAATTGCCCCAGTAGCGGCCCGCCCAGCCAGATCAGGATCAGATGGGCGCAGAAGAGGAAGAAGGCATAGGGCTCGACCCGCATCAGCAGGCCGCGCGCCGGGCTTTCCGCCAGTGCCCAGGCCAACCGCCAGAAGCAGAGCGATGCCGCCATGCGCACCGCCATGTCGAGGCTCGCCAAGGCCAGCGGCGCCAGCCCCGCCCCGCCCTTGAGCGAGACATAGAGTTGCGCGCCCATCAGCAGGCCGAAGGGCAATGAAGCTGCCAGCATCGGCACCGCCGCGGCCCGGTCCGCCCAGCCCTCGCGCCGGGCCAATATGCCGATGGTGAAGAAGAAGAGGATCGACGGGCGCATCAGCACCGGCGGCCCGAGCCCCGCAATCTGGCATGACAGCGCCGCCAGCGCGACCGCCATCAGCATCCAGTTGGGCAACCGCACCAGCAAGGGCGCGGCGACCATGCACAGGAACAGGTCGCGCAGGAACGGCATCTGGACATTGATGTCCGGATTGCGGTTGATGATGAACAATTCCTCGGCGATCCAGCCGCCCGACTGCGGCACCGGCGCCGACAGGCCCAGCAGCCAGGCCGCGCCCGACACCAGCAGGATCGCCACCGCATTCCACAACAGCATCGGCAGCAGGATCGTCCGCGCCTTGCGCCCGACATGATCGAGCCAGTTGCGCGTGCGCGCCGACCCGCCGACCAGCCAGCCGGAGATCAGGCCCAGCAGCGGCACCGCGCTACGGCCGAAAATCTCCATCAGCACCCAGCGCAGCCCTTCCTGCGGGGAGCCACGCAGCAATTCCAGATCCTGACCGTTCCGTCCGGTCCAGGCATGGACATAGACGACGCCCAGAATGCAGATCACACGCGCAATCGCGATCGCGTCGGAACGGCGCGTCGCATTGGCCAAGACGATATCGGGCAAGCAAAAATCCTGATTGTGGCAGGTTTCCAATGCCCGAAACCCGCTCCTGTTCCCCCTCCTGCGCGACGGAGCGAGCCGGAAGCGGGATCATGGGACGCATCAGCGCGGATTTCCGCGCTCCATGGGCCATTCCGCAAAGGGCATTTCGGCCCGTGGGTAATCCAATATTTACCTCCCCCCGATAGCAATCTGGTCGATTGCCGGACGCGTGCCGGCTGCGGGGGACAATAGAGGCTCATGACCCAGATGCCGGGCGCACATCAATTTTCGCACGACACGGGCGCTGCCGCATCGTCTGCCGGCCTGCACCAGGCGCTGGGCATGGTGTTCCAGATCGCCGGGTCGAGTTCGAAGATCCTGGTCGATCCCAACAGCCTCGCGGCGCTGGCCCATGATCCCGACACCTGCCTCGCCATGGCCGGCCAGGTCGGCAGCCAGGTGAAGATGCGGGTCGGCGATCGCTGGCTGATCGCCAATATCCGGTCACTGATGCTCGACCGGCGCGATGGCGGAGCGATCATCGCCGATATCGATTTTCTGGGCGAAGGCGATGAGGAAAAGCTGACCGGCCGCATCTACGGCTTCCGGCGCGGCGTCACCCGCTATCCCACGCCCGGCACCGACATCTATCCCGTGTCCAGCTACGACATGCAGCAAATCTATGCCGCCGACGACCGGCCGCATGTCCAGATAGGCACGGTCTATCCGACGATGGACACGCGCGCCGCGCTCTATGTCGATTCGATGCTGGGCAAGCATTTTGCGCTGCTCGGCTCCACCGGCACCGGCAAGTCGACCAGCGCGGCGCTGATCCTGCACCGCATCTGCGACCTGTCGCCCCAGGGCCATATCGTCATGATCGACCCGCATGGCGAATATGGCGCGGCCTTCCAGCAGAATGGCGCGGTGTTCGACGTGAACAATCTCGCCCTGCCCTATTGGCTGATGAATTTCGAGGAACATTGCGAGGTGTTCGTCACCTCCGAAGGCGCCGAACGCACCCAGGATTGCGACATCCTCGCGAAATGCCTGCTCGCCGCGCGGATGAAGAACCGTCTGGCCGAAAGCATCGGCCGCCTGACTGTGGATTCGCCCGTCCCCTATCTGCTGTCCGATCTCACCGCGATCCTGCAGAACGAGATGGGCAAGCTCGACAAGGGCACCGGGTCGCTCCCCTATTTGCGCCTCAAGTCCAAGGTCGACGAGATCAAGGGCGACCCGCGCTATTCCTTCATGTTCTCCGGCATGCTGGTGGCCGATTCGATGCAGGCCTTCCTCGCGAAGGTCTTCCGCCTGCCTTCTGGCGGCAAGCCGATCTCGATCATCGACGTGTCCTCCATGCCCTCGGACATCACCTCGGTGGTGGTCTCGGTGCTGTCCCGGCTGGTGTTCGACTATGCGCTATGGGCACGCGACGAACCCCAACGGCCGATCCTGCTCGTATGCGAGGAAGCCCATCGCTACATTCCCGCCAGCACCGCCGGCGGCGGTCAGGCGGTGCGCCGCATCCTGGAGCGGATCGCCAAGGAAGGCCGTAAATATGGCGTCTCGCTGGGCCTCATCACCCAGCGTCCGTCGGACCTTGCCGAAGGCGTGCTGTCGCAGTGCGGCACCATCATCTCGATGCGCCTCAACAATGATCGCGACCAGGCCTTCGTGAAGGCGGCGATGCCCGAAGGCGCGCGCGGTTTCCTCGATTCGATCCCTGCCCTGCGCAACCGCGAGGCCATCATCTGCGGCGAAGGTGTCGCCGTGCCGATCCGCGTCGCGCTCGACAATCTGGAAGAAGCGCGGCGCCCGGCTTCCGGCGATCCCAGCTTCACCCAGCTCTGGCGCCAGGCCGGCGGCGAGGACGACATCCTCACCCGCACCATCACCCGCTGGCGCAACCAGGGCCGCTGATCGGCGTATGGGCCTCAGCCGGTCGGCGCGATCCGACCGGCCGGTTCGGTTTCGCTATGCACCGCCTCACGGCATTCCTCTTCGTGCATCGGCACCATCAGCTTGGCCTTGCGCCAGCCGCCCTGCCAATAGACCAGAGCCGCGAGCGTCAGTGACACCGCCGACCCCACCGGGAAGCTCAGCCACAGCGCATCCGCGCCGATCCGGGGATAGGCGAGATAATAGAAGCCCAGCCGCACCGCGAAGAGGGTGAAGACCAAGATCAGCAGCGGTGCCACCACCACGCCATTGGCGCGCATCACCCCGAACAGGATCATGGTGCAGCCGAACAGCATGAAGCTCCAGCTCGCGAGCAACTGCATGTTCCAGGCCGCATCGATCACCGCCTGGTTATGGCTCAGGAACAGCGCCAGCAGCGCTTCATGGAAGATCAGGATGACGACCACCATCGCGCCGGTGATCGCCAGCAGATAGGATATGCCATAGCCGGTGATCCGGCTGATCCGGTCCCACCGACCCGCGCCGATATTCTGCGCCGCCATGGCGCTGACCGCCGCGCCCATCGCCATTGCCGGCATCTGCAGATAGGTCCATATCTGCTGCGCCGCGCCATAGGCCGCCGTCACAAGAAACCCTTCGCGATTGACCAAGCCGATCATCACCAGGCCGGACGTCGACATGACGATCATCTGCAGGCCCATCGGCAGGCCCTTGGTCGACAGCACCCGCATCTCGTCCATCGCGGGCTTGAGATAGCCAAGCTCCGCGCCGCGAAGCCGCAACGGCAGATCCTTGGCATAGGTATAGATGACGAGCGCGATCAGGCTGACGAAGCCGGCCGCCGCCGTTGCCGCCGCCGAACCGCCAATTCCCATGGCCGGGATCGGCCCCAGCCCCAGGATCAGCACCGGATTGAGCACCAGGTCGATCGCCACCGACAGGATCATGAAGATCAACGGCGTGCGCGCGTCGCCGGTGCCGCGCAACCCCATCATCATCATGACGCTCAGCAGCGAGGCCGGCATCGCGACGAAGATGACGCGCAAATAGGTCAGCGCCATGTCGAACGCCTCGGGCGGCGTCGCCAGCAGATGGAGCAGCGCCGGCCCGCCGAACCAGCCCGCCACCGCGACGCCCATGGCCAGCAGGAAGCAGAAGCCGACCGCCGAGCCGAAGGCCCGCCGCGCCGCATCCATGTCGCGCGCGCCGACCGCCTGCGCGATCATCACCGTCGACGCCATGCCGAAGCCGAACACGACGGAGAACATCAGGAACATGATGATATTGGCGTTCGCCGTCGCGGCGAGCGCCTGTGGCCCCAGGAAGCGACCGACCCAGATCGCGTTGATCGATCCGTTCAGCGACTGGAGGATGTTGGACGCTAGCGTCGGGATGGCGAACAGCAGCAGAGTGGAGGCGATCGGCCCCTGTGTCAGGTCCCGCGCCCCTTGTGCCCCTGCTGCCATTCGCCCTTACCCCTTATCCCCGATTGCGGCGCAGGCTAGGCGGCTCAGCCCAGCCGGTCCAGTGCCGCCTTCAGCCTTTCCGCCTCGGCGGTCTTTTCGGCATGGTCCTCGCGCGCCTTGGCCACGGCCTCGGGCTTGGCCTTCTCGACAAAGGCCGGGTTCGACAGGCGACCGCCCAGCGAGTCCCGTTCCTTGGCCGCCGCTGCCAGCGCCTTTTCGAGGCGGGTCTTTTCCGCCGCAATGTCGATCACGCCTTCCAGCGGCAGGATGAAGGTCGCCTCGTCGACGACGATCTGCGCCGCACCGCCGGCGACATCCTCGCCAAAGGCCAGGCTCTCGATCCGGCCCAGACGCGCCAGCGCCGCGCCCTGGCGATCCAGGCGGCCACGGGTTGCGTCCGCCGCATCGCGCACGACCATGCGCAGCTTGGCGCCCGGCGGCACGTTGAGTTCGGTCCGCGCGGTGCGGATCGCGCTCACAAGCCGGATCAGCCAGTCGATCTCGCCCTGTGCGTCGGTGTCGACCTCATAGAGGGCGACCGGCCACTCGGCCACGATCAGTTCCTGCGCGCGCTGCCCGGTCAACTGCCACAGCTCTTCGGTGATGAAGGGCATGAAGGGATGCAGCATGACCAGGATCTGGTCGAACGCCCAGCCGGCAACGGCCTTTGTCTCGTCGTCCATCGAACCCTTGGTGAGTTCGATATACCAGTCGCAATACTGATCCCAGACGAAGTGATAGATGGCGTTGGCGCCCGCGTCGAAGCGCAGCTCGGCCATGGCGGTGTCGATCGCCTGCACCGTCGCCACCGTTTCGGCAATGATCCAGCGATTGACCGGCAGCGTGGCGTGCGGCGCTTCGCGGCTGGCCGATGCGGTGACGCCATTGGCCTGCAGGAAGCGCGCCGCGTTCCACAGCTTGGTCGCGAAGTTGCGATAGCCCTCGACCCGCTTCTCATCCATCTTCACGTCGCGGCCCTGGCTTTCCATCGCCGCCATGAAGAAGCGTAGCGCGTCCGCGCCGAACTTGTCGATCAGGCCCAGCGGATCGACCACATTGCCCTTGGACTTCGACATTTTCTGCCCGTCGGCGGCGCGCACCAGGCCATGGAGATAGAGCTTCTTCCACGGCACATCGCCCATGAACTCCATGCCCTGCATCGCCATGCGCGCATCCCAGAAGAACAGGATGTCGAAGCCGGAGATCAGCAGGTCATTGGGATAATGGCGGCTGAGCGTCTCACTCTGTTCCGGCCAGCCCAGCGTGCCGAACGGCCACAAGGCGGACGAGAACCAGGTGTCGAGCACGTCGGGATCGCGCACCAGCTTCTTGTTGCCGGCCTGCAATTGTGCCTCTTCCTCGGTTTCGGCGACATAGGCATTGCCCTCGTCATCGAACCAGGCCGGGATCTGATGGCCCCACCAGAGCTGGCGCGACACGCACCAGGGCTGGATATTCTCCATCCAGTTGAAGAAGGTCTTTTCCCAGCTCTTGGGCACGATCTCGATCCGGCCGTCGCGCACCGCCTGCATCGGCGCCACCGCCAGCTTGCCGGCGTCGACATACCATTGGTCGGTCAGCCAGGGCTCGATCACCACGCCGGAACGGTCGCCATAGGGGGTCTGGATCGTGCGCGGCTCGAAATCGGCGGCGACGTCCTCGCCTTCCTTGTTCTTGGTGACGTGCGGAACCAGCAGGCCCAGCGCCTTCATCTCGGCGACGACGATTTCGCGCGCGCCGTCCACGCCGTCCTTCTTGAAGCGGTGCAGACCCAGGAAGCGATCGGGAATCAGCCCATCGGCGGTCTGCACGACATTGGCGTCGGCATCGAACATGTTGAGCATGTCCGCGGCCTTCATGCCAGCGCGCTTGCCGACCTCGAAATCGTTGAAGTCATGGCCCGGCGTGATCTTGACCGCGCCCGACCCCAGTTCCGGATCGGCATGTTCGTCGGCGACCACCTTGAAGCGGCGGCCGGTGATCGGCTGGAGAATCTCCTTGCCGATGACCGCCTGATAGCGGGCATCGTCGGGATGCACGGCGATCGCCATGTCGGCCAGCATGGTTTCCGGGCGGGTGGTGGCGACGACGATATGGTCGCTGCCATCGGCCAGGGTCACGCCGTCGGCCAGCGGATAGCGGAAGCGCCAGAAGCCGCCCTGCGTTTCCTTGGTCTCGACCTCCAGGTCGGAAATGGCCGAGCGGAAATGCGGGTCCCAGTTGACCAGACGCTTGTCGCGATAGAGCAGGCCGCGCTGGTGCAGTTCCACGAACACCTTGATGACGGCCTTGAAAAAGCCCTCGTCCATGGTGAAGCGCTCATTAGCCCAGTCCATCGAACAGCCCAGACGCCGCAGCTGGCTGGTGATCGCGCCGCCGCTTTCCGCCTTCCAGTCCCACACCTTGGCGACGAAATCGTCGCGGCTGAAATCGGTGCGCTTCTGCCCGGCCGCGTTCAGCTGCCGCTCGACCACCATCTGGGTCGCGATGCCGGCATGGTCGGTGCCGACCACCCACAGCGCATCCTTGCCGCGCAGCCGCTCATAGCGCACGACGATGTCCTGCAGCGTGTTGTCGAGCGCATGGCCGACATGCAGGCTGCCGGTCACGTTCGGCGGCGGATTGACGATGGTGAAGGGTTCGGCGCCCGGACGATCCGGGCGGAACAGGCCATTGGCCTCCCAATGCTGGTACCAGCGGGTCTCGATGGCGGCGGGGTCAAAGGTTTTGGGCAGTTCGGTCATGATCGCGCTTTAACGCCTGCCGCACGACACGCAAGGCATGGCGCACGTCAGATCAGGCTATCCATGACTTCCGATGGCAGACCGGCCCGAATGGTGATGCCGCCATCGCCCTTTCGGGCGACCAATTGCGGTTCACTCAGGCTGTTGTCGAACACCCAGGCTCGATCCGCCTGGTCGAAGAACCAGCGCAGTTGCGCAAAGGATCTTATGCGCCGCGCCGCCACCTTGTCGGCCGGCACATCATGCCCGCCCTTGGCCACGCGATAGGCGATCCGCTCCAGCTGCCGCTCCACCGAATCCAGATAGACATAGATCAGCCGTATCTCGAAGCCGCGCGCCCGCGCCTTCTCCACCAACCGCCGATATTTGGGACTGGACAGCACGGTCTCGACGCCGATGGTCTGATGCACGTCGATCGACGCATCCAGCCAGGCCTCGATCCTCTGCACGGCCGCCAGATTGGCGGCGTCCTGCACCAATCCTTCGCTTTCCCGCAACCGGGCGGTCAGCAGGTCAGGATTGATGATCCAGACTGAACCATCAAATTCGGCCACGTCGCTGCGACCATAGGCCGAGCTTTTGCCACAGCCATTGGGGCCCGCGACGATCCACAGACGCGGCCGCGCATAGCCCTTGCCGATCAAATCTTGTCCCTGATCGCCTTATTCTCTTCCCGCGCCTTGCGAACGCTGGCGCGGAAGGAGGCGAGGAACTCGGCTTCGAACTGCGGGCTGTCGGCATCGACCACCCGCAGCTTCACGACCTTGCCGTCCTTGTGGACGGTCCGGTATCTGGGCTTGCCCGGCTTGCCGAGGTCGATGGGACCATCGACGATATCGACCTTCATCTTTGCCATGGGGTCAATATAGCAGGCCGGGCCAGCCCCTCAAAGGCTCATTTGCCCTTGGCCGCGCCGGTCCACTGGTCCAGCCAGCCCAGCGCCTCATCATACCATTGCAGCGAGTTCTTGGGCTTCAGCACCCAGTGATTCTCGTCCGGGAAGACCACCAGGCGCGACGGGATCTCGCGCCGCTGCAACGCGGTGAAGGCAGCCAGCCCCTGGGTATAGGGAATGCGGAAATCCTTCTCGCCGGTCACGACCAGCATCGGCGTCTTCCACTGGGCGACATGATTGACCGGGTTCCATTTCTCGAACTTCTCCGGCTTCTCATAATAGGGGCCGCCATGCTCCCATTCGTCGAACCACAGTTCCTCGGTTTCATAAGCCATGGCGCGGGCGTCGAACACGCCGTCATGCTGGACGATGCACTTGAAGCCGTCGGCCCACTGTCCCTCGATCCAGTTCATCATATAGCCGCCATAGCTGGCGCCGAGCGCGCAGGCATTGCCCGCGTCGACATTGGCATCCTTCGCCGCGGCCGCAGCAAGGCCCAGCTTCAGATCTTCCAGCGGCTTGCCACCCCAATCCTGGTTGATCGCATCGGTGAAGGCCTGGCCATAGCCGGTCGAGCCATGGAAATCGACGATCACCGCAGCATAGCCATGGGCGGCGAACGCCTTGGGATTCCAGCGATAGGACCAGCTGTCGTTGAAACTGCCCTGCGGCCCGCCATGCACCAGGAAGGCGACCGGCAGCTTGCCCTTGGCAGCCATGGGCTTGACGATCTGTCCCCAGACCGTGTCGCCATTGGCGCCCTTGAAGCTGAAGCGCTGGACCGAGACATCGTCCACCCCGGCCAGCTTCTGCGCGTTGACATTCGTCAGGCGCACCGGCTTTCCTTTCGCCGGCATCTTCCAGAAATCGGCCGGCGACTGGATGCTGTCGAGCGCATAGACGAAACCGCCATCGGGCAGCGGCACGACGCTACCGGCATGGCCCTTTTCGGTGAGGCGCGTCACCTTGCCCGATGCGGCATCGACCCGGAACACCGGATTGTCGAGCACGTCATTGGCGGTGACCAGCAGCCCCTTGCCATGCGCTTCCCAGGCGATCGATCCGATCGAACGATCCCAGCCCTCGGTCAGCGCGCGCGTCTCGCCAGTGGCGATGTTGCGCAGCATCAGGACCAGCCGATCAGCCTCATAACCGGGCCGCTTCATCGCGGCATAGGCCAGCCATTTGCCGTCGGGCGACACCACCGGCATCGTGTCGGTCGCGTCATTGGCGTCGGTCAGGTTGACCGGCTTGGCGCTGCCGTCGGCCGGCACGCTGAAGATGTCGAGGTTGGTCGACAGCGGTTCGATCCGCCCGGCCTCGCGCAGGGTGAAGAACAGCGTCTTGCCATCCGCGCTCCATGCCAGTTCCTCCGCCCCGCCGAACGGCTTGGACGGGCTGTCTCCGACCAGGCCGCCCATCACCGACACCGCCTTGCCGCCCGCGACCGCCATGACGAAGATCTGCGAACGCTGGCCATCGCTCCACGTATCCCAGTGGCGCACGAACAGCTGGTCATAGACCCGGCCGCTGCCCGCGCTCGGCGGGGTCGGCGCCTTCACATCGTCGATCGTGCGCGCACCGACCGGACGGTCGGCCCATAGCGCCACCTTGTCACCCTGGGGGTTCAGCAGGAAACCGGAAATGCCGCCGGGCGCCTTGCTGATCTGCACCGGCTGACCACCCGCGATCGGCGCGCGCCACAACTGGTCGTCGCCGCTGGCATTGGAGACATAATAAAGCGCGCTGCCGTCGGCCGAAAAGACCGGCGACGCCTCATTCTTGTCGGGCACCGACGCGATCAGCCGGGGCGCCTGCCCGGCCTTGTCGATCGCCAGCAGATAGAGGTCGGTGCGGCCGCGATTATTGGCGAGATCCGTGCTGCGCAGCTGATAGGCCATCCACTTGCCGTCCGGCGACACGGTCGGCGACGACACCCGGTCCAGCGACACCATATCATTGGGCGTGAAGGGACGGGCAGCCGCCGGCGCCACCAGCGCAGACGACAGCATCGGCGACAGGGCCAGTGCGCCAAGGCCGGCAAGCAGGATATGTTTCATGGAAAAATCACCCTCGGATCGAAAACACGGCGTGCCGGCGCATGCGATGCACGGCCGGGCGCGTCGATGAGATGATCCGTGGTCTAGGCGCGCCTTACGCCCCCGGCAAGAGGCCGGCGCGCGATCGCCAGCCTGTCGGCCTCAGCGGCCGGTGATGCGGGAGATTTCCTTGGCGACCATGTCCTCGACCAGCGCGGGCAGGCGCGCGTCGAGCCATTCCTTGAGCATCGGCCGCAGCATCGAGCGGACCAGAGCTTCAAGCGTATTGTCCTCGCCCTCGCGCGGGCTGACCAGCATGGTGGACAGGGCCGAAAGCGAATGACGCGCGGCCACTTCGCTTTCCACCGACAGGATCGAGTCGCCGTCCGATTCGGACGGGGCCACGGCCTTCACGGCGCGGGTCGACTTGGGCGCGGGCATCACTTCCTCCACCGGAATCTCGTCGGTCAGTTCCAGCACTTCCTCGACCTCAGCCGACATCACCGCATGGGACGCGGCGCTCAGGTCGATCGGGGCCTTCTGGCGGCGCTGCGGCGCGGCCTGAACGGCGTCCTCGCCCTCTTCGGCGATGATCCGCTTGATGGACGAGAGTATCTCTTCCATCGAGGGTTCCTTGGTCATGTCACCCATGGATAATTCCCGTCCAAATTTCATTCCGCACCTATTCCGCCAAGATTACCTGTTCAGGTTAACAAGCGGTTAAGGCTGCACGGCATCGACTTTGGCGTTTTGAGCCGGCGTGTCAACGGTACGCGTCGAAACCGCCTGGGGCTTGCCGTCATAGTCCCAGTCGAACCACTTGCCCTCGACCCGGTCGTAATTGACCATCGGGTCATAGAGGGTGCCGCTTTCCAGGCCCAGATCGTCGGCCTCGGCATGGCCCATCGCGGCCAGCAGGGTGAAGCCGGCGACATAGGCATTGCGGCGCGCGGTCACCAGTTCGACCTTGGCGTTGAGCGATTCCTGCTCGGCATTGAGGATGTCGAGGATGGTGCGGCTGCCGACCGAATTTTCCGCCCGCACACCTTCCAGCGACAGTTCGGCGGCATCGACCGCCTTCTGGCTCGACTGGATCGTGCGCAGCGACGCCTGCAACGCGGCATAGGCGGCGCGCGCCTGCGAGATCACGCCGCGCTCGACCTCGATCTGCCGCTCGATCGCCTGCGACTCGAGCGCCTGGTTCTGGCGCACCTGTGCGGCCGGGCGACCGCCCTGGTAGAAGGGAATGGTCAGGGTCGCACCGACGGCCGCCTGCTTGTTGGCCGCAATGTCCTTGTCCATATAGTCGGTATAGCTGCCCTGGCTGAAACCGCTCAGGGTCGGCAGCGTGGCGCCCTTGGCCGCCTTCACGTCATAACGCGCCGCCTCACGCGACTTCTGTGCAGCCAGGATATCGGGATTATCCGCCAGCGCGACGCGCACGGCGCTGTCGGGATCGGCCGGCAGGCCCGGCAGAGCGGGCGGCGATTCCAGATCGACCGGCGCCTCGCCGACCATCGCGATATAATTTTCGCGGCTGGTGATCAGGTTGGATTCGGCGCGCTGCAGGTCGGACCGGGCCAGTTCCAGACGCGATTCGGACTGGGCGACGTCGGTGCGGGTGACATCGCCGACCTCGAACCGGTCGTTGGTCGCCTGGAGATTGACCTCCAGCACCTTCACATTCGCCGCATTGAGCGACACCAGCGCGATATCGCGGATCACGTCCATATAGGCTGCGACCGTCTGCGAGAACACGCTCGCCTCGGTCCCGCGCAGATTGGCCTGCCCCGATTCGACGCGCGTTTCCGCCGCCTTCACGCTGTTGCGTACGGTGCCGCCGGAATAGATGGGCACATCGATGCTGGCACTGGCGCTGGCGGACCGATGCGGCGCCAGGAAGCTGTTCGACGGGCGGATCACCAGTTCCTGGAACTGGAGCTGCGAATTGGCCGTGGGCCGCCCCGCCGCCTTCTGGATCGGGACATTCTCGTCCGTCGCCCGCTGACCGGCGCGCGCGCCGGTCAGGGTCGGGTTGGTGCGATAGGCCTTGGCCAGCGCGCCCTGCAGGGTTTCGGCATGCGCCACCCCTGCCATGGAGGAGGATAGCAACAGCAAGGCTGTAGCGGCTTGGCGCCGAAGGGTCATACGCTTTGCTGTCATCTATCCTGTCTCAAAAAACGAATTGCTCCGGCGCGGCGAAACCGGGAAGCACGACCATTTCCATGTCGGTAAGGCTGGCGAGACCCAGCACGCCCGCCACCGCGCGGCCGCTGCACAGGCGAGCGACACCGCGTTCGACGACGCCCGTCACCACCCGTCCCCCATCGACTAGCTGCTGGACGAGCGCAGCGGGGACTTCCTCCACCGCGCCGTCAATGAAAAGAACATCATAGGGCGCACCGGCCGATGCGCCGGCGGCCAGCGGGCCACGCACCACGGTCACGCCGGGCACCGCGATCTCCGCGCCACCCTCGACCTCGACTGCCGTCACCTGCGCACCCAGCTCGGCGAGCAGCGCCGCGCTGTAGCCGGTCGCGGCGCCGATCAGCAGCACCTTCTCGCCGGCCTGGACATCGGCTTCCTTGAGCAGACGGCCAGTGACCAGCGGCGGGTTCAGCGCACGGTCGCCGTCCAGCGGGATCGGGCGATCGACATAGGTCATGGCCCGGCGCTCGGCGGGGACATAGTCCTCGCGCGGCACCTTCGCCATCACGGCGATCACGCGCTGATCGTCCACGGCGCTGGTGCGCAGCTGGCTCTCGACCATGGCGGTCCGCATCGAAGAAAAGTTCTGCTCGGTCACGATAGTTCCTCGCTTGGCACAACTGTATTGGCAATGCAATACACTTAGGGGATTACCGGACCTCTAAATCAGCATTTCCCCCGCGCCAAGCGGCTTTCCACGATGGAGAGCGAGATTCTTGGGATTGTTCGCCTTCCCGCGCTTGACTTTGCGATCAAAGGCGGACATTTGCCGCCTCCACCGCACGGAAGGCCCGATGGCGGAGTGGTGACGCAGAGGACTGCAAATCCTTGCACGCCGGTTCGATTCCGGCTCGGGCCTCCATTTTCCAGATAGATCCGATCCCTGCCGACTCAAGGCAGCAGCCTTGTTCAGGTTGCGCTGCGACCCATCGCCTGCCGCCAGCGCCAATAGCCCAGCACCGCCAGTCCGATCATCGCGGCATAGAGACCGGCCGTCAGCCACAATCCCTTGAACGCGAACATGCCGACATAGAAAATGTCGACCACGATCCACAGCAGCCAGCTCGCCGCATGGCGCCGCGCCGTCCAATATTGGGCGACCAGGCTGAAACTGCTCAGCGCCGAATCCATCCAGGGCAGCGCCGCATCGGTATAATGATGGGTGAACCAGCCGATCGCGCCGGCACAGAGTGCGCCCAGCGCCAGCCCCTTGGCGGCCCGCATCGGCGGCAGCGCCACCACCCTTACCTCGCCCTCGTCGCGCTTGCCCCGCGCCCAGCCGATCCAGCCGATCCAGCCATAGACGATGGCGATGCCGAACAGCCCCTGCAGCACCATGTCGGCATAGAGGCGCACGTCCAGGAACAGCTTGGCATACAGGGCGCAGGCCATCAGGTTGACCGGCCAGCACAGCAGATGCCGCCGCGCCGTCAGCCAGATGCCGAGGAAGCTGATGATGACGGCAATGATCTCCAGCACAGACATCAGCCCGCCACTCCCTCGCGAAGTTGCGCCAGAAAGCCCTGCCCCGCCCCCGACAGGAACCAGTCGGCATGGCCGACCAGATAAGCCTGCCAGGCCAGCATCGCGCCTTCGCGATCGGCCAATATGCCGAAGAAATAGTCGATCTCGGTCAGGGCGAACTCGACATGGACCAGCGGTAGCAGGCGCAGCAGCGTATCGATCTCGGCAGGCGCCAGCGGCAGGACACTGCGATAGCCCGCCAGCAAGGCCAGCGCCCCATCCACATCCGCCGGCTCGGCCAGCCGGCCCTGATCCAGCGTCAGCCAGGGAATCGCCGTCCGCTCGATCGCGGTGGCCAGATCATGCAGTGCGCAGCTGCGGGTCGACAGGCCGAAATCGAAGATGCTGCTGACCGCGCCTTCCGCCGACCAGAGCAGGTTGGAGGGATGCCAGTCATTATGGGTCCAGAGCGCAGGCTGCTCCGCCAGCCGCGGCGCCAGCCCCTCCCCCAATGCCGCGAACAGCCGCGCCAGTTCCGACCGCCAGGGCATATCCGCCAGGAAGGCCGCCACCGCCGGTCGCGCCGCGACATAGGCGTCCGCTGCGACCAGCGGATCGACGGCAGGCAATATGGTGAAGCTCGACACCAACGGATGCGACCCGCGTGCCGGCGCGGCGAAACCGGCCGCCGCCCGATGCAGTTGCGCCAGTGCAACACCAGCCGCGAAGGCGTGACCGGGCGACAGGAAGGGCGTCCAGGACTGGCGATCGCGATAAAGATCGATACCCGGCGCCTGGCGATGCAACTCATAGCTCCATTCGCCCAGCGCCATCGCGCTGGCACCATCGGTCGCGCGCAGCACGTCGGGCACCGCCAGTCCGGCACCGCGCAGATGCGCCATATAGCCATGCTCCTCGGCCAGCGCCGCCGGCGTCCGCAAGCGCTGGTGATGCCGCTTCAGGAACAGCGGGCCGCGATCCGTCTCGACCAGCGCTGCCGCCGAAAAGGGGCGCGGCGAATGCCAGGCCAGCGCCGCCAGCCGGCCAGCGTCGGGAAAATGGGCCAGCACCGCCGCGGCCTCCTCCGCCGTGATCGCCGGCCAGGCCGGCGCCTCCAGCGCCAGCCCCATGCCATGGACCAGATGCGGAGCGGCGGCGCTCATCGTCAGAAGGCGCGCGACAGCGTCGCCACCACGGCGCGCCCACTGCCGACATAATAGGTCGGCGCCGAACCGGCGATCAGCGTGCCGTTGCGCCCGACCGTGTCCTGCGCGTTGGTGCTGATCGAATAGACGCCCGACAGGACGCGCGGATTGGTGACGTTGATCGCGTTGATGCGCAGGTCCATAACCTGCGCGTCGATCAGCCCGGCCAGATGCACGCCGACCGACAGGTCCAGCGTGGCATAGCCCTTGATGCTCTCGTCATTCATGA
The DNA here is from genome assembly GCF_056790315.1 of Sphingobium sp. VMM. Classification (NCBI taxonomy): domain Bacteria; kingdom Pseudomonadati; phylum Pseudomonadota; class Alphaproteobacteria; order Sphingomonadales; family Sphingobiaceae; genus Sphingobium; species Sphingobium sp. VMM. The sequence goes on from NZ_JBXGSI010000021.1 coordinate 96,260, forward strand.
AGGTCGCATATTGGCGGCCGACATATTTGAGCGCGCTGCTGCCGAACAGCCGGCCGTCATCATAGGTGCTGCCCAGCGCGAACTGGAAGCTGGGGGCCGACACCGCCCGCTTGCCCCTGGTCGGCAGATAATCGCCGTTGATCGCCAGATCGTCGTTCAGACGCGTGTGCAGATATTCGGCCGAAGCATAGATGCTCATCCCCTTGGCCGGGCGATAGTCGATCTCGCCATCCAGGCCATAGCTGCTCTGGCTACCGGCGTTGATGGTCGAATTGACCAGCGCGCCGCCGCTGTCGATCACCGTCGCCACCTGGCGATTGCGGAAATGATAATGGAAACCGGTCAGCGAGAAGGACAGGCTGGGGCCGATATAGCGATAGCCCAGCTCCTGCGAGATCGAATATTCATTCTTCAGGGCATTGGTGCCCTGGCTAACCAGTTCGCCGCCATAATAGCTGTTGTAGAGCGCGAACTCGTTGGGCGTGCGGAAACTGGTGGTGATGTTGGCGAACAGCTGCTGCCGGTCGTCCAGCTGATAATGGATCGCCGCCCGCGGCAGCGCGGCGAAGCTGTCGATCCGTACCGTCGATTGCGGGCCGGGCAGATAATTGCGCCCGTTGCGCAGCAGGTTGACGCCCTTGAAACCAATGTCGATGCCCAGCTTGGGCGTCACCGCAATGCTGTCGGCCAGGAAGAAGCCCTTGGTGACCGTCTCCGTGCGCTGATTTTCATAGGCGAGCAGGCGCCCGTCGGCGGTGCGGATCGCCTTGTCCTGATAGCCCCACTGGTCGACCGGCCGGCCATCGGCATCGATCGACGTATAGGATTGCGTCACCCGGTCGGTGCCATAGTCGAACCACAGGCCAGCGACGATCCGATGCGCGCCGGCCTGCAGCGTCAGCTTGCTGACGTCGCCGACGCGGAACTGCTTGCCGGTCCAGTTGCCCAGCACCGTTGCGACGCCATCGACCGCACCGGGCAGGTCGATCGGCTGGGTCTGTTCCTCGGTGCCCAGATAATTGCCGGTGGTGGCGAGCTGCGTGCCATAGGGCGAATTGCCATGCCCCATCTGCAGATAGGCGCTGCTGTCGAAGCTCAGCGTGTCACTCAGCTTCAGGTGGACGGGCGCCGCGACATAGAAATTGCGGAACGGCGCGCGATAGAGGCGCCAGTAGTTGGTGTTCCCCTCGCTATAGGTCTCGTCGAAATTATAGCCGCGGCCAGAGGCTTCCCAGTCCGTCTTGCTGGGGCTGGGATAGGTCGATGTCTTGGCGTCGTTGAAGGAAAAGGCGATGCTCGCCCGGTTGCCCTCGCCCCATTCGTTCAGCAGCTTGGCATCGATATGCTGGCGCTGGTCATGGCCTGCCCCGCGCCAGTTGTCGGCGCGGTTGTTGGAATAGGAAATGAAGCCCTTCAGCCCGGTCGATCCGATCCGCCCCGTGTCGATCCGCGCAAAGACGCGCCGCTCGTCATAGGAACCGACCGACAGGTTGACGAGGCCGCCCGCCTCCGCCCTGGGATCATCCAGCGTCAGCGACAACAGGCCGCCGGCCGCCGCGATCACCGGCGAGTCAATATCTGCCGCGCCCTGCGCCAGCATCACCTGCCGCACATTCTCCGCATCGGCGAATTGCGAGGGATAGGCATAATAATAGCCGATATCGTTCTGCGGCGCGCCTTCCATCAGCACGCCGATCTGGTCCTGGCCCAGGCCGCGCAACGTCAGGCTGGACGATGCCGACAGGCCATAGGGGTCGCTGGACGAGACATTGGCGCCGGGCAGCAGGTTGACCAGCTGGAAGGCGTTGAGCGTCGGCGCCTGCTTGATGATGAAGTCGGTGGAGATCGCGCTCACCGCCTTGGGCGCGCTCTGATCGGGCAACAAGCCTTCGGGGTCGGGATGGCCGACGACCTGGATATTGGTCGACTGGTCCAGCTCATCCTCCGCCATTACGGGCGATGCAATCATCAACAGGGCCAGCGTCAGGCAGGCGCTTCCAACATGGGGCAATCGGGCAGTCTTCATCTCACGTCCACTCCACAGGAGGGACGACGGACCTGCCGCCTTGCCCTCCCTACGCCGGTATCAGCCGGATCAGGTTCAGCGGGTCGTGGTCTGCTGACCACCTCTCAGCCGCGCATGAGCGGCCCCCCGGGGATGCCCGCCCCTTAGGCGTTTCGACGCGAAGTGGAAAGCCCTCTCTATCGGCTCTCGACTTATCGAAGCCCGCCCGGCTAAGACATGGCCATGATGAAGCTGTTCATTGGCAACAAGGCCTATTCGAGCTGGTCGCTGCGCGGCTGGCTGGCGTGCAAGCTCTCCGGCCTTCCGTTCGAGGAAGTGGTGGTCCCTCTCTATGACGAGGAATGGGAAAAGCGTCGCGAGGGCGATGAGTTCGCCCCCTCCTCCGGCAAGGTGCCGATCCTGTGGGATGGCGACGACATCGTCGTGTGGGACAGCCTGGCCATCGTCGAATATCTCAATGAAAAGACCGGGGGCGACCAGTTCTGGCCGACCGATCCGGGTGCCCGCGCCATGGCCCGCTCGATGGCGGCCGAAATGCACAGCAGCTTCGCCGCGCTCCGCCGCGAGCACAGCATGAACATCCGCCAGATCTATGATCCGGTCCCGCCGTCGGAGGCCGTTGCTCACGACATCAGCCGTATCATGCAGCTCTGGGCCCAGGCCCGCGCCCGCTATGGTGGCGAGGGCGACTTCCTGTTCGGCGAGTTCGGCGCCGTCGACTTGATGTTCGCGCCCGTCGTGACCCGCTTCATCACCTATCAGCTGCCCGTCGCCCGCTTTGCCGAAGCCTATATGCGCGCGATCATCGCCCATCCCTGGATGCAGGAATGGATCGGCGAGGCGCAGGCGGAGGAATGGGTGATCGACAAGTTCGAAGTCCCGCCCCAGACGGCCTGACCCGATGAGCGACAGCCCCGAAGCCAAGCAGGAGACCCGCAAGGAGGAAGCCGCCCGCATCCGCCGGCGCTGGATCACGCTGGGCGAATTGCTGGCGGTGGCGGCGGTGCTGATCTCCGCCCTCACCCTCTATCTCAACTGGGCCGACAAGAAGGACGAGCGCGCCAGCAAGGCCGCCGAAAGCAGCAAGGCCTCCGCCCGCGCCGCCCGGCTGGTGCTCAACGCCGCGGCCGATGGCGACAGCCGGCTGACGCTCAAGCCCGCAGACCCCGATCAGCTGGTGCAGAGCCAGACCATCCATTTCCCCAGGGCGCTCGGCATCGCCCCGGTCGACACCACCGGCGAACCGCGGATCGAGGCCGGCTGGTTCGAGGATGCGCTGAAAAAGGCGCGCAACGCCGCCAAGCTGCCCGACGACAGCATCGGCGACGAGAAACTGCCGGTGACCATCGTCACCCAGTTCGTCGTCAATGGCGACGCCCACAGCGATTCCGCCGTCTACGACATCGGCTATGGCATCGCCGGCAAATGGCTGTCCGGCCATAAACTGACCCTGCGCGGCCTGTCCCTGGTCAGCCACGCCCAGGGCGCCGGCGCCCAGTCCCAGATCGACGCCCGCTGGGCGCGCCAGACAAAAGGCTAGGGCCGCCCGGCCACGTTCAGGCAGGCCGCAAGCGACCAGTTTTTGCCGTCCAAATCTCGGGAGTTGCTCCCGATTGCGGACGTTCGGTGTGAATGGCATTGATGAGCTATGAGCAAAAATGATCGTCTCTGGGATCGATACTGGGGTATCCGCGACAATCACAAAACTGGCTATGCTATGCCTATAATCTGGCACCTTTCCTTTCAACGCGATCCATTAGCGATGACGGAACTTGGCAGCACATTCGACAAGCCCGGTAGCCTTGCCAATCCATTTAGCCAAGCAGGCCTTGCCTATCGAGCATTTCGTCGTGGTCACCTGACCGCCGCGCAGCATCTTGCTATGAACGCATTCAATGGACGTGATCTCCGCGGATATCGGCATTGGCTGGCGCGTGCTGCTAAGCTTGGAGACGTTGATGCCGCTCGCGAGTTGAAGCGATTTGAACTTCGGTTGCCGCATACAAATGCGGCCCTCATAGGGCGCAAGCGTCCTTATCGCCCATCTGATTTCGCGTAAGCCGACCCCACCCAAATCCGTCATCCCAACCACAAAAAACCCGGCCGCTCCTTGCGGGAGCGCCGGGCCTTTTGCTCGTCCGGGGACGGATGTCGGATTTAGCCGACGATTTCTTCGGGCTTGAAGAAATAGGCGATCTCGATCGCGGCATTTTCTTCGCTGTCCGAACCATGGACCGAATTGGCTTCGATCGATTCGGCCAGTTCCTTGCGGATGGTGCCGGCGTCGGCATTGGCCGGGTTGGTGGCGCCCATGATGTCGCGGTTGCGGGTCACGGCGTTTTCGCCTTCCAGAACCTGGACGACGACCGGGCCCGAGATCATGAAGGCGACCAGGTCAGCGAAGAAGGGGCGTTCCTTGTGAACGGCGTAGAAGCCTTCGGCCTGCTCGCGGCTCATGCGGATGCGCTTGGAAGCGACGACGCGCAGGCCGGCTTCTTCCAGCATCTTGGTGACGGCGCCGGTCAGGTTGCGACGGGTTGCGTCGGGCTTGATGATCGAAAAAGTGCGCGTGACGGCCATGGCCCTCATAACTCCGGATTGTTGGAATAAAGTTGCGCGCCCTTTAGACCGGGCCGGATCACTTCGCAAGAGGGGCGCGAGTGGGCTTGGTAGAAGTCCCTATTTCCGGGCGTTCACGGCCCCTGCACCCATTTGCGGCCTTCCTGCCGCCAGAAGCGCGGGGTCACCCCTTCGCGCTTGCTGAGCGCCCGCCAGCTGGCCCGCGCCCCGTCGATCGTGTCCGCATCGAAGAAATAGAAGGCGCGATCAAAGCCCAGCGCCTCCTCGCGCCATATTCCGTCCGCCAGCGCGATATGCCTGGCGCCATTGGCAGCGTCGCAGCTCTGCGCCAGCAGCACCGGCTGGGCGGCGTCCACCCCGTCGCCTGCCAGCCCATTGGCCAGGAAGCTTTCAGGTGGCCCCGCCCATAGGCCCGCCGATATGCGGGCCAGCCGTTCCGGCTCGTCGGCCACCACCAGCAGCCGCGCGCCCATGTCCAGGATGCGTGCCGCGATCGCGGGCAGCACCCCTTCCACGGGATCGCGGCTCAGCTGGTAGAAGTCGACCTGCACCGGCTTCAGCGCTCGAACTTGTCGGCCACCAGCTGGTCGATCAGGCGCACGCCATAGCCGGTCGCGCCCTTGTCGGCGGTGGCGCCGGGCTTGTCCGACCAGACCATGCCGGCAATGTCGAGATGCGCCCACTTCACGCCTTCGTTGACGAAGCGCTTGATGAACTGGGCAGCGGTGATCGAGCCAGCGAAGCGCGGGCCGATATTCTTCATGTCGGCGATCGGGCTGTCGATCAGCTTGTCATAGGCCTCCGACAGCGGGAAGCGCCACAGCTTCTCGCCGCTGGTCTTGCCCGCCGCCAGCAGGTCGTCGGCCAGCGCATCGTCGTTGGCGAACAGGCCGCCATGCTCGCTGCCGAGCGCGATCATCATCGCGCCCGTCAGGGTAGCGAGGTCGATCACCACTTCGGGTTCATAGGTCTTCTGCGCCCAGGTCACCGCGTCGCACAGCACCAGACGGCCTTCCGCGTCGGTGTTCAGCACCTCGATCGTCTGGCCCGACATCGACGTCACGATGTCGCCGGGGCGCTGGGCATTGGCGTCGGGCATATTCTCAACCAGGCCACAGATGCCGACCACGCGGGCCTTGGCCTTGCGACCGGCCAGCGCCTTCATAGCGCCCGCCACGGCGCCGGCGCCGCCCATGTCCCACTTCATATCTTCCATGCCGGGGCCAGGCTTGAGCGAAATGCCGCCGGTGTCGAAGGTCACGCCCTTGCCGATGAACACCACCGGCTTTTGCGCGGCGCCATCGGTGCCGTCCCATTCCATCGCCAGCAGCCGCGCTTCACGCGCAGACCCCTGCGCCACGCCCAGCAGCGCGCCCATGCCGAGGTCCGTCATCGCCGCACGGTCCAGCACGGTGATCTTGATGCCCAGCTCGGCCAGATGCTGGCAGCGCGCGACGAAGCTTTCGGGATAGAGGATGTTGGCCGGTTCCGACACCAGTTCGCGGGTGAAGGCAACGCCGGCGGCGACCGCCGACAGCTTAGCCCATTCGGCCTCGGCGCCGTTTGCGACGATCGTCACGTTCGCTAGCGTCGGCTTGGCCTTTTCGGGCTGACGCGTGCGATAGGTGTCGATCCGCCAGCTGCGCAGCAGCGCGCCCAGGCCCAGCCGCGCAGCATCCTCGCCACTGACGCCGGCCGGGAATTCGACCGCTGCGTGGGTCGCGCCGCTGGCCGACAGCTTGGCGGTCAGCGCGCCACCGGCCCGCTCCAGGTCGGCCGCACTGCCATTGCCGATGCCCAGCAGCAGGACGCGCAGCACCGCGCCACCTTCCTCGACGAAGCTCTCGACGCTGCCACCCGCCTCACCGGCGAAGCGCGCGGCGGCGGCGCCGGCGACCAGCGTGGCCGATGCGGCCAGCGGCAAGCTGTCGACAGTCCCCTTCGCCACGGCAAGGACCAACGTGTCGACCTGGGGGCGCGTGGGGCTGAATTGGATGTCCATCTGGGGGCCTTTTCTCTGGAATGCCGTGTCGTTCTTGTTTCAGCCAGATAGTGCGGCTTTGCCGCTCTGCAAAGCCATTCGGCGGATTTCCGCCGTCCCGAATGCGAGCAGCGATTGCGGCGCGGGCCAAGCAGTGCGATAGGCAGGGACCAGAAGTGCCCACAAAGAGGCCCCTACGCTTGCAGATTTCCGTGTTTCCCCTGTCGTTCAAACAGGCGCTGCTTGCCGGCGCTGCCTCGTCCTGCCTGCTCGCGGCGCCGCTGGCCCATGCGCAACAGGCGCCCGAGCCCAAGCTGAACGAGCCCCAGACGCCGATCAGCGCGCCCGACGCGCCAGTGCCCGACAATGACCAGGAAATCGGCTTCGCCGCCGATACGCTGGAATATGACACCAACAGTCAGGTCGTGACCGCCACCGGCAACGTCCAGTTGCTGCGCGACGGCAACCGGCTGCGCGCTGACAAGATCGTGTGGGACCGCAACACCGGCAAGGTCGAGGCACAGGGCGCCGTCTCGGTGATCGATCCCGACGGCAATGTCGCCTATGGCGACCGCTTCGATGTCACTGATACGCTCAAGGATGGCGCGGTCGACAATATATTGCTGGTCCTCCAGAAGGGCGGCCGCATGGCCGCGACCAAGGGCGAGCGGATCAATGGCGTCTATACGCTGCACCACGCCGCCTATACCGGCTGTCCGGTGGAGGGCAGCGACGGCTGCCCCAAGGAACCGACCTGGCAGATCAACGCGGTCAAGGTCGTCTATGACCCGACCAAGCAGCGCGTCTCCTATACCCGCGCCAATGTCGAGCTGTTCGGCCTGCCTTTGATCCCGGTGCCGGGCCTGTCGCATCCGGTCGGCGACGATGGCGGCAGCGGCCTTCTGGTCCCCAATATCCGTTATGACCGGGTCAACGGCTTCGAGGTCGCGGTCCCCTATTATCTCAAGCTCGCGCCCAATCGCGACCTGACCGTCACGCCGCACGTCTACAGCGATTCGCTGCCGATGATCGAAGGCAATTTCCGCCATCTCTACGATCGCGGCGCCTATCAGATCACCGGCTATGCCACCTATGGCAGCCGGTCGAGCGGCATCACGCCGACCGATTCGCAAAAGGATATTCGCGGCGCGATCGACGCCAGCGGCGGCATGCAGCTGTCGCCTGAATGGAGCGTCAACGGATCGATCCGGGTCGCCACCGACCGCACCTTCCTGCGCCGCTACGACATCAGCCGCGACGACCGGCTGCGTTCGACCCTGGGCGTCCAGCGGATCGGCGAGAACAGCTATTTCTCGCTCGCTGGCTGGGCGGTGCAGACGCTGCGCGTCGACGATCCCCAGGGCCAGATGCCGATCGCCCTGCCGGTCATGGATTATCGGCTGCGGATGAAGGATCCGCTGCTCGGCGGCCAGATGCAGTTCCAGGCCAATACGCTGGCGATCACCCGGACCGAGGGGCAGGACACCCAGCGCGCCTTTGCCGCATTCGAATGGAATCTGCGCAAGCTGACCGGCCTTGGCCAGGAAGTGAATTTCACCACCTATCTGCGCGGCGACGTCTATCACAGCAGCAACAATCTGCTTACCGACACGATCAGCTATGCCGGCGATCCGGGCTGGAAGGCGCGCGGCATCGCCGCCGCCGCGGTCGACATGCGCTGGCCCTTCATGGGTGAGGCGTTCGGCGGCGTGCAGCGTATCGCCCCACGCGTCCAGATCGTCGCCTCCCCCCATCTCGCCAACCTGTCGGTGCCGAATGAGGATGCCCGGTCGGTCGATCTGGAGGACAGCAACCTCTTCGCGCTCAACCGCTTCGCGGGCTATGACCGGTTCGAGGATTCGAGCCGCATCACCTATGGCCTGGAATATAATCTGGCGCTGCCCGACTTCACGCTCGATGCCAATGTCGGCCAGAGCTACCGGCTCGACAACCGCGCCAGCATCCTGCCCGACGGCACCGGCCTGTCCGACCGCATGTCCGACATCGTCGGCCGCTGGACCATCCGCTACAAGGATTTCGTCAGCTTCACCCAGCGCTTCCGGGTCGACAAGGACAATCTGGCGGTCCGCCGGAACGAGGTCGACGCGACCGTGGGCAGCAAGAAGACCTATGCCCAGATCAGCTATCTGCGCCTCAACCGCAACGCCAACATCACGCTGGAGGATCTGCAGGACCGCGAGGAACTGCGCCTGGGCGGCCGCATCCAGTTCGCCCGCTTCTGGTCGGTGTTCGGCTCGACCGTCATCGACCTTACCGGCGCGCAGGAAGATCCGGGCACCACGGCCGACGGCTATGAGCCGGTGCGCCAGCGCCTCGGCGTTGCCTATGAGGATGATTGTTTGACGCTGGGCTTTACATGGCGGCGCGACTATCAGACCAACGGTGACGCGCGCGCCGGCAACAGCTTCCAGCTGCGGCTGGCTTTTCGCAATATTGGCATATAAGGAACTGCCTTCCCGCCGTCCGCTCAGGACCGGTTAAGGCGGAACGGGGCATTGGCTCCCGACCGTATTGGAGATTTTTGCCGACGATGCTTTCTGTCGTTTTCTCGCCCAAATCCGTTCGCTCGGGCCTGCGCACCCTGTTCCTGTCCACCGCCCTTCTGGGCATGGCGGCACAGACCGTGTCGGCCCAGGCCGTCGACGATGACGCCGATCAGGGCCTGAACCTGCCCAAGGATGTCACCATCTTCGGCAAGAATGATCCCAATGTCCGCAAGGCGACGGCGATCGTGAACGGCCGCATCATCACCGGCACCGATGTCGATCAGCGCCTGGCCCTCATCATCACCGCCAATGGCGGCAAGGTGTCGGCCGAGGAAAAGGAACGGCTGCGCGTCCAGGTTCTGCGCAACCTGATCGACGAAACGCTGCAGATTCAGGAAGCGGCGGCGAACGACATCAAGATCGATCCGGCCGAAGTGAACCAGAGCTACGAGCGCGTCGCGGCCAATTTCCGCAAGTCGCCCGACCAGTTCAACCAGTATCTGCGCGAACAGGGCAGCTCGGCCAGCAGCATCAAGCGTCAGATCGAGGGCGAACTGGCCTGGAGCCGCCTGCTCCGCCGCAACATCCAGCCCTTCGTCAACGTCTCCGAGGACGAAGTGAAGTCGGTGGTCGATCGCCTCAACGCCGCCAAGGGCAGCGACGAAGTGCGGATCAGCGAAATCTACCTGTCCTCGACGCCGGAAAACCGTGACCAGATCACGGCCAACGCGCGCAACATCATCGAACAGATCAAGCAGGGCGGCAGCTTCGCCGCCTATGCCCGTCAGTTCTCCGAAGCCTCCACCGCCGTCGTCGGCGGCGATCTCGGCTGGGTCCGCCCCAGCCAGCTGCCGACCGAACTGGCGCAGGCCGCCACCGAATTGCAGGTCGGCCAGCTCGCCGGCCCGATCGAGACGGTGGGCGGCATGTCGATCATCTATGTGATGGACAAGCGCAAGGTGCTGACCGCCGATCCGCGCGATTCGCTGCTCAGCCTCAAGCAGCTGTCGGTCCTTTTCCCGGCCGGCACCAGCAAGGAAGCCGCCAGCCAGAAGGCCGCGACCTTCGCCGCCGCGGTCAAGGAGATCAAGGGCTGCGGTCAGGCGAACGAGATCGGCGCCCGCATCGGCGCCGACGTGGTCGACAATGACAATGTGAAGCTGCGCGACCTGCCGCCCCAGCTGCAGGACATTCTGGTCAATCTGCAGGTCGGCGAATCCACCCCGCCCTTCGGCTCGATCAACGATGGCGTCCGCGTTCTGATCGTCTGCGGCCGCGACGAGCCGCAATCGGCCAACGCCCCCAATCCCGAACAGATCCAGGCCCAGTTGGAAGAGGAACGCGTCAACAAGCGCGCCCGCATCTATCTGCGCGATCTTCGCCGCGATGCCGTTATCGAATATAACTGATCCGGTCAGCCTGCCGCCCTTCGCCGTCTCGCTCGGCGACCCGGCAGGCATCGGACCGGAAATCGTCGCCAAGGCGTGGGTCATGCGCGAAGCGCGTGGCCTGCCCACCTTCTTCGCCGTCGGCGATGCCGCATCGCTGCGCGCGGTGTGGCTCGGCCCGGTCGAGATCGTCGGATCGCCCGAGGAAGCCGCGCAGGTGTTCGAGCGCGCCCTGCCCTGCATGCAGGTGGCCGAAGCGGGCGAGATCGTGCCCGGCACGCCCAGCATCGATGGCGCCCGCACCGCTTTCCAGGCACTGGAGGTCGCGGTCGGCCTTGCCCGCACCGGATCGGCTGCCGGCATCGTCACCGCGCCGGTCGGCAAGGAACAACTGTACGGCGTCGGCTTCACCCATCCGGGCCAGACCGAATTCGTCGCCGAACGCTGCGGCGTCTCGGCCCAGAACGCGGTCATGATGCTCGCCGGCCCGTCGCTCAAGGTGGTGCCGATCACCATCCATATCGCGCTGGCCGATGTGCCTTCGGCGCTGACCATCGATCTGATCCGCGCCCGCGCCCTCACCACGGTGAAGGGGTTGCAGCGCAATTTCGGCATCGCCCGTCCCCGTCTCGCCGTCGCCGGCCTCAACCCGCACGCCGGGGAGAATGGCGCACTCGGCCGCGAGGAGATTGAGGTGATCCGCCCGGCGATCGAAGCGCTGCGCGCGGAGGGCATCGACATTGTCGGCCCGCTGGCGGCCGATGGCATGTTCCATGCCCGCGCCCGCGAAGCCTATGACGCGGCGCTCTGCATGTATCATGACCAGGCGCTGATCCCGATCAAGACGCTGAACTTCGACGATGGCGTCAACATCACCCTGGGCCTGCCGATCGTGCGCACCTCGCCCGATCATGGCACCGCCTTCGGCATCGCCGGCACCGACAGCGCCAATCCCGGCGCGATGATCGCCGCCCTCAAGATGGCGGCCGAAGCCGCCCGCGCACGGATTGCCTATGCCGGCTGACGCCCGCCCCACTCTGCCGCCGCTGCGCGACGTGATCGCCGCCCATGGGCTTCAGGCCAGCAAGGCGCTCGGCCAGAATTTCCTGCTCGACGAACAGTTGCTCGACCGGATCGCCGCCATTCCCGGCAGCATCCAGGATCAGCCCGCGTTCGAGGTCGGCCCCGGCCCCGGCGGCCTGACCCGCGCGATCCTGCGCGCCGGCGGACGGCTGGTCGCGGTCGAGCGCGACCGGCGCTGCCTGCCGGCGCTCGCCGAACTGGAGCTGGCCTTCCCCGGTCAGTTGCGCGTCATTTCCGGCGACGCGATGGAGGTGGATGCCCGTGCCGAGGCCGGCGATGGCGCCCATATCATCGCCAACCTGCCCTATAATGTCGGCACCGCCCTGCTGGTCGGCTGGCTGTCTGCGCTATGGGCGCCGCTGCCCTGGTGGTCCAGCCTGACGCTCATGTTCCAGATGGAAGTGGCCGAACGCATCGTCGCGAAGCCGGGCACCGACCATTATGGCCGCCTCGCCGTCCTCGCCCAGTGGCGCAGCGACGCGCGCATCGCCATGAAGGTGCATCGCAGCGCCTTCACCCCGCCGCCCAAGGTGATGTCGGCCGTGGTCCACATCATCCCCAAGCCGGCGCCCGAAGGCGTGCAGCTCAAGATCCTGGAACGCCTGACCGCCGCCGCCTTCGGCCAGCGCCGCAAGATGCTGCGCCAGAGCCTCAAGTCCGTCCCCGGCGCGCTAGATGCACTGGAAGCGATCGGCATCGACCCGCAACGCCGCGCCGAAACCGTCAGCGTCGAAGAATTCGTCACCCTCGCCCGCCAGCTCGGCCAGGCAACGACCAGCGCCTGATTCCGCTACGCCCCCCCCCCAGCAAGGCCCAGAGACGGAGCCGCGATCGAACGTTTCTAGGGTCAGGACTCGTTGATCAAAGCCAAAAGATGACGGTGGCAGCGGGGGCGATGGCGGAGAAGAAGGCTGTCGGGCATCGATCGTAGCGGGTAGCAACCCGGCGCCAATCCTTGAGG
>NZ_JBXGSI010000022.1:0-106385 GCF_056790315.1 Sphingobium sp. VMM
ATGCCCGCGCCCTACCAAAACAGCGGAAGTGACCTGGGCCCAACCACGCCGCCAGGCCAGTAGCTGATCAGCGCATCAGACCGAACCGCAAAGTCCGGCAACCGCCGCAGCCACTCCTGCAACGCCACCTTCACCTCCAAACGCGCCAAATGCGCCCCAATGCAGCTATGAACACCGCCGGCAAAAGCCAAAATCGGCTTGCGTGGCCGGTTGAAATCCACGCGCGTCGGATCCGGGAAGACATCCGGGTCATAGTTGCAGGCGGGCAGGATGCTGTTGAACTTGTCGCCCTTCTTCATCTGCACCCCGCGCATTTCCAGATCCTGGGTCAGGGTCCGACCGGAAAAGGTGACGGAAAAGACCCGCAGCAATTCCTCCACCTGGGCATTGATCTGCTCGGGATGAGCGATGATCTCGCGCCGCCGATCGGGATTTTCCGCTAGCCACAGCCAGATATTGTTGAGCGTCGCGAACACCGTGTCGAGTCCGGCGATGAACAGGAAGAAGGTGAAGCCGAAAATCTCCCGCTCGGTCAGCGGTTCGCCACCCGGCCGTGCCTGGATGATCGTACTGATGACGCCATCATCGGGCCTCGCCGTCTTCTCGACGATCACCTGCGCGAGATAGGCTTCGATCCCGCGCATGGCGAGGCCGGCGGTCATGCGATCCTGCGAATGGAGCAGGTCGACCGCCCAGCCGACGAAGGTATCGCGCATCTCCTGCGGCAGGCCCATCAGGTCTAGGAAGATCGACACCGGCAGCGGCCGGCCGAAGGCGGTGGTGAACTCCACTTCGCCTGCATCGATGAAGCCGTCGATCAGTTCATTGGACAGGCGGCGCATATAGGCTTCAAGCCGCAACACGCTTTGCGGCGAGAAGGTCGAATCGAGGATCGCGCGATATTTGCGATGATGCGGCGGATCGATCTCCAGCGGGATGAAATGGAAATAATTATTCGGATCGCGCGGGAAGGGCGTGGCCCCCGCGGTGGTGAAATATTCCGGGTGGCGCAGCGCGAAAAAGGCATCCTCATGCTTGATCGTGCACCAGCTGTTCCCGATCAGCGGATTGACGCTGTAGAAGATCGGCGGATGCGTTTCGTGCAGCTTGGCCATGAAGGCATGGGGCGCGGCGAGAAATTCCGGGCCCGTGGTGAGGCCGATCTCGCGCACCAGTTCGGGCGGGACATGGGCGGGAATGTCCATAACGGGCGTCGCTTGGGCGGTTGCCATGATCGGGCTCCTCAATATTGCGCGGCGGGCAGATGGACGACGAGCCCGTCGAGCGCATCGCTGACGATGATCTGACAGCCAAGGCGGCTGCTCGGGCGGCGCTCGCTGGCGGTGCATTCGAGCATGTCCAGCTCGGTCTGCGCAGGCGCGGGCAGACGGTCGGCCCAATCCTCCTCGACATAGCAATGGCAGGTCGCGCAGGCGAGGCCGCCGCCGCATTCGCCGACCATGCCGTCGAGCCCCTCGTTGAGCGCCGCGCGCATCAGATTCTCGCCCGTCGGCACATCGATTCGATGCTCCGCACCGCTGGCCTGGACAAAGAGGACCGTCGCCATCCTGCTCTCCCATATATCTTCGTGATGAGAACAATGTTCTCAATGCTGGCACTATAGTCGCGGGCTGCTAGATGGAAAGCGATTATTGCAGAGAGGATCGCCGAACATGTACCGGGCGCAGCAAACCGACGACGCGATCGCGGAACTGGACGATCGCAACCACCAGATCGTCGCCGCCGCCTATGATCTGCTCGACGAGGAGGGGTTGGAAGGGCTGACGATCCGCGCCGTATTGCAGCGCACCGGGCTCGCCCGTCGGGCGCTGTACGATCGCTTTGCGGGCAAGGACGATCTGGTCCTGGCGGTGTTTGCCCATACGTTGCGTCGCGCAGCGGAACAGTTCGGCGAACAGGTGCGCGACCTGCCGGACCCGCTGGCGCGCTTGCATCATATCGTGACGGCCATCGTCATCGGTCGCGCAGCCATTGATGGCGATTGGCAAGGCGGCCAGCGCCGGAGCGCGGCGCTCAGCCGCGAGCATCTGCGCCTGGCGGAGGCGCGCCCGGTCGAACTGCAAAAGGCGGTAAGCCCGCTCATCGACCTGATCGCCACGATCCTGTCCGAGGGCATGGCAGAGGGGCAGGTCCGCGCAGGACCGCCGTCGTGGATGGCGCTGCTCGTCTATAATCTGGTCTCGACCACCGTCCATAGCCAGTTGCTTGCCGAGGAGGCCGCCATTCCCGACCGCCAGCGCCGATCCGAACTGGCGGTCGAGATATGGGAATTTTGCCGCCGGGCGATCGCGGTCTAGCGCGCCAGCTTCAGTCGATCGCGGAAGAAGGCGGTCATGACGTCGAAGGCCTCGCGCGATTCCGGCAGGGCGGGATCGTAGAAAAAGGCATGGCCCAGCCCATCCCACATATGCAGGTCGGCATCGACCCCGGCCTTCACCAGTTCGCGATGGGTGTTGACGGTCGCGCTCATCTCGAAGGCGCGGGTGGCGGTGATCAGCAGCGTCGGTGGAAACTGCTTCAGCGTTGTGGGCGACAGCGCCGGCGACACCAGCGGATCGCTGCGGTCGATACCCTTGAAATAGGCGCGGACATCGTCGCGCGGGGGCAGCGCCTGGAACGGCCGGGCAAAGCTCTGGCTGTCGCCGCCCCAGCGCGCATCGCCCGAGGCGCAGAAGATGCCGATCGCACCGGGCAGCGGCAGCTTCTCATGGATGAACCAGGCGATCGCCTCGGCCGTCAGCAGCCCGCCGGCCGAACAGCCGAAGATGCCGATATCCTGCGGCTGGTAGGCCTTGAGCAGTTCGCGATAGACCTTGGTCACATCCTCGGTCGCGGCCGGCCAGATGGTTTCGGGCGCCTGACGATAGGTGATGGAAAGGATCTCGACCCCGGCCAGCCCCGCGAGCGGGATCGATTCCATCATGCCGGTGCCGCCGGCCACGCCCATGATGAAGCCGCCGCCCGGCAGGTTGAGCAATATCTTCCTGCGGTTGCCCGGTGCGACGCCAGCCGCCGGTGTCGCGCGAACGGCCGCTATGCCGGCGATCTGTTCCTCGCGCGTCGCCACCTTGTACATCGCCTTCAAAGCGTCGATGCGCGGCGCGACCAGTTGCGGCATGCGCTGGCGCAGCGCACCGGCCTGCCCGGCGGCGACCGCGCGCATCATCGGTTCTTCGGGATCGGTCGGCGTGCGCGGCAGCGCCTTCTTCGCCGCCTCGCTCAGATAGATGGAGGGCGGCAGGCGAAAGCCGGGGACATGGACCGTGCCATCCGGCTCGATCGCGCCGGAAGCCGCCGGGCTATCGGACTGTGGCGTCTGGGCCGGTGCCGTCCCGGCCAGGGCCAGCAGGGTCAGCGGCAAGGCGAATCGCATCGTCATGAATATCGTTCCTCTCCATCTTATATTATGGTATATAAGATATCGACTTGAGCGGGCGCGGCAAGGGGGCTAGATCGGCGCGGTGACGATCGATCCCGACAGCGCCTTCACCGATCCGCTCGACGCGATGCTGGGCTTCCATCTGCGCCGCACCGCGGCGGCGGTGACCGGCGCGCTGGGCGAGGCGCTGGCCCCGCTTGGCCTCAATCCGGGCGAAGCGACCTTGCTGCGCCTGATCGGCGCCAATCCGGGGTGCAGCCAGAGCGACATTGCCCGTGCGCTGCGCGCCCAGCCGGCCAATCTGGTGCCGCTCATCAACAAGCTGGCGCTGTCTGGCCTGTTGGAAAAGGGCGCGGGCAAGGGCCGTGCGATCCCGCTGACGCTGACGGCGGAGGGACTAGCGCTGCACGGCCAGGTCTGTGCGGCGTTCGACGCGCATGAGGCGCGGATCGGTCGCGCCATCCCGGTCGAACAGCGCCGCGACGTCATCGCCCTGCTGCGCCAGATCTGCCTCGACGCCTGTTGCGGCCCGGCCTAGCCGGCGTCCGCCTCGACCCATAGCGGGTGCCGCACCATGGCGCGGGCGAACAGCTCGGACTCCAGATGTCCGGCCAGCCAGCCGCGCAAAGCCGCCCAGCGCTGCGCGGCAAACCAGTCCGGCTCGACCGCCGCAAATTGCCGCACGAAGGGAAAGATCGCCATGTGGGCCAATGTCCGCCCCGCGCCGCAAAGCTGGGCCTTATCCCGCAACCGCGCCTCCAGCGCGTCGAGCAGCCCGGCCGCCTCGGTCCGATGGGCGACCGGGTCGCTGCCATGGCGCTCGGCATATTTGTAGCGATCGAGATGCCGTTTGAACGGCCCGTCATTGGTCGCGATCAGCGCCGCGTCGTCACCCGCCAGCCACGCCTCTGGGTCATGCCGCCCCAGCGCCCAGCGCATGATCGCCAGACTCTCGTCGATCACCCGGCCGTCGGGCAGCACCAGCACCGGCACCGTCCCCTTGGGCGACGCGGCCAGCATCGCCGCCGGTTTGGCGCGCAGCAGGATTTCGCGATGCGCCACCGCCTGCCCGCTCACCAGCAACGCCAGCCGCGCCCGCATCGCATAGGGACAACGGCGGAAGGAATAGAGGATCGGGGCATCGGCCATGGCCCGCCCTAACCGAGCGGCGAGCCAAAGAGTAGTCTTACTCCGCCTCGACCCATGTCGTCGTCAGCGCGCGCGGCGAGAGATATTTGGTCGAGGTCCAGCCGCCATCCACGACGATCGTCTGTCCGTTGATGAAGGCGGCGCCGGGCGAGCAGAGGAAGGCGATGGTGCTGGCCACATCCTCCACCTCGCCCAGCCGCGGGAAGGGGGTGGTCTCCACATTCACCCGCTTGAACATCTCGTCCTCGAACCGGTGGCGCACCATGTCGGTCATGGTGACGCCCGGCGCGACGCAATTGGCGCGGATGCCCTGCGGCCCATAGTCGCAGGCGATATGCTTGGTCAGCGCGTCCAGCCCCCCCTTGGCCGCCGAATAGGCGCCGCCGCGCCGCCCGCCGATCACCGCATAGGTGGAGGTGACGTTCACGATGCCGCAGCCCTCGCCCATATGGACGATCGCCTCGCGCGCCAGGCGGAAGGGCGCGCGCAGCATCAGGTCCAGGAACCCGTCCAGCGTGGCGTCGTCGGTTTCGTGCAGCGGCTTGGGGCTGCCCGCGCCGGCATTGTTGACCAGGAAGTCGATCCGGCCGAACCGGTCGAGCGCCAGCTGGACGATCTGCGCCGGGGCATCGTCGGCGGTGACGTCGATCGACAGGGTGGCGACCCGCGCCGGTTCGCCGATTTCGCTCTCCAGCGTCGCCAGCTTGGCCGGATCGCGGCCGACGCCGACGATCGCCATGCCGGCGTCATGCAGCATCTTCGCCGTGCAGAGCCCGATGCCGCTGCCCGCCCCGGTGATGATCGCTACCTGCATCTATCCTGTCCTCTACTCTGTCCTGCCCCGCTCTTATCCGCTTCGCCGGGCATCGGCGAACCGCCATGGCGATGCCTTGCCGCCCCGGCTTGAACCCGCGCGCGCGCCGCGTCACCCCTGCGCCATCATCTGCATAATCCAGCGAAAGGCCCGCTCATGTCCGAACTGCGCTACGACGATCGCGTCATCGTCATCACCGGTGCCGGGCGGGGGCTTGGCCGCGCCTATGCGGAACTGCTCGGCGCACGCGGCGCCAGGGTCGTGGTCAATGATCCGGGCAGCGCCGTGCGCGGCGAGGGGATCGATGCCGGCCCGGCGGCCGAAGTGGTGGCCGCGATCAAGGCGCAGGGCGGCGACGCGATCGTCTCGACCGACAGCGTCGCCACGCCGGAGGGCGGCCGCGCCATCATAGAGGCGGCGCTCGACCATTATGGCCGGATCGACGGGCTGATCCACAATGCCGGCAACGTCCGCTACGGCTCGATGCAGGCGCTCAGCCAGGAGGATTTCGATGCCGTGCTGGACGTTCATCTGCGCGGTGCCTTCCATGTCGCGCGCGCTGCCTTCCCGCATATGTGCAAGGCGCGCTATGGCCGCATCATCCTCACCAGCTCGATCGGCGGCCTCTATGGCAATCGCGATTGCGTCAATTATGGCATGTCCAAATCGGGCATGATCGGCCTCAACAATGTGCTCGCGCTGGAGGGGGAGGCCGAAGGGGTCAAATCCAACATCATCGTGCCCGGCGCCGTCACCCGCATGGCCGAGGGGTTGGATATCTCGCAATATCCGCCGATGGGGCCGGAACTGGTCTCGCCGGTCGTCGCCTGGCTGGCGCATGAAAGCTGTTCGGTCACCGGCGAGATGCTGGTGTCGATCGCCGGCCGGGTCGCCCGCGCCTTCATCGCCGAAAGCAAGGGCGTCTATCAGCCCAG
Organism: Sphingobium sp. VMM; assembly: GCF_056790315.1. Lineage (NCBI taxonomy): Bacteria > Pseudomonadati > Pseudomonadota > Alphaproteobacteria > Sphingomonadales > Sphingobiaceae > Sphingobium > Sphingobium sp. VMM. The sequence continues at coordinate 6,299 of NZ_JBXGSI010000022.1, forward strand.
CTGGACGCCGGAGGATGTCGGCGCCCGGATCGACGCGATCATGGACAGCCAGGATCCGCTGGTCTTCGGGCTTGAGGGCCATGTCGATCATATCCGCTACAGCTTCGGCCGCGCCGTCGCGGGGGAATAGGGCGCGCGGTCAGGTCGAACCCGGCCGATCGCATCCGGCCAGTCGAACCCCGGCGGTCGATGCGCTATGGATCGGGCATCCCCGTGCGGAGTCGGAACCCATGAAGGCGGAACGGATCGACGAGGCCAGCCTGCGCCAACTGGTCGAAAGCTTCTATGCCCGCGTCCGCGCGGACGACCGGCTTGGTCCGATCTTCAACGACGCCGTGGACGACTGGCCGGCGCATATCGACCGGCTGGTCGATTTCTGGTCGTCGGTGATGCTGTCGTCGGGCCGTTACAAGGGACAGCCCGTCCCGGTGCATATGGCGCATCGCGACCGGATCACGCCCGAGCTGTTCGACCATTGGCTGAATCTCTGGTCGCAGACGACCGACGCCGTCATGGTTCCGGCGGCGGCCGCCGCCTTGCAGGACAAGGCGCAGCGGATCGCGGAAAGCCTGCAACTCGCGCTGTTCTTTCGGCTGGGGGCGCCACCGGCCGCGGGTGCATGAAGGGCGCGTGGATACGCGCCCCTTTCCGCCTTATTCGATCGTCACGCCGACCACGCGCCAGGCGCCATTTTCGCGATCCAGCGTCACCGTCTCGATCGCCTGTGCCTGATTGGCGTAGCTGGCGCGGAACTTCACCACTTCATAGCCATGGGGCGGGGCGGGCAGTTCCTCCTGGCTCAGCAGGCTGCGCGACTGGAGGGCGCCGAACCGGCCGCGCATCGTCTGCGACACCTCCGTCCAGACCTGCACCGTGTTGAGTTTCTGGAAAGCGCTGCCGGTGCCGCGATAGCTTTCGGCCCATTTGTCCTGATCGATCAGCGCCAGCCATTGGCGCGCCGCGTCGACGACCTCGGCATTATGCGCCTGGGCAGCGGCCGGCGTCGATTGTGGTGTGGGGGCGGCATCGGGCAGGGCGGCGAGGGCCAGCAGGCCAAGGACAAAAGTCATGAGAAGCACTCCAGGCAGGATCGGGCGCCGGCGATCGGCCGGCCCCACGCCGACGACCGGCGCCTCGTCCTGATCCGCTTCGACCGGGGCTGCGTCTGCCCCCAATAGCCTGTCCCCCAGAAAATCGGGGGGTGATGCCTCGGGCGTGCCTTCGGCTTCCAGCAACAGCCGGGCCGCCTCGCGGCTGCTCGACACCGCCATCTTGCGCCGGGCATCGCGCAGCCGTTCGTTGATGGTATGGACCGACAGGTCCAGGCTGCGCGCGATCGATTTCGCGTCATGGCCCCGGACCATCAGGCGCAGCGTCTGCTTTTCCTTCTCGGTCAGCGCCCAAAGGCCGTCTGTCATCCCGCTGGTCATGGCGCCAGATGTACGAAGCCCCCGGCGCGCCAGCTACCCCAAAAAATTCGTATCTTTGGCGGGGCCGGTCAGTCCGACAGGCTGCGCAGATAGGCGATCAGGTCGGCGCGCGCGAGCGGGTCGGGGATACCGCTGAACTGCATCTTGGTGCCGGGCACGAAGCGTTGCGGATTGGCGATCCAGGCGTCGAGCGCCTTGTCGTCCCAAACGCCGCCCTTGGCGCGCAACGCGGCGGTATAGCCGAACCGGGCGCTGTGCTGGCCGATCGGCTGGCCGTAAATGCCGTGCAGATTGGGTCCGCCGGTGTCGGGTCCGCCAGCGCTGCTGGTGTGGCAGGCGGCGCAGGTGCCGAACAGGCGGGCGCCGGCCTTGGCGTCGGCCACCGTCATCAGCTTTTCCAGTGTCGGATTGGGGCCGGCGGCCTTCAACCGCTCGGCGCGGTGATCGTCGGCACAGCCGATCAGGCTCAGGGTCAGTAACAGGGCGGCGGAGGCGGGACGCAACATGGCGCGCCCATGCCCGATCGGCGGGCGCGCGGCCAGCGGACCAATTGTCCTACGACGCCGCCGGCGCGGGCTCTTCCACCAGCCGGGCGCGGATCTGCTGCTTCAGCACCTTGCCGGCGTCATTCTTGGGCAGGGCGTCCCACAGCGCCACCGCCTCGGGATATTTGAAGCGCGCGACGCCAAGGCCGGCCAGATGCGTAGCCAGCGTTGCGACATCCGGCGTGGCGCCGGGGCGCGGCACGATCACCGCCACCGCCCGCTCGCCGGTGCGCGGGTCGGGGACGCCGACGATCGCGATCTCGGCAATGGCGTCATGGCCGACCAGCAGATCCTCGATCTCCTTGGGCGCGATATTCTCGCCATTGCGGATGATCAGATCCTTGATCCGGCCGGTCACCACCAGATGGTCGCCATCGACCCAGGCGCCCTGGTCGCCGCTGCGATAATAGCCGTCCGGATCGAAGCTCGCGGCCTCATCCGCCTTGTGGATATAGCCGACCATCATCTGCGGCCCGCGCGCGCGAATCTCGCCATCCGGCGCGATGCGAACGGTGGCGATGCCGGGGCGGCCGTCGGTCTCGGCGGCATGGGCGACATCGGCCCGGTCGATCACGCCGACCGTGGTCACCGGCAATTCGGTCGATCCATAGACGCGGCTGACCACCGCCTGCTCGAAATAGCCGGCCGCCTCGCGGATCAGCGCCGGCGGCACCGACGCCCCGCCGCAGATGAACAATTTGAGCGCGGGCAGTCGCGTATCCGCCGCGCGCGCTGCCGCCAGCAGATGCTGCAGGAAGGGGGTGGCCCCGGCCATATGGGTGCAATCGGCCTCGGCCATGATCCGCACCGCATCGTCCGGGTTCCACTGTTCCATCAGGATCGCCGTCGCGCCCAGCAGCAGCGGCGTCTCGAACGCGTAGATCGACCCGCCGATATGGCTGATCGGCGACGGCACCAGGAAACGGTCGCCCGGTTCGACCAGCCAGTGCCGGCCGATCTGGCGGATCAGCGCATTGATCGAATTATGGCTGTGCATCACCCCCTTGGGCCGGCCGGTGGTGCCGCTGGTATACATCACCATGCGCACCTCGTCGGCATCCAGCGCGGGCAGCGGCCGGCCGGTCGGGGCCGAAGACAACAGGGCGTCATAGGCGCAAACTTTGCCATCTTCCGCCCGAACGATGACGATCTCCGGCGGGTTTTCCATCTCCGCCGCCACCCGTTCCAGCATCGCGCCATAATCATGGCCGCGAAAGCGTTCCGGCACGAAGATCATCCGGCTGTCCACATCGGCCAGGATGAAACGCAGGTCATGGTCGCGCAGCGACGGCAGGATCGGATTGGCGACCATGCCGGCCAGGGTCGCGCCCATATAGATGACCGCCGCCTCCTGCCAGTTGGGCAGCATGAAGGATATGACGCTGCCGACCGGGAAGCGCGCCAGCAGCGCCTGCGCCAGCCGTTGCGCCTGATCGTGCAGGCCGGCGGCGGTCAGGCAATGGTCGCCGTCGATCAGCAGGATGCGGTCGGGCGTGTCGCGGGCGGCGTTCACCAGCGCATCGGCGGCGGTGTCCGATCGCCACCAGCCATCGGCATAGGCCTGCGCTGCCTGATCGGCGTCCCAGCGTATGTCCCATCCTGCGGCGGTGATCCGCCGTCCTGCTCCTGTCCCGGCCATGCTCGCTCCGCTGTCGATGGACGAGCCATGCGAAAGAAGCGCCGACCGGGCAAGCGCAGCGCCGATCCACCGTCCCCGCGATCAAATCGGCTGGCCGGTTCCGACCCTTCCGATCCTCCTTTATGGCCGACCCGATCCGTTTCGAGAGGGCAGCATGCGCATAGTCGACAATTTCATCGGGGGGCAGCATCGCGCATCGGCGTCGACGCGCCTGGGCGACATCTTCAACCCCGCCACCGGCCAGGTGCAGGCGCAAGTCCGCCTGTCGGCGCCCAGCGAACTGGATGAAGCGGTCGCCAATGCGCAGGCCGCGCAGCCCGCCTGGGCGGCGATGAACCCGCAGCGCCGCGCCCGCGTGATGTTCAACCTCAAGGCGCTGATCGAACAGCATATGGACGAGCTGGCCGAATTGCTGTCGGTCGAGCATGGCAAGGTCCATTCCGATGCCAAGGGCGATATCCAGCGCGGCCTCGACGTGGTCGAATTTGCTTGTGGCATCCCGCATCTGCTGAAGGGCGAGTATACTGAGGGGGCAGGTCCGGGCATCGACGTCTATTCGTTGCGCCAGCCGATCGGCATCGCGGCGGGGATCACGCCGTTCAATTTCCCGGCGATGATTCCGATGTGGATGTTCGCGCCGGCGATCGCCTGCGGCAATGCCTTCATCCTGAAGCCCAGCGAGCGCAATCCCTCTGTCCCGGTCCGTCTTGCCGAACTGGCGATGGAAGCGGGCTTGCCGGCCGGCATCCTGAACGTCGTCCATGGCGACAAGCAGGTGGTGGACGCGATCCTCGATCATCCCGCAATCAAGGCGGTCAGCTTCGTCGGCTCGTCCGACATCGCCCAATATGTCTATGGCCGGGGTGCATCGAACGGCAAGCGGATGCAGTGCATGGGTGGCGCCAAGAATCACGGCATCGTCATGCCCGACGCCGATCTGGATCAGGCGGTCGCCGATATCCTGGGCGCGGCCTATGGTTCGGCGGGCGAGCGTTGCATGGCGCTGCCGGTGGTGGTGCCGGTGGGCGAGCAGACCGCGGTGGCGCTGCGTGCCAAGCTGGAAGCAGGTATCGCCGGGCTGCGCGTCGGCGTGCCGAGCGATCCCGATGCCCATTATGGCCCTGTGGTCAGTGCCGCGCACAAGGCGCGGATCGAAAATTATATCCAGATGGCGGTCGACGAAGGCTCCGAGCTGGTGATCGACGGTCGTGGCTTCGCGCTGCAGGGTTATGAGGATGGCTTCTTCCTCGCGCCGACCCTGCTCGACCGCGTGACGCCGCAGATGAAAAGCTATCAGGAGGAGATTTTCGGTCCCGTCCTGCAGATGGTGCGTGCCGAGACGTTCGAGGAAGCGATAAGCTATCCGACCAGGCATCAATATGGCAACGGCGTCGCACTCTTCACCCGCAATGGCGATTTCGCCCGCCGCTTCTGCGCCAATGTCGAGGTCGGCATGGTCGGCATCAACGTACCGATCCCGGTGCCGGTCAGCTATCACAGCTTCGGCGGCTGGAAGCGCTCGGGCTTTGGCGACATGAACCAATATGGCATGGACGGCGTGCGTTTCTACACGCGGATCAAGACCGTCACCCAGCGCTGGCCGAGCGGCGGCGCGGTGCTGGACCAGAGCTTCGTCATCCCTACCATGGGCTGACGCGTCTCCTGAGGGGGAGAAGGCAAGGGCGGGCTGGGCAACCGGACCCGCCCTTGGTCCTTTTGCCGCGTGGTGAAACGCGCGCCGGCCGCTATAGGTTAGGGATCGACCACAGGAGAGAGGCGATCCATGACCCCAATGGGCGACCAGGCATTATATCAGCGGATACGGCGTTCGGCGCAGGCGGCGGCGGCGCTGATCCCGTCGGGCGCCAAGATCTGCATGGCTTTGGGTACCGGTCAGCCGCCCGCCCTGCTCGCTGCCCTTGCCGAACGCGCCCGGTCCGGTTCTGTCGCTGATCTGCGTATCTATTATATGCTCTGCACCGGGATCGCCGGGGCCAACGTGTTCGACTTCGCGCTGCGCGACCGGATTACGCCGATGAGCCTGTTCCATAGCGGCATCGAAAGGACTCTGGATCGCCAGCATGGCGAGGCGCATCTGCCGATGGTGGATTTTCTGCCCTGCCATTTCAGCCAGGTGCCGCGCGCCATGGTCGAGCATGTCGGCGTCGACACGCTGATCGCCACGGTCGCACCGATGGATGGCGACGGCAATTTCAGCCTGGGAACCGATGTCGACTATGCGCTGGCGGTGGCGCGCAAGCCGGGCACCCGGATCATCCTGGAGGTGAATGCGCATATGCCCTATGTGCGGGGTGACTGCATGATCCCCCTGTCGGCGGTGACGGCGCTGGTCGAGCATGATGTCGCGCTGCCGACGCTGCCGGCCATTACTCGCACGGCGGTCGACGACGCGATCGGCGCCACCGTCGCCGGTCTGATCCGCGATGGCGATTGCCTGCAGATGGGGATCGGCGCGCTGCCCGAGGCGGTGTGCGCGGGTCTCGCCAACCATCGGCATCTGGGCATCCATACCGAGATGATGACGACGGGTCTCGCCGGACTGATGCAGTCGGGCGTGGTCGACAATAGCCGCAAGCAAATCCATGCCGGCAAGGCGATCTATACCTTCGCACTTGGCGACCAGGCGCTTTATGATTTCCTGCACGACAATCCGGCGGTCGAGGCGCATCCGGTCGATTATGTGAACAACCCGTTCCTGATCGCGCGCAACGACAATATGGTGTCGGTGAACGCGACACTGCAGGTCGATTTCCACGGCGCCTGCAATTCCGAATTCGTCAATGGACGGCAGTTCAGCGGCACCGGCGGACAGGTGGATTTCGTGCGCGGTGCCTATGCTTCGCGTGGTGGACGATCGATCATCGCCTGCCATTCGACCGCGGCCAAGGGCACGATTTCCCGCATCACCCCGCGTCTGGACGGGCCGGTGACGACGCCGCGAATGGACACGCATTTGATCGTCACCGAATATGGCCTGGCCGACCTCAAGGGCAAGTCGGTGGGCGAGCGGGCCAAGGCCTTGATCGCCATCGCCCATCCCGATTTCCGGGAGCAACTGGAGCGCACCGCGTTCGACACCGGACTGTTCGCCGGCTGATCAGCGCGGGCGGATCGTCAGCCATTGCGAGACGGTGCCGATCGCGCCGTCCCGATCATGCAGGATGCTGTGAGTAAGGCCGATGCCGCCGGCGCCAAAGGAGACGGAGACATCAAAGCCCACCCACTCGCCTGCCGGCGCGCGGAAAATATGGGCGGTGAGGTCCAGATTGGGAAAGGCGGCTTCGGCGGTCGACGCCAGGGGCGCCAGGCCATTGGCGGTATCGACCAGCCCCATGGCGCGGGCGAGCGGCGATACTGCCTCATCCGCGATCAGCGCATGGGGCGTGCGGATCCAGCCAACGGCGCGGCCCGGCGCGACATATTGGCGGCGGGCATCGATGCTGGCGATGAAGCCGCCGGGCCATTCGCCGGTGCCGTCCCAGGGTGCCATGGTTTCCGGGCCGGGAATGGGATCGAAGCCGCCGCCGGCGATCGCGCTTGTGTCATAAGCCTGGGCCAGCCAGGCGCGCAGCAGGATTGCCGGCCGGCCGCCATGGCTGAGCCGCGCTTCGACCAGTTCGATGGTGCGGCCGGGTCGGATGACGCTGACGTCGATTTCGACCGTATCGAGCGGGATGGTGCCCAGGATATCATAGGACAGGCGCCCCAGTTGCAGCGGATCGGGCCGGCGCGCCTTGGCGTCCACCTCGATCGCATGGGCCAGCAGGCCGATCGCGGGGGCAACATGCTGTTCCGTCACGTTCCAGGCGCCGCCGACCAGTTCCGTCGGGGTAAAATGGCGGGCATCAAGCCGCCGGAAATAGGCCATGGGGTCCTCTTCATTGCCGTCTGGGCGGGTCGGATTTCCCCTATCAGCAGGAACCGGCCGCCCGCAAGCTGACGGCGATGATGACAGTCCGGCGTCGGTCGGATGACGATTGCCGCCTTCAAAAATTTAACCCCACTGCCGCGCGAACGACACGAGCATGACTCATGCGCGCGCTATGAACGGCGCAGGGGAATGAGGGATGGCGAAGCCTTTGCGTGCCATATTGATCGCGAGCCTGGCGGTGTTGGCCGCCACGGGATCGCAGGGCGAAAGCCGGCGGAGCGATACTGCCGGGCTGGCGGCGACCGCGCCACAGCCGGATAGGCCGCTGTCGGTGATGACCTATAATGTGATGGGCCTGCCCTGGCCGATCGCCCTTGGCCGGGACGAGGCACTGGGCCGCATCGCCGACAGGCTGGCGGCGCTGCGCCGGGCCGGGCGCCAGCCGCATATCGTCCTGCTGCAGGAAGCCTTTTCGCCACAGGTCGCGCAACTGGCGCGCCGTGCGGGCTATGCCCATGTCGCGATCGGCCCGGACAGCGGGTTGCGTACGGCGATTGTGGCGGGACCGGATGACCGCCACTTTCTGCAGGCGGCGCGCTGGGACCGGGGCGAGACGGTGCCCAAGCAGCTGAACAGCGGTCTGCTGATCCTGTCCGATTATCCGATCGCCGGCATCGACCGCATGGCCTTTCCCGATTTCGCCTGTGCCGGCTTCGATTGCCTGGCGAACAAGGGCGTGCTGATCGCTCATCTGGCGGTGCCGGGCTTCGACCGGCCAGTCAGCATCGTTAACACCCATCTCAACGCGCGCAAGGCGGCAGGCGTGGCGATCGCCCGGTCGCAGCGGGCGTTTGATCGGCAGGCCGGGCTGCTGGCCGACTTCGTGCGCGCCCATGTTCCCGCCGGACAGCCGATGATCCTGGGCGGCGACCTTAATATCGGCGGCGATCGCAACCGCATCCATGCCTTCTTCACCCGCTGGGCGCGGGCGGGCATGGGCTTTGTCGCGGCGCATCTGGGCGGCGCACGTCGGGCTCTGGCGGACAGCCTGCCATCCGATGCCGGCACGCACCGGGATCTCGAACAGGCGCGCGCGCGCGGCAAGGACTGGCTGTTCGCGCGCGACGATAGTGGCCGGCCGATGCGGGCCATCCACGCGGCCGTGCCCTTTGGTACGGAGGTGGAGGGCGCGCCGCTGTCCGACCATTTCGGTTACATGATCGCCTATGAACCGGAACGTCGCGCCGGGCCCGCTGTCCAGTTGGCGCAGGTGGCGTCATGACGATGATCCGCTGGATGGTGGTGTCGCTGGCAGCCCTGGCGTTCGCGGTCCCGGCATCGGCGCAGACGATTACCCCCGATCATGGCGGCTTTGTGCTGAAACGGCCCTTGCGTTTTTCCCTGCTGCCCGCGCCGCTGGACGGTGCAGCGAAGCCGGCGCGCATCTATGCGATCGAACTGGCGCCATCGCCGACCGAGCCGGCGGCGATCGGCATCGCGGTCCAGCGCAAGCGCAACCGGATGGCGGCGCTGCCGGCTCGTCGGATCGGCGCGGTGCCGCTGCCCGCCGACCTGTCCGGCGATGCCCAGCCGCGCAGCAGTCTGATGCTGGTCGACGCCCATGGCAGCCTGCCACTGGCGGACGGCTTGCAGGCTGAGCTGGGCTGGCAGGGCGCCAAGCTCAACAATCGCGGGGCCAATGTGACGGCGCTCTATGGCAGCGACGCAATCAAGAGCCGCGACCTGTTCTTGCCGACGGGGCGGCTGGCCTATGACGCCGCGCCCGGCGTCACCCTGCGCGCGGACTATCGCGAGACGATAGAGGCCTATGCCGGGGTCGGCCTGTCGGGCGCGCTGGGGCTGACGCGGGAGGCGTTCCGCACATTGCAGGCCGGTTTGCGGCCGGAACGCGACAGCCGCATGCGGCTGGGCAGCGACTGGATGGTCGCGTCCGACCTGACATTGGCGGTCGATGCCTTTGACGGCGAGGTCGAGGACCGGCTGGCCTTTGTCGAGGACGGCTATCTGCCGGTCAATCGCGGGTCGGCGCATGTGCGGGGGCTGGCGATGCGGGCGGAGCATCGGCTGACGTCCGCGCTCAGCCTGTCGGCGCGCTACCATATGGCGCGACTGCGCCAGGACCGGGGCGGCCGCGTGCAGGAGCAGCAGCTGATGCTGGAAGGACTGTGGGCGCAGGGCCCCTGGCGCTGCCGGATCGTTGCCGCGCAGAGCAGCGCGCCGGCGCTGATGCAGGATGATGGCGGCCTGCGGCTGGAGGCCGGCGTCGATTATGCGCTGACCGGGCGTCGACCGATGCGGGTCGGCCTGCACCTCACCGACCCCGACCAACTGGCGAGCAGCCGGCTGATGCGCGCCGATGCCTCCGGCGCGGCGCGGCCGGAGGATCAGGCGCAGGCACTGATGCTGACCGCCGCCCTCGCCTGGTAAGGCAAAGGGCGGCGGCAGAGTATCTCAATTCAGGGCATAGGCGATCAGTGCATCGCCCACCGGCGTCTGCATGAAATGATGACCGCCGGCCATGATGACCAGATATTGCTTGCCATTCTGGCTGTAGGTCATCGGCGTCGCCTGACCGCCGGCGGGCAGCACGTCCTGCCACAAAGTCTTGCCGGTCTTGAGGTCGATCGCGCGGATCAGATTGTCAGTCGCGGCGGCGACGAAGATCAGTCCGCCCGCCGTCACCACCGACCCGCCATTATTGGGCGTGCCGATCGTCAGCGGCAGCATCGAGGGGATGCCGAACGGCCCGTTGGTGCGCGCGGTGCCGAAGGGACGATCCCAGATGGTCTTGCCGGTGGCGATGTCGATCGCGCGGATGCCGCCATAGGGGGGCTGCTTGCAGAGCAGGCCGGTGAAGGGCAGGCGCCAGCCGGCATTGACGTCGATCGCATAGGGGGTGTGCGCCTGCGGATCGCCCGCGCCTTCCGCCCCGCCAATTTCGCCGCGTGCCTGGTCGCGCGGTGCCCAGCCCTTCTTGTTGGCTTCCTTGCGGGGCACCAGCCGGACATAATTGGGCATGTCGTTATAATTGGCGACGATCACCCCGCGGGCCGGATCGACGGCGATGCCGCCCCAGTCGGTGCCGCCATTATAGCCGGGATATTCGATCGAGCGCTTGTTGGCCTCGGGCGGGGTGAAGAAGCCCTTGTAGCTCGCCCGGCGGAACTGGATGCGGCAGATCATCTGGTCGATCGGCGACATCCCCCACATGTCCTTTTCGGTAAGGTCGGGCTTGCGCAGCGTATGGTAGAGCGAGATGCGCTGGGTGGCGGCGCGCTGCTCCGGCTCGACACCGATCTGCGGTGCTTTGATATCACCGATCGGGGTCAGCGGCCGGCCGGTGCGGCGGTCGAGCACATAGATGTCGCCCTGCTTGCTGGGCAGCAGCATCGCCGGCACCGGACCCCGCGCCGTCGGGAAGTCGATCAGGGTCGCCTGGGCGCCGAAATCATAGTCCCACACATCCTTGCGCACTGCCTGGAAATTCCAGCGCGGCTTGCCGGTCATCACGTCGATCGCGACCAGCGAGGTGGCGTAGCGATTTTCCTCCGGCCGGCGCAGGCTGCTGTAATAATCGGCGGCGCTGTTGCCCATCGGCAGATAGACGAGGCCAAGCTGCTCGTCGCCCGAGGCGATCGTCCACATGTTCGGCGTGCCGCGGGCATAGGTCTGGCCGGCGGGTGGCGGGCCGCTGCGTTCCGGGTGCATCATGTCCCAGGCCCAGCGCATCTTGCCCGTGACTGCGTCATAGGCCTGGATCACGCCGGACGGCGCCCAGCGATCCTGCCCGTCCAGCACCTGATGGCCGGTGACGATCACGCCGCGCACGATGGTCGGCGGCGAGGTGATGGAGACATAGCCCGGAGGGACTTGGCCCATGCCGTCGGTGATGCGGACCTGGCCATTGCTGCCGAAGTCGCGGCACTGCTGGCCGGTGCGGGCGTCGAGCGCCATGATCCGGGCATCGAGCGTGCCCAGGATGATGCGCTGGGCGCAGGGCGCGTCGGCCGTGGCGCCGGGCACAGCATAATAGCTGACGCCGCGACAGGCGGCGGTATAGGGAATGGCCTCGTCCGACACCCTGGGATCGAAGCGCCATTTCTGTTTGCCGGTGGCGGGATCGAGCGCGATCACCAAGCTCTTGGGCGTGCAGACATAGAGGGTGTCGCCGATCTTGAGCGGCGTGTTTTCCGCGCCATAGGTGTTGCGGATCTGAGCCGAGGCCGGCAGGTCGCCGGTGTGGATCATCCAGGCGCGTTTGAGGTTACCCACATTGGCCGGGGTGATCTGGGCGAGCGGCGAGTAGCGCCGGGCGCTGTTGGTGCCGCCATAGGCCGGCCAGTCGGCGCCGGTGGTGCCGATCGAGGGATCGGCCATGGCATAGCGGGCGTCGGGCAGGCCCTGCAGCACCGGCGGGATGAAGTTGCTGGCGATGCTCCAGAAAAAGCCGATCGCGACAGCGAAAGTGACAGCTACACCGACCCATGCACGACGCCAGCGACCGGCGCTGCGGTCGAGCGTCGGCCAGACCAGTTGCAGCGCGATCAGGAGGACCAGCGGGGCGACGACGCGCGGCACCAGTGCCCAGGGATCAAGGCCCACTTCCCAATAGGCCCAGAGCAAAGTGACAGCAAAGATGACAATGTAGAGCCAGCCGCCCGCCTTGCGCCCGCGCGCCAGGAGAGTGCCCGAGACGATCAGGGCGATGCCGGTGACCAGATAATAAGGCGAGCCGCCCGAGATCAGCAGCCAGGCCCCCCCGCCGGTCAGCACCAGCCCGATGAGGCCGAAGACGATGCCCAATATCAGGGCGGCGATCGATCGGCGGGGCGGTGCGTTTGTCATGGTCGGATACTCCCTGGGCAGGAGGCACGGGCAGGTGCCGGTTTACAAAGGAGAAACCGAACAGCTTCGTTCCAGACATGAACAAAATTTCATCTTCGTGGCGCGATTGTAGCGCACATGCAATGCTAATGCGATTGACTCGCATTCTGGACATGCCTAACGCGCGGCGCAGATAGAGAGCCATCGGGGAAATCAAAATGCGTCTGTCCTTGCGCCGCCTCCTGTTGAGCAGCGGCTTTGCCCTTGTCGTGATCCCGCATGTCGCCCGCGCGGCAGAAGCCGACAACGCCGCAGAGGACGCGTCGCGCATCGTCGTGACCGCCGCCAACCAGCCGTCCAGTTCCGCCACTGCCCTGTCGCTATCGGTGCGCGAAACGCCGCAGTCGGTGACAATCATCAATCGCGAGCGGATCGAGGATTTCGCGATCACCAATGTCAACGACCTGCTCGACCAGACGATCGGCATCAATGTCGAGCGCGTCGAGACGGATCGCACCTATTTCAACTCGCGCGGCTTCGACGTGTCCAATTTCCAGGTCGATGGCGTCGGCCTGCCGCTCGCCTGGGGCATCCAGTTCGGCGACCTCGATACCGCCCTGTTCGAGAATGTCGAGGCGGTGCGCGGCGCCAATGCGATCATGACCGGCATCGGCAATCCGTCGGCGACGATCAACTATGTCCGCAAGCGGCCGCTCGACGAGTTTCAGGCCAAGGGCACGGCCCAGGTCGGTTCGCGCGACCTGTGGCGGGTCGAGGGAGACGTCAATGTCCCGGTGACCGACACGGTGTCGGCGCGCTTCATCTATGCGCATGAGGATCGCGACACGCATCTCGACTATAACCATATCAATCGCGACGTCTTTGGCGCGATCCTCGCCTGGCAGGTGACGCCCGATCTCAAGGCGACGGTCGGTTACACGCGCCAGGAAAATGACGCCGACGGCGTGCTGTGGGGGGCGATGCCGCTGGTCTTCACCGACGGCACCCGGATCGACTATGCGCGCTCGGCAACCACCTCGGCCGACTGGACCTATTGGAACACGAAGGACCAGAATAGCTTTGGCGAGCTGGTCTATGCCATGGGCCAATGGACGCTGAGCGGCATGTTCACCTACAAGCGCTTCCAGGAGAATGCGAAGCTGCTCTATGCCTATGGCTATCCCGACAAGGAGACCGGCGAGGGCGTCTATGGCATGGCGGGCATCTACCCGTCCGACTATAAGCAATATCTGGGCGATTTCAGCGCCACCGGTCCGTTCAGCCTGTTCGGCCGCGAGCACAAGCTGGTGCTCGGCCTGTCCTACGCCAAGTCGAACGCCAAGGAGTGGGAGAATTTCGCCGAGGACAGCGCGCTGGTCTATCCGTCGGTGTATGACTGGGGCAGCGCGCAAGTGGCCGAGCCGGATTATCCGGGCGAATATCTGGCCGCCAAATATAGCGACGAACTGACCCGCCTCTATGGTGCGGCCCATCTCAACTTCACCGACCAGCTGAAGGGCGTGGTCGGCGCCAGCGCGATGTGGATCAAGTCGTCCGGCACTTCCTATGGCACCGATCAGGCGCGCGACGACCACAAGATCAGCCCCTATCTCGGCCTGCTCTATGACGTGACGCCCAACGTCACCCTTTATGCCAGCTATACCGACATCTATAATCCGCAGGCCGAGGTCGACGCCAATAATCGCAAGCTGGATCCGGCCAAGGGCACCAGCATCGAGGGCGGCATCAAGAGCAGCTGGTTCGGCGATCGCCTCTATGCCACCGCCACCGTGTTCCGCGCCAAGCAGAAGGGGCTGGCCGATTATGCCGGCACCTTTGGCGAGGATGGACCGGGCAAGGCCGGAGGCAGCTATTATGCCGGCGTCGATACCACCTCGACCGGTTTCGAGCTGGAAGTGGCGGGCAAGATCACCGACCAGTGGACGCTGAGCGGTGGCTATACCCAATATGATATCGAGGATGACGAGGGCAACGACACCCGCACCTGGTTGCCGACCAAGTCGCTGAAGCTGGCCACCACCTATCAGGTGCCGCAGCTCAACGACCTGAAGCTGGGCGCGCAGATGCGCTGGCAGAATGCGATCAAGACGACGCTGACCGATGTCTATGACGGCGATGTTTACATGGGCGATGTGGTCGTTAAGCAGAAGAGCTATGCCGTGCTCGACCTGATGGCGGGTATCCGGGTGGTCGATCATCTGCGGGCGAGCGTGAACGTGAAGAATGTCACCAACACCAAATATCTGGGCAGCCTGATGTGGGGCCAGGCCTTCTATGCCGCGCCGCGCACGGCGGTGTTCACGCTGAGCGTCGACTATTGACGAAGGCGGCCGCTCTGCGTGCCCGTAGCGGCTGGCGTTATCGCGGCAATGTCGCGCTGCGCACGCTGGCGGGCACGGTGGGCGCCTATGCGGTGGCGGCGCTGGCGGCGATGCTGCTGGCCCGCACCCTGCCGATGGGCCGGCTGGAGGCGGTCACGGTGGCGACCATGTTCTCCTACCTGTTCGCCCCGGCGGTCAGCGTCTGGGCCTTTCTGGCGCGTGGGCCTTGGGTGGCGCTCGGCGGCGTTGTGTTGCTGTCAGCCGCGCTGGCCGGGCTGGTCTGGACGAGCGGAGGCTTTGCATGAGCGGGGCATCGGCGATGGTCCGGGATGGCGTGCGGCAGGCGATGGCCTGGCTGCATGGCTGGACCGGGCTGCTGCTGGGCTATGTGCTGTTCGTCATGTGCCTCGCAGGGACGCTCAGCGTCTTCAAGCCGGAGATCGGCCGCTGGATGCGGCCCGAGGTGACGGCGCAGGCGGACAGCAAGAGCGCGATCGTCGCGGCGACCGGCTGGCTGTCGAAACATGCGCCGGGTTCAACCGGCTGGTATCTGACCGCGCCTGATGGCCGGGCCAATACGGTCGAGGCATCCTATGATCAGGGCAGCGACTATCTCTATCGCGCGCTCGATCCGGTGACCGGCGCGCCGGTTGCGCGCGAGACGCTGGGCGGCGAATTCTTCTACCGCCTCCATTTCGAGCTGGAAATTCCCTATCCCTGGGGCCGGCTTCTCGCCTCGCTGGCGGCGATGGTCATGCTGGTCGCGCTGGTCACCGGCATCATCGCGCACAAGCGCATCTTCAAGGACTTCTTCACCTTCCGCCCGGCCAAGGGCCAGCGGTCCTGGCTCGACGGGCATAATGCGACGGGCGTGCTGGCCATGCCCTTCCACCTGATGATCACCTTTACCGGGCTGCTGACGCTGGCGTCGCTCAACATGCCTTGGCCGATCAGTGCCGGCTATGGTGACAAGGCGATGGAGATGTACGAGGCGCTGGCGCCGGGTTCGGTGACCCGTCCGGCGGCCGGAAAGCCCGCGTCGCTGGCGCCGATCGCACCGATGCTGACGGCGGCCGAGCGCGCATTTGGCGGCGGCCATGTCGGCCGCGTCTATGTGTTCAATCCCGGCGACGCGGCATCGGTCGTCACCGTCTATCAGTCCGATGCCGACACGATCGGCTATATGCGGGGGCAGGCGAGCTTCGACGGCGCGACGGGTCGGCTGCTCAAGAGCTGGGTCGAGCGGCGGCCGGCGATGCGGACCTATCAGGTCGCCTATGGCCTGCACATGGCCCGCTTCGCACCGATGGCGACGCGCTGGCTCTATGTGCTGGGCGGGGCGATGCTGACGCTGGCGATCTCGACCGGCATGGTGCTGTGGATCTCCAAGCGGCGCGAGCGCCAGCCGCTCTCGATCGGCAATCGCATCCTCGAACGGCTGAATGTCGGCGTGATCACCGGCGTGCCGCTGGGGGCCGTGGCCTATTTCATCGCCAATCGCCTGTTGCCGATCGGCATGGCGGGGCGACCGGAAGCGGAAGTGTCCGTGGCCTTGTGGACGGCGGCGGCGGCCGTGCTGGCCGGGCTGGCGCTGCGTCCGGCCATCGGCTGGCCACTGATGATGGGGCTGCTCGCCTTTGCCTGTGTACTGGCGGCGGTGCTGGGGCCGGTCTGGTCGACCGAGCCGATCCTGCTGGCCGGCAATCTTCTGTTCCTGGCCATGGCGGCCGCGCTGGCGTTGATCGTGCGTCGGCAGGTGCGGCGGCGCAATGCGCCAATGCCAGCGCGACGGCGGATGCGGGAGCAGCCGGCATGATCGTCGCGGGACTGCTCTATATCGGTTTCTTCGCATTGGCGGCGGCGATGACGCGGCATGGACCGGCGCTGCTTGGCCCATGGCAACGCCATGGGCTGGCCCAGCATCTGCCGCTGCTCGGCTGGAGCGCGATTGCCCTGTCGCTGATCGGCGCGATCCTGGCCGGCACCGACGGGATCGGCGTCGTCACCTGGTGCGGGCTGCTGCCGCTGATGGCGGGGGCGGTGCTGCTGGCGCTGACCTATGGCCCCCGGCTGGCGCGGGGCGGGCTGCTGCTGGCATTGGCGCTGATGGCAATCGGCGCGGTTTAGGCGGCCTTCATCTCGATACTGGCGATCAGCCCGCCATCGGGTGCATTGCGCAGCGCGACGATCGCACCGAAGCTGAGGCCCAGTGACCGCGCGATGGTGAGGCCGATGCCGGTGCCGTGCCGGCCACCCGGCTGGCTGCTGGCGCCGCGGGTGAAGGGTTCGAACATCTGGTCCAGATCCTGCGGCGGGATGCCGGGACCATGGTCGCGTATCTCGATCGTGACATGGCCGGGCGTGCGCAGGCAGCTGATCTCCGCGCATCCGCCATATTTGACGGCATTGTCGACCAGATTGCTCATGCAGCGGGTCAGCGCATTGGGCTTGACCCGGACCGACGCGCCGCAGCCGGCGGCGAACTGGACCGGGGCGCCCAGTTCCTGCGCATCCTCGGCCATGCTGGCGAGCAGGGAGTCGAGGTCGATCACCGACCATTCCTCATGCGTCTCGGTGCTGGCGGCAAGGTCCAGCCCTTCGCGCACGAGGCGCTGCATCGCCTCATGATCCTGCAGCAGGCGGGCGCGCAGTTCCTCATTCTCGACCAGTTCCAGCCGCAGGCGCAGCCGGGTGAGCGGGGTCTGGAGATCATGGCTGATCGCCGCCAGCAACTGGGTCCGTTCGGTGAAGCCGGCGCGGACGCGGCGCTGCATCAGGTTGAAGGTGGAGAGGGCGGCGCGCACCTCCTCCGGCCCGCGCTCGGGAATTTCCTCCGGGTCGCGGGACACGGAAAAGGCCTCGGCCGCCTGCGACAGACGACGCAGCGGCTTGGCGGCGATCCGGCCGATCAGGATGGAGAGACCGGCGGCCGAGAGCAGGATGACGACCAGATAGGCGGGGCTGAACAGCGAGCTGGGCGGCCGGGCGAGGCGCGGGAAGGTGAGCGCCATGCCGCGGCGCTGGCCGGTCGCGTCGGTCATGCGCACGATCCAGCAATCGGGCCGGGGCGCGTCGATCAGGCCGGCGGCGCGGCTGCGCCCGGCATCCTTGTCCGGAAAGCAGAGGCCGAACGGCACCTGCCCCGCCTCCGGCTGGGCGCGGGGGCCGAAACGCCGGGCGAGCGCGGCTTCGAGATCGGTATCGGGCTCATTGATGGAGATGCCGTCAGGGGCGATGGAAGCGCCGACAATGCCGTGATTTTCCAACATCTGCTGGACCCGCACCGGATCGCGGCGCAGCCGGTCGGCGACGTCGAAGGCACTGGCCAGCACGCGCTGGCGGCGGACGCGTTCGAAATCATGGCGGCGGCCCTGTTCCGACACGGCGAGCGCGAGGATGGCCGAGAGCGAGATGCCGACGGTCAGCAGCACGAAGATATGCCCCGCCATCGAGCGGAAGAAATCCCGCACGCGCTGCACCGGCTGGCCGATCATTCGTAGCGCACCGGGCTGGCGAGGACATAGCCTTCGCCACGGACGGTCAGGATCAGGTCGGCGCCGCCGGTGGCGCCGGCCAGCTTCTGTCGCAGGCGGCTGACCTGCAGGTCGATGGTGCGGTCGAAGGCGGCGGTGGCGCGCCGTTCGGGCAGCAACGTCTCGCGCGCGAGTACGACATTGGGCTCCTCGATGAAGCGGGAGAGCAGGCGGAATTCGGCGGAGGACAGCATCACAAGCCGGTCGTCCGGGGCGATCAGCCGGCGTTGCAGCAGATCGAGCCGCCAGGGGCCGAAGACAGCGTAGCGGGACTGGTCGGCGGGTGCCGGCGCCTCGACGCGGGGGCGGCGCAGCAGGTTGCGGATGCGCACCAGCAGCTCGCGCGGCTCGAACGGCTTGGTCAGATAATCGTCGGCGCCCAGTTCCAGCCCCAGCACCCGGTCGATCGCGCTGCCGCGCGCCGTCACCATGATGATCTGGATGCCCGATCCTTCGGCGCGCAGCTCGCGGCACAGCGACAGGCCATCGCCATCGGGGAGGTTGAGATCGAGGACGATGAGGTCGACCGGCTGGTCGCGCAGGGCCTGGCGCAGTTCGGCCAGGTTCGATGCGGAAAGCAGATCGTAATTTTCCTGCCGCAACTGATCGACGATCAGACCGCGAATATCGGCATCGTCGTCGACGACGATGACGCTGTTGCGGCGGGGATCGGACAGGTCAGCCATGTTGCGCTTCTAGCGGCGGATATTGCAAAAGTCTGTGCCTCTACCGGGGATGATACAGGGCGATACAAAGCGATACGCGTTCGGATGTCACGCGACATGATGATGCGTCAGGATATCAACTTGGTCTAGCAGGATACGCCTCAAATCGCGATCAGGCGATCGTCGGCGCTGCCTGCCGGCGGTAACGATGTGAAGCCATGCCCATTTTCACAGAGCTCCGGAGCCTCCGGGTCGCACCGATCGCATTATGCATCCTGATCACCGCTTGCGGACAGGAAAAGGCGCCAAAGAAAGGGCCTGTGGAAGTGGGCGTGGTGACGCTGGCGGCACAGAATGTGACCGTCTCGTCCGAATTGCCGGCGCGCACCGTGTCGACCATGCAGTCGGAAGTCCGGCCGCAGATCACCGGCGTGATCCAGAAAAGGCTGTTCACCGAAGGATCGATGGTGACAGCCGGCCAGCCGCTCTACCAGATTGACGAACGGCTCTATCGCGCGTCGCGCGACGAGGCGCAGGCGGCGCTGGTGAGCGCGCAGGCGACGGCGGTAGCGGCGCAGGCCAAGGCGCAGCGCTATCGCGGGCTTGGCGATACCGAGGCGGTGAGCGCGCAAGACCGGGACGATGTGATCGCGACGGCGCGCCAGGCAGCGGCCGCCGTGGGCCAGGCGCGCGCCTCGCTCGACACCGCCAATGTCAACCTGACCTTCACCCAGGTGCGCGCGCCGATCAGCGGCCGGATCGGCCGGACCCTCTTCACCCCCGGCGCGCTGGTGACCGCCAGCCAGACCGATCCGCTGACGACGATCCAGCAGCTTGACCCCATCTATGTCGACGTCACCCAGTCGAGCAGCCAGCTGCTGCAGCTGCGGCGATCGCTGGCGGCGGGCAAGACGCTACCGGCCAGCGCGACGATCCGGCTGAAGCTGGACGACGGCAGCGAATATCCGCTGGAAGGGCGGATCGAATTTGCCGAGCCGATCGTCGATGTCGACAGCGGCACGGTGACGCTGCGCGCACGCTTCCCCAATCCTGACGGCATGTTGCTGCCCGGCATGTTCGTGCGCGTCGTGGCGCCGCAGTCGGTCGTGCCCGGCGCGATCCTGGCGCCGCAGCAGGGCATCGCCCGCGACGCCAAGGGCAATGCGACCGCGCTGGTCGTGACCAAGGACAACAAGGTCGAGCGCCGCACCGTCACCGCCGCGCAGGCGATCGGCGACAAATGGCTGATCACCGCAGGCCTGAAGGCCGGCGACCGGCTGATCGTCGAGGGCACCGACAAGGTCCAGCCCGACGACAAGGTAAAGCCCGTCGCCGTCGCGGCGAAGAAGTAGGAGAGGCCGGGTGCTGAGCCGCTTTTTCATCGACCGGCCGATCTTTGCCTGGGTCATCGCCATCGGCATCATGCTGGCGGGCCTGGGCGGCATGCTGTCGCTGCCGGTCGCCCAATATCCCGACATCGCGCCGCCGGGCGTCGGCATCAGCGCCACCTATCCGGGCGCGTCGGCCGAAACGGTCGAGACCAGCGTTACCCAGGTCATCGAACAGCAGCTGACCGGCATCGACGGCCTCATGTATTTCTCCTCCTCGTCGACATCGACGGGGCAGTCGCGCATCACCGTCACCTTCCAGAAGGGCACCGACCCCGACACCGCGCAGGTGCAGGTGCAGAACCGGGTGCAGCAGGCGCTGAGCCGCCTGCCCAGCGCCGTGCAGCAGCAGGGCCTGTCGGTCACCAAGCAGCAGACCGACTTCCTGATGCTGGTGGGTCTCTATGACGAGACCGACAATGCCACCCAGGCGGACATTGCCGACTATCTGGTCAATAATTTCCAGGATTCGATCGCCCGTATCGACGGCATCGGCGCGACCCAGATCTTCGGGTCGCAATATGCGATGCGCATCTGGCTGGACCCCTATAAGCTGGCCGCGGTCAAGCTGATGCCGTCGGACGTCGAAACAGCGATCAAGGCGCAGAATATCGAAGTGTCGGCCGGCCAGATCGGTGCCGATCCGGCACCGGCGAACCAGCAGATCAACGCGACCGTCACGGCGCGCGCGCGCTTGGAAACGCCGGACCAGTTCCGCAACATCGTGGTGAAGACGCAGAGCGACGGGTCGGTGGTCCACCTGTCCGACGTGGCCCGCGTCGAACTGGGCAATGAAAGCTATACCACCAGCGCGCGCCTCAACGGCCATCCGGCATCGGGCATGGCGTTGCAGCTGGCGCCGGGCGCCGACGCGCTCAAGACCGCCGAGCTGGTGAAGGCGCGCGTCGCCGAACTGGGCGGCAACCTGCCGCACGGCTACAAGATCGTCTATCCGCGCGACACCACGCCCTTCATCAAGCTGTCGGTCGAGGAAGTCGTGCAGACGCTGATCGAGGCGGTCGTGCTGGTCGTCATCGTGATGTTCGTCTTCCTGCAGAGCTGGCGCGCGACGCTGGTGCCCGCGATCGCGGTGCCGGTCGTGCTGCTCGGCACGTTCGGCATCCTTGCCCTGTTCGGCTATTCGATCAACACGCTGACCCTGTTCGGCATGGTGCTGTCGATCGGCCTGCTGGTCGACGACGCGATCGTCGTGGTGGAGAATGTCGAGCGCATCATGGAGGAAGAGGGGCTGTCGCCCCGCGACGCCACGATCAAGTCGATGATGGAGATTGGCAGTGCGCTGGTCGGCATCGCGCTGGTGCTGTCGGCGGTGCTGCTGCCCATGGCCTTCTTCGGCGGATCGACCGGCGTCATCTATCGCCAATTCTCGATCACGATCGTGTCGTCGATGCTGTTGTCGGTCGTGGTCGCATTGATCCTGTCGCCGGCCCTGTGCGCCACCATGCTGAAGCCGATCGACAAGGCGCATCGCGAGAAGGGCTGGTTCGGCAAGTTCAACCGCTGGTTCGAGCGGCTGACCAATGGCTATGTCCGCCGCACTCAGGGCGTGATCGGCAAGCGGGGCATCTTCTGGGGCCTCTATGTGGTGGTGCTGGCTATATTGGTCGTGCTGTTCATGCGCCTGCCCACCAGCTTCCTGCCGGTCGAGGATCAGGGCCAGGTGATGGTGCAGGTCACGCTGCCGTCCGGCGCCAAGTCGAGCCGCACCAATGCGGCGATCGACCAGGTGCAGAGCTATTTCCTGAATGACGAGAAGGACAATGTCGCCTTTGCCTTCATCATGACCGGCTTCAGTTTCCAGGGGCAGGGCGAGAATGTCGGCCAGGGCTTCATCAACCTGGCGCCATGGGACGACCGCAAGGGCAAGACGAACGAGGCCGGCACGATCGCCAACCGGGCGACCAAGCAGCTGGGCGCGATCCGCGATGCCAAGGTGCTGGCGATGACGCCGCCGGCAATCCGCGGCCTGGGCCAGTCCAACGGCTTCACCTTCGAACTGCTGAACAGCGGCGGCCTCAGCCGTGAGCGCTTCCTGGAGCTGCGCAACCAGCTGATCGCGTCCGCCCAGCAGGATCCGGTGCTGGCTGGGGTGCGGGCGGCCTCGCTGGAGGATACGCCGCAGCTCAAGATCGACATCGATACCGAGAAGCTGACCGTGCTGGGCCTGACCCAGGCCAATGTCGACGATGTTCTCAGCTCCGCCTGGGGCAGCACCTATGTCAACGACTTCGTCGATCGCGGCCGGGTGAAGCGCGTCTATATGCAGGCCGACGCCCCCTATCGCGCCTTGCCGAGCGATCTCGACAACTGGATGGTGCGGTCGAGCACGACCGGCGAGATGGTGCCCTTCTCCGCCTTTGCCACCAGCCATTGGGTGATGGGGCCGAGCAGCGTGCAGCGCTTCAACGGCCTGTCCTCCTTCGAGATCCAGGGCCAGTCGGCGCCGGGCGCCAGCTCGGGTGACGCGATGGACCGGATGGTGGCACTGCAGAAGCAGCTGCCGGCCGGTACCAGCTATGCCTGGAGCGGCCTCAGCTATCAGGAGCAATTGTCTGGCGGGCAGGCGCCCCTGCTTTATGGCCTGTCGGTGCTGGTGGTCTTCCTCTGCCTCGCGGCCCTTTATGAAAGCTGGTCGATCCCGCTGTCGGTGCTGTTGGTCATTCCGCTCGGCCTGATCGGTGCGGTGCTGGCGGTGACGCTGCGCGGGCTGGAGAATAATATCTTCTTCCAGGTCGGCCTGCTGACCACCATGGGTCTGGCGGCGAAGAATGCGATCCTGATCGTCGAGTTTGCCGAACTGGCGCATCGCAATGGCCGCAATGCGCTGGAGGCGGCGCTGGAGGCGGCGCGGCTACGCTTCCGTCCGATCCTGATGACCAGCCTGGCCTTCATCGCGGGCGTCATTCCGCTCGCCATCGCCACCGGCGCGGGCGCGCAGAGCCGCGTCGCGATCGGCACGGCGGTGGTCGGCGGCATGGTGACGGCGACGGTGCTGGCGATCTTCTACGTCCCGCTCTTCTTCGTCTCGATCGCCCGCCTGTTCGGCATGGACAAGAAGAAGCCGGGTGGCGAGCCGCCGGCCCAAGAACCGCCCGTGGACGGAGTGCCCGCATGACCCGCGCCGCATGGATGATAATGCCGCTGTCGGCGCTGGTGCTGGCTGGGTGCGACATGGCGCCCAAATATGTCCGGCCGCAAACGCCGGTGGCGCCGGCCTTCCCGACGGGTGAGGCCTATGCCCCGGCCAGTGCCGAGCCTGCTGGCCTGCCCTGGACCGCGCTGATCGGCGACACGCGGCTCAAGGCCGTGATCGAGCGGGCGCTGGCCAATAATCGCGACCTGCGCGTGGCGCTGGCCAATGTCCAGTCGGCGCGGGCGCAGTACAAGGTCGAGCGGGCGGCGCAGTTGCCGACGATCACCGGCGACGCGGCGGCGAGCTTCAGTCGCCAGAATGACAATCGGCAGAACAGCTATAGCGCCGATGTCGGTTTCAGCGCGTTCGAGATCGACCTGTTCGGCCGGGTCAAGAATCTGACCCGATCGGCGCTCGAATCCTATCTGGCGACTCAGGAAGGGATGCGGTCGACCCGCATCACCCTGATCGCCGAGACCGCGAACGCCTATGCGACGATGGCGGCGGATCAGGAGTTGCTGGCGCTGTCGCGCCAGACGCTGGCGAGCGCGGAGCGCAGCCTGAAACTGACGCAGACGCTGAACACATCGGGCCTCGCCGGTAAGCTGGACGTGCATCAGGCCGAAACGACAGTCGAGCAGGCGCGCTCCGACATCGAGGCGAATGTCACCCAGGTGGCGCAGGATCGCAACGCGCTGGAACTGCTGGTGGGCGCGCCGGTCGAGGATGCGCTGTTGCCGCAATCGCTCGACAGCCTGTTGCAGTCGACCGCGAAGGTGCCTGCCGGCCTCTCCTCCGACGTGCTGTTGCAGCGACCCGATGTGCTGCAGGCGGAGCATCAGCTCAAAGCCGCCAATGCCGATATCGGCGCGGCGCGGGCGGCGATGTTCCCCAAGATCAGCCTGACCACGGCGATCGGTGTGGCCAGCTCGGCCCTGTCTTCGCTGTTCAGCGATGGCGGATTTGCCTGGTCGGCGGCGCCTTCGGCCAGCATGCCGATCTTCGGCGGGGCGGCGCGCGGCAATCTGGACTATAGCAAGGCGCAGCGCGACCTTTATGTCGCGCAATATGAGAAGGCGATCCAGACCGCCTTCCAGGAAGTGTCGGACGGGCTGGCGCGGGCCGGCACGATCGACCGGCAGCAGGCGGCACAGCAGGCGCTGGTGACGGCGAACCAACGCTATTATGCGCTGGCCGACCAGCGCTATCGGGCGGGCATCGACACCTTCCTCAATTCGCTGACCAGCCAGCGTTCGCTCTACAGCGCGCAGCAGTCGGCGATCGCGACACAGCTGGCGGCGGTGCAGAATCGCATCCTGCTCTACCGGGTGATCGGCGCCGACCAATAGGCGCCGATCCGCCCTCTTCTCCCGCTTTTCCATGCCCGCGAATCCTGTTATTCTGCGCGCATAAAGAAGAAGGAGAGGGCCATGGCATTTCTGGCTCGGTGTCTGGACTGGCTGTGCGGTATCTGTGCATCCGCCGCGCAGGATGAGTGCGTCATCAACCAGCTGATCTCCAGCGTGACGCGATCCCGACATACGCCCTGATCTCTTCGCAGCCGCAACATAGTTCTTCACCTGCGCGCGCCGCCGTGTAGACTGGCGCTGCGGCACGATGCGCCGCAGGCTTGGGACATGGGGTGGCGGATATGGCTCCCGACAGTCGTGATGCAGGCGATCGGCCCTGGTGGAAGGGTGCGGTCCTCTATCAAATCTATCCCCGCAGCTTTCAGGATTCGAACGGCGACGGCATTGGCGACCTGCCGGGCATCACCGCGCGGCTGGAGCATGTCGCGCGGCTGGGCGTGGACGCGATCTGGATTTCGCCCTTCTTCCCCTCGCCGATGCGCGATTTCGGCTATGATATCGCCGATTATTGCGGGGTGGATCCGATCTTCGGCACGCTCGCCGATTTCGACGCGCTGGTGGCGCGGGCGCATGAACTCGGGATCAAGGTCACGATCGACCAGGTCTATGCCCATAGTTCCGACCTCCATCCCTGGTTCGCGCAGAGCCGGCAGGACCGGGACAATGACAAGGCGGACTGGTTCGTCTGGGCCGACCCCAGGGCGGACGGCACCCCGCCCAACAACTGGCAGTCGGTGTTCGGCGGCCCGGCCTGGACCTGGGACGCGCGGCGGCGGCAATATTATATGCACCAGTTCCTGACCAGCCAGCCGCAGCTCAACGTTCACAATGTTGCGGTGCAGGACGCGCTGCTGGGCGCGATGCAATTCTGGCTGGATCGGGGCGTCGACGGCTTTCGCCTCGATGCGCTGAATCACGCGATGCACGACCCGGAATTGCGCGACAATCCGCCCGCGCCCGAGGGGGAAGGGCCGCGCACCCGGCCGTTCGACTATCAGATTCGCCGCTACAGCCAGTCGCATCCCGGCGTGGTCGATTTCGTCGCGCGCATCCGCGACCTCACCGATCGCTATGGCGCGATCTTCACCGTGGCGGAGGTGGGCGGCGACCTCGCCGAGCAGCAGATGAAGGCCTATACGGCGGGCGAAGGCCATCTCAACAGCGCCTATGGCTTCAACTTCCTCTATGCCCCGGCGCTGACGCCGGGCCTGATCGCGGACACGCTGGCGCGCTGGCCGGACGAACCGGGCATGGGCTGGCCGAGCTGGGCGTTCGAAAATCATGATGCGCCGCGCGCCTTGTCGCGCTGGTGCGCGCCGGAGGATCAGCCCGCCTTCGCCCGGCTCAAGATGCTGCTGATGATGGCGCTGCGCGGCAATGTCATCCTCTATCAGGGCGAGGAACTGGGCATCACCCAGGTCGATATCCCGTTCGAGAAGTTGCAGGATCCCGAGGCGATCGCCAACTGGCCGCTGACCCTGTCGCGCGACGGCGCGCGCACGCCGCTGCCCTGGTCGGTCGATGCGGCGGAGGCGGGCTTTACCGATGGCGAGCCCTGGCTGCCATTGGGCGCGGAGAATGTCGCGCGGGCGGTGGCGGCGCAGGAGGGCGAACCCGCGTCGCTGCTGCACTTCACCCGTGCGATGATCGCGCTGCGCAAGGCGAATCCGGCGTTGCGCCATGGGCGCCTGGACATCATGCGCGCCGACGACCAGCGCCTGGCCTTCCGCCGGGTGGCAGAGGATCAGGCCCTGACCTGCATCTTCAACCTGTCGCCGACGCCCGCGCCCTGGCCGGATGAGGTGGAGGCCGATGGCACGATCGTCGCGGCGATCGGCGACGCGGCGCCGGGGATGGCATTGCCGCCCTATGCGGCGCTGCTGCTGGCGCAGGATTAGGTCAGCCTACTGCCGCCAGTTTCGGTGTGACGAAGCCGGCGAGGCGGTTCTGGATAATCGCGGTGGCGTCGTCGACGATGCGGGTGATGAGGTCCTGACAGGTCGGGATGTCGTGGATCAGGCCCTGAATCTGGCCGGCCCAGATCAGGCCGGCGTCCAGATCACCGGTTTCGAGCGCGATCCGGCCCTTGGCGCCGGATACCAAAGGCTGGATGTCGGGGAAGGCCGATCCTTCGCGTAGTGAGATTTCGACCACCTCGTCCGACACGCTGTTCTTAGCGACGCGGCCGGTATTCTTGAACTTGCGGAAGATGAGGTTGGTGCCGCGCTCGTCATTGTCGACCAGGAACTGCTTCACATTCTGGTGGATCGGCGCTTCGACCGTGGCGCAGAAACGGGTGCCCATATTGATGCCCTCGGCGCCCAGCGCCAGTGCGGCGGCGAGGCCCCGGCCGTCGCCGAAGCCGCCGCTGGCGATCATCGGGATGCTGAGCTTGTCGGCCGCCGCCGGGATCAGGATGAGGCCGGGAATATCGTCCTCGCCGGGATGGCCGGCGCATTCGAAGCCGTCGATCGAGATGGCGTCGACGCCCATCCGCTCGGCCGACAAAGCGTGGCGAACGGCAGTGCATTTATGGACGACGATGATGCCATGCGCCTTGAAATCATCGACATGTTCCTGCGGCTTGTGGCCGGCGGTCTCGACGATCTTGACGCCGCTGTCGATGATTGCCTGGCGATATTCCGCATAGGGCGGCGGATTGACCGAGGGCAGGATGGTGAGGTTCACGCCGAAGGGCTTGTCGGTCATCGTGCGGCAGCGGTCGATCTCGCGACGCAGATCGTCGGGCGTCGGCTGGGTGAGGGCGGTGAGGATGCCCAGGCCCCCGGCATTGGAGACGGCGGCGGCCAGTTCGGCGCGGCCGACCCACATCATGCCGCCCTGCACGATCGGATGCTCGATGCCGCACAATTCGGTGAAACGCGTCTTCAAAGCCATCACAGTGCCTCCACGATCGTCACATTGGCGATGCCGCCGCCTTCGCACATGGTTTGCAGGCCATAGCGCTTGCCCCGTGCCTTGAGCGCATGGACCAAAGTGCTCATCAGCTTGGTGCCCGATGCGCCGAGCGGATGGCCGAGCGCGATCGCGCCGCCATGGACGTTCAGCCTGGCCGGATCGGCGCCGATCGCCTTGAGCCAGGCCATGGGGATGGAGGCGAAGGCCTCGTTCACCTCGAACAGGTCGATATCGTCGAGCTTCAGGCCCGAGCGTTCGAACGCCTTGCGGGTGGCGGGGATCGGCTCCTCCAGCATGATGACCGGATCGCCGGCGGTGACGGTCAGGTTGACGATGCGGGCGAGCGGCGTGAGGCCGAAGCGCTTGATCGCCGCTTCGCTCGCCACCAGCACGCCCGATGCGCCGTCGGTCATCTGGCTGGCGTTGGCGGCGGTGATGGTGCCGCCTTCCTCCAGCGTCTTGACGCTGGCCATCGCCTCCATCGTGCCGCCACGGCGCACCCCGTCGTCGGTGTCGAAAATCCCCTCGGGCGTCAGGACGGGAACGATCTCCGCCTTGAAGGCGCCGCTGTCGATCGCGGCCGCCGCCTTGGCGTGGCTGGCGAGCGCATAGGCGTCCATATCCTCGCGGGTGAAGCCATATTTGTTGGCGATCGCCTGCGCGCCATGGAACTGGCTGAATTCGGCGACGCCATAGCGTTTCTGGATGCTTTTGGGCCAGGGGCCGTCGCCCAGGCCGGCGGCGGCGTGGAGCTGGAAATTGGAGCCCATCGGCACGCGGGTCATGCTTTCGGCGCCCGCCGCGATCACCAGATCCTGGGTGCCGGACAGGATCGCCTGCGCCGCGAAATGCAGCGCCTGCTGCGAGGAGCCGCATTGCCGGTCGATCGTCACGGCGGGTACGCTGTCGGGCAGCTTGGAGGCGAGGACGAGGTTGCGGCCGAAGGCGAAGCTCTGTTCGCCCGCCTGGCTGACGCAGCCGACGATCACATCCTCGATCGCGGCGGGATCGATGCCGGTGCGGTCGACCAGCGCGTTCAGAATGGTGGCGCCCAGATCGGCGGGATGGACATCGATCAGCCCGCCCTTGCGGGCACGGCCGCCGGCGGTGCGGACGGCGTCGACAATATAGGCCTCGGCCATGGGTCAGGCTCCTCTGAAATGGGGGGGACGCTTGGCGAGCAGGGCGGTAAGCCCCACCTGCGCCTCGCCGGCGCCGGCGACCGCCATCGATCGCAATTCGCGGTCGAGCTGGGCCTCGAATCCGGTGTCAAAACTGTCATGCAGCAGGGTGCGGGCGGCGCCATAGGCGGCCGTCGGCGCGTCGGCGAGGCGGGTGGCGAGCGCCAGCCCTTCCGCCTCCAGCGCGTCATCATCGACCAGTCGGGTGACGAGGCCGATGGCTTCGGCTTCCTCGCTTTTGATGCGGCGGTTGGTGAGGATGATCTCCTGCGCGCGGCGCAGGCCAACGAGGCGCGGCAGCAGCCAGCTGAGCCCGCCATCGGCAGTCAGGCCGATCGCGCCATAGGCGGCGGTATAATGGGCCGAGCGGGCGGACAGCACGACATCGCCCAATATGGCGAGGCTGAAGCCCGCGCCCGCCGCCGGGCCGTTGACCAAAGTCACCAGCGGCTTGGCCATGCGGGCGAGGCGCGTGACGGCGGCGTGGAAGGTGGCGATGAGTTCGGTGAGGACGGTGGGCAGTTGCGCGCCCGCGCCGCCCATCAGCGCGACATCGCCGCCGGCGCAGAACAGCTTGCCATTGCCGGTGAGGACGACGCAGCGGACCGCCGCATCGCCCTCGCACCGGATTGCGGCGTCGAGCAGCGCGCGGGCGAGCGGCAGGTCGATCGCATTGCCGACCGCCGGACGATCCAGCGTGATCCGGGCGATGCCGTCGGCGATCGTCAGGATCACGCCGCTGCCCGACCCGCTCATCAGCGCGGCGCCATGCGGATGGCGCCGTCGAGGCGGATCACCTCGCCATTCAGCATCGGGTTGTGGACGATCGATTCGACCAGCTGGGCATATTCGGCGGGCTTGCCGAGGCGGCTGGGGTGGGGCACCTGCGCGCCCAACGCATCCTGCACATGCTGGGGGAAGGCCTCCAGCATCGGGGTCAGGAAGATGCCCGGTGCGATCGTCATGACGCGGATCTTGTGCTGGGCGAGATCACGGGCGATCGGCAGGGTCATGCCGACCACGCCGCCCTTCGACGCGGAATAGGCCGCCTGGCCGATCTGGCCGTCATAGGCCGCGACCGAGGCGGTGTTGACGATGACGCCACGCT
Organism: Sphingobium sp. VMM; assembly: GCF_056790315.1. Taxonomy (NCBI): domain Bacteria; kingdom Pseudomonadati; phylum Pseudomonadota; class Alphaproteobacteria; order Sphingomonadales; family Sphingobiaceae; genus Sphingobium; species Sphingobium sp. VMM. The sequence goes on from NZ_JBXGSI010000022.1 coordinate 36,310, forward strand.
CGCCGTCCATCTCCTCGGCCGCCGCCGCGCGGGCGGCGAATTTGGAGATCATGTTGAAGGTGCCGATCAGGTTGACGGTGATCGTCTTGCTGAACGTGTCGAGCGGATGAGGCACATTTTCCTTGCCCACCGTCTTCACGGCCGGGGCGATACCGGCGCAATTGACCAGGATGCGGGCGGTGCCATGGGCGGCTTCCGCCGTGTCGAGCCCGGCGGTGACGCTGGCATCGTCGGCAACATTGACGCCAACATAAAGCCCGCCAATTTCGGCGGCGACCGCCTTGCCGGCATCCTCATTGAGGTCGAAGATCGCGACCTTGGCACCCTGCGCCGCGAGCATGGTGGCGGTGGCACGGCCGAGGCCGGAGGCGCCACCGGTGACGATGGCGGCCAGTCCCTTGATATCCATTATCTGTCCTCTCCCGGCAGAATTATACGAGTTCGACGGCCATGGCAGTGGCTTCGCCGCCGCCGATGCAGAGGCTGGCGACGCCGCGCTTGAGGCCGCGCGTTTCCAGCGCGCCCAAAAGGGTGGCGACGATGCGCGCACCCGATGCGCCGATCGGATGGCCCAGCGCAGTGGCGCCGCCATTGACGTTGAGCTTGTCGGCCGGGATGCCCAGTTCCTTGGCGGCGATCATCGCGACCACGGCAAAGGCTTCGTTGACCTCGAACAGGTCGACATCCTCGACCGACCAGCCGGCCTTGGCCAGTAGCTTGCGCATCGCGGGCACCGGCGCGGTGGTGAACTTGGCGGGCTCATGGGCATGGGCGGCGGTGGCGACGACCTTCGCCACCACTTTAAGGCCTTGCTTTTCCGCGACGCTCTGGCGGGTCATCACCAGCGCGGCGGCGCCATCCGAAATGGACGAGGCATTGGCGGCGGTGATGGTGCCATCCTTGACGAAGGCGGGCTTGAGGCCGGGAATCTTCTCCGGGCGGGCCTTGCCGGGCTGTTCGTCGGTATCGATGACGGTGTCGCCGCCCCGGCCCGATACGGTGACCGGCGTGATCTCGCGGACGAAGGCGCCGCTGCCGATCGCCGCATTGGCGCGGTCGAGCGAGCGGATGGCATAATCATCCTGATCGGTGCGGGTGAACTGATAGTCGCGCACGGCCTCTTCGGCGAAGACGCCCATCGCCTTGCCGGGTTCATAGGCATCCTCCAGCCCGTCCATCATCATCGTGTCGATGATGCGGTCATGGCCGATGCGCGCGCCGCTGCGATGCTTGGGCAGGGCATAGGGGGCGTTTGTCATGCTTTCCATGCCGCCGGCGATGACGATATCGGCCGCGCCCGATGCCAGCGCCTCATGCGCCATGATCGCCGCCTGCATGCCGGACCCGCACATCTTGTTGACGGTCGTCGCTTCGGTATTGAGGCCGAGGCCAGCGCCCAGCGCCGCCTGACGCGCGGGCGCCTGGCCAAGGCCGGCGGGCAGCACGCAGCCCATATAGATGCGGTCGATGGCGTCAGTGGCGACGCCGGCCCGCTCGACCGCGGCCTTGACCGCCGTCGCGCCAAGATCGGTGGCCTTGACCGCCGAGAGCGCGCCCTGGAACCCGCCCATGGGGGTGCGGGCATAGCTTGCAATGACTACCGGATCATCCTGCATCGAAATACTCCTTCAAAGGCTGCGCGCAATGACCATGCGCTGGATGTCCGACGTGCCCTCGTAAATCTGGCACACGCGGACATCGCGGTAGATTTTCGCGATTCCGAATTCTTCAAGATAGCCATAGCCACCCAGTGTCTGCATCGCGCCGGATACCACCGCCTCGGCCGCTTCGGAGGCGAACAGCTTGGCCATCGACGCCTGGGTGAGCGCAGGCTGGCCACTGTCCTTCATCGCGGCGGCGGACAGGACGAGCTGGCGCGCGGCCTCCAGTCGGGTGGCGAGGTCGGCAAGGCGGAAGCCGACCGCCTGATGCTCGATGATCGCCTTGCCGAAGCTCTTGCGGTCCTTGGCGTAAGCGACGGCAATCTCCAGCGCCGCCTGCGCCATGCCGACGCACTGGGCGGCGATGCCGATGCGGCCGGTCTCCAGATTGGCGAGGGCGATGCGATAGCCCTGGCCCGGTTGGCCGATCAGCAGATCATCCTCGACGAACATGTCGTCGAAGCGCAGCGCGCAGGTGTCCGACGCGCCCTGGCCCATCTTGTGTTCGACCTTGTCGACCGCATAGCCGGGCCGGTCGGTCGGCACGATGAAGGCGGACAGGCCCTTCTTGCCGGCGTCGGGATCGGTGACGGCGATGATCATCACCAGCCCGCCGATCTTACCCGAAGTGATGAACTGCTTGGCGCCGCTGATGCGCCAGCCGCCATCGACCTTGACCGCGCGGGTGCGCACGGCCGATGCGTCGGAGCCGGCGTCGCTTTCGGTGAGGGCGAAGGCGCCGATGGTGCGGCCGCCGATCAGATCGGGCAGGAAGCGGGCCTTCTGCGCCTCGCTGCCATCCTTGAGCAGGCCCGAGACGAGGATCGAATTCTGGATCGAGACGATGGTGGAGAGGGCGCCGTCGGCAGCGGCCAGTTCCATCAGCGCGAGGGCATAGGAAACCGAGTCGGCCTCCGCGCCGCCATAGGCTTCGGGTGCGGTCATGCCCCAGAGGCCCAGGCCCGCCATCTCCTCGAACAGCGAACGGGGATAGCCGCCCTCCGCCTCGAACCGGGCCGAATGCGGGCGGATCGTCGCCTGGGCGAAATCCCGGACGGTATCGCGAATCGCGCTCTGGATTTCGGTCAGCATAAACCCTTGCGTCTCTCCTATACTCATGAGTAGGTTGCGCCTGTTGCGATTTCTTGTCAACAGGCGGCATGGAGGAACAGCGAGTGTCGGCGAAAAGCGCAGTGGCGATCCCGTCTCCCTTCCGCACGCGGGAGGAGAAGGCGCGCGAGCGGGAGGAAAAGCGCGAGGCGGTGCTGCGCGCGGCGGTGCGCATGTTCAACGCGCGCGGCTTCCATGCGACCTCGCTGGACGATGTCGCCGCGAGCCTGGGGATCAGCAAGCCGACCATCTATCATTATCTGGGCAACAAGGAGCAGGTGCTGATCGAATGCGTCACCCGCGGCCTGGAAATGCTGCGCGCGGCGGCCGATGAGGCCCGCGCGGGGGAAGGCAATGGTCTGGCCCGGCTCGGCTATTTCCTGCGCCGCTATGGCGCGGTGATCATGGATGATTTTGGCGCCTGCGTGGTGCGGACGGGTGACGAATGCCTGTCGGCCGAAGGCGCGATCCTGTTCCGATCGCGCAAGCGCGACATCGACCTGGCCATGCGCGGGCTGATCGCCGACGCGGTGGCGGACGGGTCGATCGCCCCGGTCGACGTGAAGCTGGCGGCCTTCACTTTGGCCGGCGCGCTCAACTGGGCGGCGCGCTGGCGCGATCCGGCAGGCGCGATGAGCGCCGAGGCGATCGCGATGGCGCAGGTCGACCTGCTGATTGCCGGCCTCGCCCCGCGCGGCTGAGGACGCCCGCTTCTCTCCTGTCTAAATTGGTCAAGCGACGCGCCATGGCGCGCGCCTATGACCGGCCCATGGACAGACAGCCCGCCATGACGGGCGGGAAGGAGAGGGCCGGATGGAGATTGCCGCCATGCCATTGCAGGCGATGCTGGACCGGGAGGCGATCCGCGATTGCCTCGCCCGGCTGGCGCGGGGTGAGGACCGGCGCGACGCCGATCTGATCCGGGCCTGTTGCTGGCCGGACGGCAGCACCGACTATGGCGTGTTCGCCGGCGATTTTGACGCCTATCTCGCCTGGGTGGTGCCCGGTGCCGATGCGATCCTCTGCACCCAGCATCTGCTGGGGCAGAGCGTCATCGATCTGGCGGGCGACACGGCGCGGGTCGAGACGCAGGTGCAATCCTATCATCGCATCGACATGGGCGATGCGCAGCGCGACGTCATGATCGGCGGCCGCTATCTCGACATTTTCGAACGGCGCGAGGGCCAGTGGCGGATCGCGCGGCGCACCATGCTCTATGACTGGGTGCAGGATATCGGCGCATCGGCCGACTGGAACCAGGGGGTGATGGGCATGGCGTTCAGCGCGCCGCATTTCACTGGCCGCGCGAACGGCGATCACAGCGTGCGCTTCTTTGCGCGCGAAACCGACTGAGGGAGAGGATCATGAAACCGCTGGACGGCAAGGTCGCGATCGTCACCGGCGCGAGCCGGGGCATCGGCAAGGGGATGGCGCTGGCGCTCGCCGAGCAGGGCGCGACCGTCTATGTCACCGGGCGCACGGTCAAGGCGGGCGACCATGAATTGCCCGGCACGGTCGGCGAGACGGCGGCGCAATGCGATGCGCGCGGTGGCCGCGGCATCGCGGTGCAGGTCGATCATGGCGACGACGCGCAGGTGGCGGCCCTGTTCGACCAGGTGCAGCGCGAACAGGGGCGGCTCGACCTGCTGGTCAACAATGCCTTTGCGATCCCTGAGGATCTGACCGTGCCGGGCAGCTTCTGGGAAAAGCCTTTGTCCAACTGGGACATGGTCGATGTCGGCGTGCGCTCCAACTTCGTCGCGGCGCGCCATGCCGCGCAGATGATGGTGCCGCAGGGATCGGGGCTGATCGTGGCGATATCGGGCTATGTCGGGGTCACCTACACCTATGGCGTCGTGTTCGGCACTGCCAAGTCGGCGGTCGACCGGATGGCGCGGGACATGGCGATCGAGCTGCAGCCCCATGGCGTCGCCTCGCTCTCGCTATGGCAGGGGCTGACCATGACCGAGCGGGCCCGGCGCAACATCGCCGCCAATCCGGCGATGAAGGCGCTGACCGTCACCAATCCGCTGGTCGGCTGCTCGCCTGAATTTCCCGGCCGGGTGATTGCCGCGCTGCTGGCCGATTCGGCGATCATGGCGCGATCGGGCGGCACCTTCATCACCGCCGAGCTGGCACAGGATTATGGCATCACCGATGTCGACGGGAAGACCATCCCGTCGCTGCGGGCCGAGCGCGGCGCGCCGATCTGGCAGCCGATCGCTCCGCGGACGGAGGCATAGGATGGCCGCGGATCGCCAGGCGCGGATGGATGCGCTGCTCGACCGGCAGGATGTTGTCGACTGCCTGACCCGGTTCAGCCGGGGCATGGACCGGTTCGACCGCAGCCTGTTCCTGTCGGCCTTTCATGACGATGCCACCGTCGCGGCGGGCAGCTTCGTCGGCGCGCCCGATGCGCTCTATGCCTGGGCCAGCGCCCTGCACGAGGGCGGGCAGGTGGCGACCCATCATAATCTGCTCAACATGACGATCGATATCGATGGCGACAGCGCCCATGCCGAAACCTATTATCTGTTCGTCGGCCGCAACCGGGACGAGAGCAACTGGATCGCCGGGGGCCGCTATCTCGACCGGCTGGAACGGCGCGATGGCCAGTGGAAGATTGTGCTGCGCACCAACATGATCGAATGGTCCGGGCTGGTGCCGACGCTGCCGCTACCTTTTGGCGACATAGCGGACCTGCATGCCAATGGTGCGCCGGCACGGGACAAGAGCGATCCTTCCTATCAGCGGCCGCTGGTCAACCGGCGGGCGCCGCATATTCCCCAATAGCGCGCATCGCGGTGTCGATCCTTGGGCGGGGACATTCTGTCCACGTTGACGCCGCCTGCCGCGCATCCCACCTTCGCATCGAAATGGGGCCATGCTGCGTTGGACGCAGCGACGGGTGCGCCCTGCGCCCGCTGCCCTACATCCTGCCGAAGAAGGTGATCCGATGACCATAGCCCTTGCCGACCCCAGCCTGCTGCGCGAACAATGCTATGTCGACGGCCAGTGGATCGGCGCCGCCAGCATCGACGTGACCGATCCCGCGACGGATGAGCGGCTGGCCGGCATTCCCGCGATCGACGAGGCGGGCACGCGCGCGGCGATCGAGGCGGCCGAGGCGGCACTGCCAGAGTGGAAGGCGAAGACGGCGGCCGAACGCTCGCGCATATTACGCCGCTGGTTCGAACTGCTGATCGAACATCAGGATGATCTGGCGATGATCCTGACCCGCGAACAGGGCAAGGCGCTGACCGAGGCCAAGGGCGAGATCGCCTATGCGGCCAGCTTCATCGAATGGTTCGGCGAAGAGGCCAAGCGCATCTATGGCGAGATCATTCCCAGCCATCGCGCCGACAGCCGCATCGTCGTCATCAAGCAGCCGGTCGGCGTGGTCGCCGCGATCACGCCGTGGAATTTCCCCGCCGCGATGATCACGCGCAAGGCGGCACCGGCGCTGGCGGCAGGCTGCACCATGGTCTTGAAGCCCGCCACCCAGACGCCGCTGACCGCGCTGGCGCTCGCCGTTCTGGCCGAACGGGCGGGCGTGCCCAGGGGCGTGTTAAACGTCGTCACCGGATCGTCGCGGGTGATCGGCGCGGAACTGACCGGCAACCCGCTGGTGCGCAAGCTGAGCTTCACCGGATCGACCGAGGTCGGCAAGACGCTGATGGCGCAATGCGCGCCGACGATGAAGAAGCTGTCGATGGAACTGGGCGGTAATGCGCCCTTCATCGTCTTTGCCGACGCCGATCTGGATGCGGCGGTCGACGGCGCGATCGCGTCCAAATATCGCAACAGCGGCCAGACCTGCGTCTGCGTCAACCGCATCCTGGTCCAGCGCGATGTCGCGCCGGCCTTTGCCGAGAAGCTGAAGGCCGCCGTCGCGAAGCTGAAGGTCGGGCCGGGCACGCAAGCCGGCGTGACCCAGGGGCCGCTGATCGACGAGAAGGCGGTGGAGAAGGTCGAGGAACATGTCGCCGACGCGCTAGCCAAGGGCGGCACGCTGGTGAGTGGCGGGCATCGCCACGCGCTGGGCCACAGCTTCTTCGAGCCGACCATCATCAGCGGCTGCACGCCGGAGATGAAGCTGGCCGACGAGGAGACGTTCGGGCCGCTCGCCGCGCTCTTCCTGTTCGACACGGAAGAGGAAGCGGTGGCGCTGGCCAACGCCACCGAGGTCGGCCTGTCGGGCTATTTCTACACCCGCGACCTGTCGCGCGCCTGGCGCGTGGGCGAGGCGCTGGAGGTCGGCATGGTCGGCATCAACACCGGCCTTATCTCGACCGAAGTGGCGCCGTTCGGCGGCATCAAGGAATCGGGCATGGGCCGCGAAGGATCGCGCCATGGCATCGAGGACTATGTCGAGATCAAATATCTGTGCATGTCCGGGATCTGACGCAGACTATCGAAAGGGGATGATGATGGCGGGAGTGGTGGCGGTAACCGGCGCGGCCGGTGCGCTGGGCCGGGCGGCGGTGCAGGTGCTGCGCGCGGCCGGCTGGACGGTGGCGGGTATCGATCTGGGCGATGTGCCGGCCGATGGCGTCGACCTGGCGCTGGGCGGCGTTGACCTGTCCGACGAGCAGGCGGTGGCCGGCGCGGCGGACAAGATCGGCGAAGCGCTGGGCGGCCTCGACGCGCTGGTTAATATTGCCGGCGGTTTCAGCTGGGAGACGGTGGAGGATGGCTCTGTCGCCACCTGGGACCGGCTCTATGGCATGAATGTCCGCACCACGCTGATCGCGACTCGCGCGCTGTTGCCGCTGCTGCGCGATGGCGGCGGGGCGATCGTCAATATCGGCGCGGCGGCCTCGGTTAAGGCGGCGGCCGGCATGGGCGCCTATGCCGCGTCCAAGGCCGGCGTGGCGCGCCTGACCGAAGCGCTGGCCGAAGAACTGAAGGATGCGGGCGTGCGCGTGAATGCGGTGCTGCCCAGCATCATCGACACGCCGGCCAACCGCGCCGACATGCCCGACGCGGATGCCAGCCGCTGGGTCTCGCCCGAGGCGTTGGGAGGGGTGATCGCCTTCCTGCTGTCGCCCGCCGCTGCGCCGATCACCGGCGCGCTGATCCCGATCACTGGCCGGGTCTGATCGCGATCGACCGGTTGCCGTTGCAAGGCGCGCAACCGGTCGATGGCGTTTCGTGCAACTGGCCTTGGCGCCTTTGCATTTGCGAAAAAAGCCGGGGAGGACCAGATGAACCTCGATGCTGCGACGCAGCAATATTCTTGTCTGAGGTTCTTATGTTTTCGCTCATCTCGCTCTATTTCGCCTATCGCCGGGACGTCGTCACCGCCGAGCGTTATATCGCCGCGCTGACCCCCGCTGCCGAGCCGGTTTCGGCCGACGTCGTGACCTTCCCGGTCGCCAAGGAAGAAAAGCTGGCCCGCGCCGCCTGATCGGCGCGCCAGCTGACGACTGACTACCTCTCCCGCTGACTGCCCATTTTCGGGGCAGCGTCGCGGCCAGAAGGCCGCCAAGGGATCGCCACAGCGCTAACAGCGCCGGCCCGCCGCTCCGCCATTGCAAGTCAACATATGTGTTGATTAACAAAATGGCGAGAACAGCGATCCCCAGGAGAGGTCATGACCTGCAAGCCGACGCAGACGCCTGCGGCTGACACATTCGATATCCCGACCCTGCGCGAGAAATATCGCGCCGAGCGCGACAAGCGGATGCGCGCCGACCGGGAAGGCCAATATCAGCCGACCACCGACGACACGACGCACAGCTATGACGTCGACCCGCATATGCCGGTCGTCGCACGCGATCCGATCGTCGAGGAACTGGATGTCGTCGTGCTGGGCGCGGGCTTTGCCGGCCTGCTTGCCGGATATCACCTGACCAGGCAGGGCGTCACCAATTTCCGCAATATCGACCATGGCGGCGATTTCGGCGGCGTCTGGTACTGGAATCGCTATCCCGGCATCCAGTGCGACAATGACGCCTATTGCTATCTGCCGCTGCTGGAAGAAACCGGCTTCATGCCGTCGAAGAAATTCGCCGACGGCGCGGAGATCCAGGCCTATTGCCGCCAGATCGCCGAAAGCTTCGGTTTCGCCGACAAGGCGCTGTTCCACACCCTCATCACCTCGCTGAAATGGGACGAGTCGATCCAGCGCTGGCGCGTCGGCACCAGTCGGGGCGACGAACTGCTGGCCCGCTTCGTGGTGATGGGTTGCGGCGTGCTCAACATGCCCAAGCTGCCCGGCATCGCCGGCATCAACAGCTTCAAGGGCAAGATCTTCCACACTGCCCGCTGGGACTATGAGTATAGCGGCGGCAGCTACGCCAATCCGGTGCTCGACAAACTGGCCGACAAGCGGGTTGCCATCATCGGCACCGGCGCGACCGCGATCCAGGCGGTGCCCTATCTCGGCCGCTACGCCAAGCAGCTCTATGTCATCCAGCGCACGCCATCGACCGTGGACGAGAGGCCCAATCCGGCAACCGATACCGACTGGGCGGCGTCGCTCCAACCCGGCTGGCAGGCCGATCGCCAGGCCAATTTCCACCGCGCCGCGATGGAATCCTTCGCACCGGGCGAGCCGGACCTGATCTGCGACATCTGGACCGAGATCGCCCGCAACCTGTCGGCCGAACTGGAAGCCGAAGGCTGGCCGGAAATGTCGATCGAGCAGTTCATGGCCAAGCGCGAGGTGGTCGATTATCGCGTGATGGAGCGGCTGCGCGCCCGCGTCGACGAGATGGTCGAGGATAAGGCGACGGCCGAGGCCCTGAAGCCCTGGTATCGCTTCCTGTGCAAGCGGCCGCTGTCGAGCAACGAGTTCTACCCGACCTTCAACCGGCCCAATGTCACGCTGATCGACGTTGCCGACAGCAAGGGGCTGGAGAAGATCACGGATAAGGGCTTCGTGTCGGGCGGCGTCGAATATGAGGTCGACTGCATCATCTTCGCCAGCGGCTTCGAGGTGACGAGCGAGCTGAAGCGCCGCTGGGGCATCGATGCGGTCGAGGGACGCGATGGCCTGTCCATCTACGATCATTGGGCCAATGGCCCGCGCACCCTGCACGGCACCATGACCCATGGTTTCCCCAACCAGTTCTTCATCGGCTATATCCAAGGCGGCCTCAACGCCAGCGTGACCGAACAGTTCGGCCGCCAGGCGGAGCATATCGCCCATATCATCCATGCGGTGATGGATAAGGGCGCCAAGGTGGTCGAGACCACCCTGCAGGGGCAGGAGGATTATGTCCGCCATTTCGAGGAAATGGAAATCGACATGACCGCCTTCCAGCAGGAATGCACCCCCAGCTATTTCACCAATGAAGGCCAGGTGAAGGCGCCCTGGGCACTGTTCCGCAGCTATGGACCGGGCTGGGGCGCATTCCAGAAACTGGTGCAGGACTGGCGCGCGAAGGGTGATCTCGACGGCATGGAATTGCGGTCCTGAGCCATGGGCCGGATCGCCCCGGGGATGGTTCGTGGCGCTCGCCGCTCTTCCCTTGGGACGCTCCCGCCAGTTGCGATAGGCAGGTTGAAAATATTGTCCTTGCGGACCCGGCGAGCAGACTCGCGGGCCGTACCCATCGGGCAACGCGGACGTTGCAGGAGGATGCCATGAGCAAGATCGACAATATCGATGTGGAGGCACTGGCCAAGCCGCTGACCTACCCGACCGAGGCATTCCTGTCGAAGGACTATGCCCTGGCGGAGAAGGAAAAGCTGTGGCCCCATGTCTGGCAGATGGCGGCGCGGGTCGAGGAACTGCCCGATGTCGGCGACTGGATGACCTACGACATTTGCGATGAGTCGATCATCATCGTGCGGACCGCGCCCGACACGTTGCGCGCCTTCTTCAATGTCTGTCCGCATCGCGGCCGCCAACTGGTCGACGTGCCCAAGGACGTGCATTCGGTGCGCGGCAAGAACCGGCGCAGCTTCGTCTGCGGCTTCCATGGCTGGACCTTCGATACCGAGGGCAACAACACCTACATCCTCGACCCGCAGGACTGGCAGGGCGCGCTCAATGCCGAATGCACCCGCCTGTCGGATGTGAAGATCGACACATGGGGCGGCTGGATCTGGATCCATATGGACCTCAATGCCGAGCCGCTGATCGATTTCCTGGGCGATGCCGGCCGCATCCTGTCCCACTTCGAAATGGACAAGATGCGCTACAAATGGCGCAAATGGGTGGTCTATCCGGCCAATTGGAAGACCGCGCTGGAGGCTTTCATGGAGCCTTATCATGTCGCGGGCACCCATACCCAGCTGCTCGATTATGGCGATTATTACGCATACAGCGCGGCTTATGGCCTGCATGGGGTGAGCGGTTTCGACCAGCGCGACCCGGCCTTCCAGATGAGCCAGAGCAGCAGCGTCACCCGCGCCGGCAAGGGCGACGATCCGCGCCGCTCCACCTATGAGCTGATCCGCGAAAATTACGAGACATTGAACTATGCCGCCTCGACCGAGACTTTGGTCAATGCGGCGAGCCGGCTGGTCGACGAACTGCCCGAGGGCACGGCGGCCGGCGACGTCATCGCCCATTGGCTGAAATCGGCCAAGGCGGACGATGCCGCGCGCGGCGTCATCTGGCCGGAAATCCCGCCCGAGGTGATGGCCGAGGCGGGGCTTGCCTGGCACGTCTTTCCCAACATGTCGGTGCTGCAGGGGATCACCTTCGCCCTTTGCTACCGCACCCGTCCCTATGGCGACGATCCCGACATGTGCATCTTCGAATCCTACGCGATCGAGCGCTTTCCCGAAGGTGAAGTGCCGGTCACCGAATGGGAAGAGACGGAAGCCACGGCCGAGGGCTGGGGCGCCGTCCTCGCCCAGGACTTCTCGAACATGGAGTGGGTGCAGAAGGGCATGAAGTCGCGCGGCTTCCGCGGGCCGCTGCCCAACCCCCACCAGGAACGCAAGATCACCAATTTCCACCGCAACCTAGCCACGTACATGGGTACGGGCGCACCGAGGTTACTCAAATGAGCTATGACGATCCCAAGCCCGCCGTCAACGTGAACGCCACCGACAAGAAGGGCACTCCGGTCTACAAGCGGATGCTGGACCTGTTCGAGGCCGAAGGCATCAACACGCTGTTCGGCATTCCCGACCCGAATTTCGTCCACATGTTCCTGGAGGCCGAGCGTCGCGGCTGGACCGTGGTTGCGCCCCATCATGAAGCCGCAGCCGGCTTCATGGCCGAGGCCGCGTCGCGCATCACCGGCAAGCCCGCCGTCGCGATCGGCACGCTGGGGCCGGGCATCGCCAATATGGCGCCCGCCATCCAGTGCGCGCTGGTCGAAAATTCGCCGGTCATCTTCCTGTCGGGCCAGCGCGCCCGCGTCACCGAACAGCGCGTCCGTCGCGGCCGCATCCAGTTCGTCAAGCAGATGCCCTTGTTCGAAAATAGCGTCAAATATGCCGCCTCGATCGAATATGCCGACCAGACCGACGAGGTCGTGCGCGAGGGCATTCGCAAGGCGATGGGCGGCACCCCCGGCCCGGTCTATATCGAATATCCCAGCCACATCATCCTGGAGGAACTGGACCTTCCCGCGCCACTGGCACCGGACCGCTATCGCCTGGTCAACCAGGGCGCCGACATCGACCGGGTCAAGGAAGCGGCCGACCTGATCCGCGCGGCCAAGAACCCGATCCTGCTGGTCGGCCATGCCGTCCACACCTCGCGCTCGGGCGCGGCGGTGAAGGAACTGGCGGACCTGATGAACTGCCCGGTGATCCAGACCTCGGGCGGCACCAGCTATATCAAGGGGCTGGAAGATCGCACTTTCCAGTACGTCTTCTCCAAGGCGTCGATCGAGGCAGTCACGGAATCGGATCTGGTGCTGGCGCTGGGCACTGAACTGGGCGAGCCGGTCCATTTCGGCAAGTGGCGCTACTGGATGAAGAATGAAGCGATCCGCAAGTGGATCTATGTCGAGCAGGACCCCACCGCGATCGGCGTCAACCGGCCGATCGACGTGCCGCTGGTCGGCGACCTGCGCGGCGTCGTGCCGCAGCTGGTCGAGGCGCTGAAGGACACGCCGCGCGCCCCTGCGCCGATGCTGGAAGCCTTCATGCGCGACGGCCAGGCCGAGCTGGACGAGCTGGCGGCGGAATCGCGCACCAAGAGCGACGGCACCGGCGACCTGCCGATCCATCCCGCCCGTCTGGCGGTGGAAGCGACCGAGGCCTTCCCCAAGGACGGCATCCTGATCCGCGACGGCGGTGCCGGCGTGATCTTCCAGTGGACCTATTCGCAGTGCAAGCCGAACGACGTCATCTGGAATCAGAATTTCGGTCATATCGGCACCGGCATTCCCTATGCGACCGGCGCGATGCTGGCGGACAAGGCGGCCACCGGCGTCAGCCGTCCGGGCCTGTTGCTGACCTCCGACAGCAGCTTCATGTTCCACATTGCCGAACTGGAAGTGGCGGTGCGCACCAAGCTGCCGCTGGTCTGCGTCGTTGGCGTGGACAACCAGTGGGGCCTGGAAGTGGGCGTCTACAAGCGCACCTTCGGCCAGGGCACGGAAGAGACCGGCACCCATTGGAGCAAGGAAGTCCGCTTCGACAAGATCGGCGAGGGCTTTGGCTGCCACGGCGAATATGTGACCAGGGCAGAGGACATCAAGCCGGCGATCGCGCGCGCCTATGCCAGCGGCAAGCCGGGCGTCGTCCATGTCGTGATCGACCCCAAGGCCAATTCGGAAGAAATGCCGAAATATGCCGAATTCCGCACCTGGTATGCCGAAGGCACCCAGTAAAACGCCCTTCCTCCCCGGATAAGGGGAGGGGGACCGCCGCGGGCGGTGGAGGGGTGTCACCCCGGCGGACACACCCCTCCGTCTGGCCTTTGGCCAGGATTTTGGAGAGGATGGGACATCGACATGCGCGACTATCGGAACTTCTATATCGACGGCCAGTGGGTCGCCCCGGTCGAACCGAAGACCGCGGATGTCATCAACCCCGCGACCGAGGCGGTGGCCGGCACCATCTCGCTCGGCGGCGTGGCCGACGTGAACAAGGCGGTCGCCGCCGCGCGCAAGGCCTTTGCCGGCTGGTCGCAGACCACGCGCGAACAGCGGCTCGACCTGCTGCTCGCCATCCAGGCCGAATATGCGCGGCGTCAGGCCGAGCTGGGCGACGCGATCATCGAGGAAATGGGCGCGCCGTCCTCGCTCGCCCATGGCTTCCATGTCGGGCTGGGCGCCGGGCATCTGCAGACCGCGATCGAGGTGCTGCGCGACTTCAAGTTCGACGAACAGCATGGCGCGACGATGATCGCGCGCGAGCCGATCGGCGTCTGCGCGCTCATCACGCCGTGGAACTGGCCGATGAACCAGACCTGCGTCAAGATTTTCCCGGCGCTGGCCACTGGCTGCACCATGATCCTGAAGCCGCCACAACTCGCGCCCTTCTCGGCCCAGATCCTGGCTGAAATCCTCGATACGGCGGGCGTGCCGGCGGGCGTGTTCAACATGGTCCAGGGCAGCGGCAGCGTGATCGGCACGGTGCTTTCCACCCATGAGGATGTCGACATGGTGTCCTTCACCGGGTCGGAGCCGGTCGGCGTCCAGATCCAGAAGGACGCGGCGACCACGATCAAGCGGGTCGGGCTGGAACTGGGGGGCAAGAGCGCCTTCATCGTGCTGGACGATGATGCGCTGGCCGCCAATGTCGCCGGCGCGACCGGTGGCATGATGGGCAATTCGGGTCAGACCTGCAGCGCGGGATCGCGCCTGCTGGTGCCTGCATCGCGCATGGATGAAGTGGTGGCCGCTGCCAAGGCGGCGGCGGACGCGGTGACGGTCGGCGATCCGACCGGCAATGTCGCGATGGGCCCGGTCGTGTCGAAGAGCCAGTACAACATCATTCAGGATTATATCCGCAAAGGCGTGGACGAGGGCGCGACCCTGATCGCCGGTGGCGCGGGTCGTCCGGACGGGATCGACAAGGGCTGGTTCGTCAAGCCCACCGTCTTCGTCGGCACCAACGACATGGTGATCGCGCGCGAGGAAATCTTCGGCCCGGTGCTGGTCATCATCGGCTATGAGGATATCGATCATGCGGTCGATATCGCCAATGACAGCAATTTCGGCCTTGCCGGCTATGTCAGCGGCACGGATGTGGACCAGTGCCGTGCCGTCGCCCGACGGATGCGCACCGGCTGGATCAGCATCAATGGCGGGTTCGATTTCCATGCCCCCTTTGGCGGCTACAAGCGCAGCGGCAATGGCCGCGAATGGGGCGAGCATGGCTTCCTCGAATATCTCGAAGTGAAGTCGCTGTTGGGCTACGCCTGAGATGGCGGTCCAGTCCGGGCGTTATGGCGCCGCCAGTGCTGCTATCGCTGCCGAGGGCTGGTCCCTCGCGCGGCTGACCCCGCCCAGCCGCCTGCACGGCGCCAATGGCCTGGCGACCGGGCCGGACGGGCGCCTCTATGTCGCGCAGGTTGGTGGCAGTCAGGTCAGCGCGATCGATGTCGACAGCGGCGCGATCGAGACGATCAGCGCGATGGGCGGCGCCATCGTCGCCCCCGACGATCTGGTGTTCGACGATGCCGGCAACCTCTATCTGACCGAGATTACCGAGGGCCGGGTCGCGATGCGCACGCCATCGGGCGACGTGCGGGTGGTGCGCGGCGACATTCCGGTCGCCAACCCGATCACCTGGCATCAGGGCCGGCTGATCGCGGGCGAATGCCGGATCGGCGCGCGGATCATGGAACTGGATCTGGATGGCGGCGAACCGCGCGTCATCCTCGACAATGTGCCGATGGCGAACGCCTTTCAGGTAGGCCCGGACGGCAAGCTCTATTTTCCCGTGATGGGCGCCAACGAGATATGGCGGGTGGATCTGAATGGCGGCGCACCCGAGGTGGTGGCCGGCGATCTGGGCGTGCCGGATTCGGTGAAGTTCGACAGCAAGGGGCGGATCGTCACGACCCAGGTGGCCAGCGGGCAGGTGCTGCGGCTCGACCTGGTGAACGGCACACGCGAAGTGCTGGCCGATCTTGGCCCCGGCCTCGACAATGTCAGCTTCATCGGCGACCGCATCTTCGTGTCGAGCATTCCGGGCGAGATCACCGAATTGCTGGGCGACGGCAAGGTGCGATCGGTGGTGCCGCGCGCACTGCAATGGCCGCTGGGTCTCGCCATGGGCGCCGACGGCGCGTTGTTCGTTGCTGACGGCACATTCGGATATACGCTGCGGTCCGGCGAGGCGCTGACCCTGGCCGGCATGATCTTCTACCCCGGCTGCCCCGGCTATATGCGTGGTGTCGCAGCGGGCGCGCAGGCGGGGGAGTGGATCATCAGCACCGGCCTTGGCGCGGTGGCGCGCTATCGGCCGGGGCAAGGGGAAAGCGATTTCCTCGCCACCGGCCTCGACCAGTTGATGGGTGTGGCGGTCGCGCCGGGCGGCGCGGTGGTGATTGCCGAATATGGCACCGGCCGGCTGCTCTCGATCGAGAATGGCGCGGTCAGCGAACTGGCCACCGACCTCGACAAGCCGATGGGCGTGGCGCTGGCGCCAGACGGGACAGCCTATGTTGCCGAGGCCGGGGCGGGGCGCGTGCTGCGCATCGCGGGCGGTCGCAGCGAGGCGATCGTCGATGGCCTCGGTCGGCCGGAAGGGCTGGCGATCCATGACGGGGAGCTGTTCGTCGTCGATACGCGGACCAAGACATTGGTCGCCACCGACCTGTCGGGCGGCGCGCGCGCGACGATCGCCAGCGCCCTGCCGGTCGGCGCGCCGGCTGGCGTCACGCCCAAATTTCTGGGACCGATCGGTGACATGGCCGGGCCGATGATCAATTTCGCCGATGTGACGGCGGCACCGGACGGCACGCTCTATGTGTCGGGCGACGCCGAAGGCAGTGTGCTGGCGCTACGCCGCCGGTAGGGGACGGTCGCCGCTGAGCTGCTCGCTGAGCGCGGCGGCCGCCTCGACCAGCGCCTGCTGCAATGCGCCCAGCCCCTCGCGTTGCAGCGCGGCGCCGATGCCGATCGCCACCAGCGCATGGACCGGGCGGCCCGCGCCTTTCCATACGGGCGCGGAGACGACGGTGACGCCCGCAATATATTGGCCTTCGTCCACCGCGAAGCCCTGCGCGCGGGTCTGGCGCAGTTGCTCCATCCAGTCGGCGAAGGGCGGCGGATCGTCCCAGCGCAATGTGTCGAACCGCGCCTTCAGTTCCTTCTCGCCATAATCGCCAAAGGCGGCGATGCAGCGGCCGGTGGCGCTGATGAGGGCAGGAAAGCGGCTGCCGACCTGAGCGCTCAGTTGGAAGCCGCTGCCCGACTGCGCCATGGCGACGACGATCATATGATCGAGGCCCACCGCCTGCACCCCCAGCATGGTGAGGCCGAAGCGCTGCGCCAGCCGGTCGAGCACCGGCTGGGCAAGGTCGTTGAAGGCGTCACGGCGCAGCCAGTTGCGGGCCAGGGTCAGCACGCCGGCCTGCAGCGCATAGCGTTTGGTATCGGGATCGAAGGCGACCAGTTCCTCCTCCACCAGCGCGCGCAGCACATAGAGGCAGGTGCTGGGCACCAGCCCCAGTTCCTTGGCGATCGCCTGTACGCCGAGCGGCCGGTCGCTCTTGCCCAGCAGGCGCAGGATCGCGGCGGCGCGGGCGATGGCGGGCGCCTTGCTCTCCTGCACGGCCTTGGCGACCTTGCGGACGGTGGAGGGCGGGCGGGGCGTGGTGCGGCTGTCGGTCATGGCGTCATCCTATCGCGCCACCGATGGGCTGTCATTCGAAATATAGAACATCATTCACCATTTACAACAAATGAGTCGCTGTGACATCGCTTGTGGCAAGCAGCGACGGGGGTTTGACCCGTTCGCCCGGTTGAATGCCGGACCGATGGGATGGGATGATGGCGAAGCTAACCGACTATCGCAGCTATGCCGATGCACAGGCACATGCGACCTCAGCCGCGCTGTGGGGTCTGTTCGACGGCGACCGCGAAGACCTCAACATCGCCCATGAATGCATCACCCGCCATGCCGACGGATCGGGCCGCGCCGCCGTGCGCATCGCTCATGCCGCCAATGGTGATGATGGCGGCCGGGACGAGATATTGAGCTTCGACGCGATCGCGGCGGGCGCCGCGCGCTTCGCCCATTGGCTCGATGCCGAGGGTATTCAGCCGGGCGAACGCATCGCCTTCATGCTGGAGCCTTCGCTGCCCTTCTATGTCTGCCTGTTCGGGGCGATGCAGACCGGCGCGATCTCGGTACCGCTCTTCACCCTGTTCGGCCCGGATGCGCTGCGGCTGCGGGTCGATGACTGCAAGCCGACCATCCTCATCACCAATGCCGAAAAGGCGGAGCTGGCGCGCAGCATGGACGGGCCGCGCGTGATCGTCGCCGACGACGCATTGCTGGCCGATCTCGCCCGCTTCCCGGCGACTTACAGCCCGAAGACCAAGGCCAATGACCTGGCCGTCTTCCAATATACGTCGGGCACGACCCGCGAACTGCCGGAGGCGGTCAAGCACAGCCACCGCGCGCTGGTGACGTTGATGTTCGCCGCCCTCTACGGCACCGGCATCCGGCCGGGCGACGAGTTTTTCTGCCCCTCCTCGCCGGCCTGGGGCCATGGCCTGTGGCACGGCACGCTGGCGCCGCTGGGGCTGGGCGTGACGACGGGCACCTTTGCCGGCCGGTTCGATCCGGTGCGGCTGATGCAGGCGCTGGACGCTTATGGCATCACCAACATGTCGGCCGCCGCGACCCATTATCGGATGATGAAGAATAGCGGCCGGGCCGCCGATTTCGCCTTCCATTTCGACAAGCTGTCCTACACCGGCGAGCCGATCGACCCGGCGACGCTGGAGTTTATCGACGCCCATTTCAAGGTGCCGGCCTGTTCCATGTACGGCACGACCGAGATTGGCGTGGTGCTGGTCAACTATCCCGGCGCACAGGATTTCATGGTGAAGCCGGGTTCGCTGGGCAAGGCGGTGCCGGGCCAGAGGCTGGAAGTGCAGCGCCCCGACGGCAGCGCCTGCGATCCCGGCGAGATTGGCGAGCTGATGCTGTGGCGCCGCGACCGGTGGGAAACCACCAAGGACCGGGCGAAGATCGACGCTGACGGCTATTTCTACCATTGTGGCCGCGCCGACGACGTCATCATCTCGGCCGGCTGGACGATGAGCGCGGTCGAGATCGAGAATACGCTGCTCAAGCATGAGGCGGTGCTGGAATGCGCGGTGATCGGCGTGCCCGATGACAAGCGCGGCCAGGTGGTGAAGGCCTTCATCATCCTCAATCGGGACGGCAGCGACGCGCTGGTCCGCGAACTGCAGGACTTCACCCGCGAAAAGCTCGCCCAGCATGAATTTCCCCGCATCGTCGAATTCGTGACCGACCTGCCCAAGACGCCGGCCGGCAAGGTCCACCGCAAGATTTTGAGAGATCGTGAGGCCGCCAAGGCGGTCGAACTCGCCAACTGAAGTCAGGAGAAGAGAGATGGCAACATTGGCCGACGCGCCCGTGAACAAATTCCCCAAGATCACCGAGGAGGGGCTGGACGACCTGCGCAAGCGCATCGGCGTCAAGATCGAGAATACCGTCGAACCGTGGAATTACGAAGCCACGCGCGACGCGATCCGCCACTATGCGCATGGTATCGGTGACGATAATCCGCTGTGGTGCGATCCGGCCTATGCCGAAAAGACCAAGCATGGTTCGCTGGTCGCGCTGCCGAGTTTCCTGTTCACCACCAGTCGTATCATCTCGGGCTATTGCGGTGGCCTGTCGGGCGTCCATGCGATGTGGGCGGGCGCCGACTGGACCTGGCACAAGCCGGTGCTGCGCAACGACACCATCCGCACCGAGGCCTATTTGAAGGATCTGATCGAGCATCAGACCAAGTTTGCCGGCCGCAGCTTCCAGCAGATCTATCATGTCGATTTCTTCAACCAGCATGGCGACAAGGTCGCCGAAGGCGACAGCTGGGTGTTCCGCACCGATCGCGACGAAGCGCGCGAGCGTGGCACCAAATATACCGAAGCCCGTGGCCGGGTGGAGCCCTTCACCGACGAACAGCTGGCCGAGATGTACAAGCTGTACGAGAAGGAAGAAATTCGCGGCGCCACGCCCCGTTATTGGGAAGATGTGCAGGTCGGCGACGAGCTGCCGCGCATGATGAAGGGGCCGATGACCGTCACCGGCTTCATCTGCTACGCGCAGGGCTGGGGCGGCCTCTATATCCGCGCCAACAAGCTGGCGTGGAAGATGCAGCAGAAGCATCCCGGCACCGGCATCAAGAACCGCTTCAACGTGCCCGACTGCCCGGAACGCGTCCATTGGGACGAAGCGTTCGCGCTCGAAGTCGGCGCGCCCGGCGCTTATGACTATGGTCCGGAACGCTGCAGCTGGCTGACCCATCAGGTCACCAACTGGATCGGCGACGACGGTTTCCTGCACAAGAGCAAGTGCCAGATCCGCCGCCACAATCCCGATGGCGACGTGATCTTCATCGACGGCAGCGTGATCCGCAAGTTCGAGGAGAACGGCAAGAAATATGTCGAGATCCAGCAGCGCGCGGAAACCCATCGCGGCGAAGTCTCGGCCTTCGGCACCTCGATTGCCGAACTGCCCAGCCGCCCGGCCTGATCCGGGCGCGGCGGGCCGTTCCTTCCCCCTGGGGAGGATTTGGGATGGGACGGCCCACCGAAAGATGCATGATGGACAGCCACGACAAGAGTATATGGGCAGGGCCGCTGGCCGGGGTGCGGGTGCTGGATTTCACCCGCGTCCTGGCCGGCCCCTCGGCCGCGCTCGCGCTTGCCGATCTGGGCGCGGAAGTGATCAAGGTAGAGCCGCCCGGCAGCGGCGATGATACCCGCAGCTTCCCGCCGCTGCGCGAAGGCGAAAGCCATTATTTCCTCAGCGTCAATCGCGGCAAGAAGAGCATCGTGCTCGACCTCAAGGCCGCCGAGGGGCTGGCGATCGCCCGCGATCTGGCGGCCAAGTCCGACATCGTCATCGAAAATTACCGGCCCGGCGTGATGGACCGGCTGGGCCTTGGCTATGAGGCGCTGTCGGCGATCAACCCCGGCCTCATCTATTGCGCCATTTCCGGCTTCGGCATGACCGGGCCGCTCAAGGATCGTCCGTCCTTCGACATCGTCTTGCAGGCCATGTCGGGCGCGCTCAGCGTCAATGGCGAGCCGGGGGGACTGCCGACCAAGCTCGGCATTCCGCTGGGCGATCTGGTCGGCGGCATCAACGGGCCGATCGCGATCCTCGCCGCCTTGCACGAACGCCATGCCACCGGGCGTGGCCGGCTGATCGACATCAGCCTGATGGACGGGATGATCGGCCTGCTCGGCTATCTGGCACAATTGAGCTTCTTCACCGGGCAGGATCCGGTGCCGCAGGGATCGCAGCATCCCAATCTCGTCCCCTATGGCGTCTTCCCCGCCAGCGACGGGTCGATCGTCATCGCCTGTCTCACCAATCATTTCTGGGGCAAGATCTGCGCCGCGCTGGGGCTGGCCGCGCTGGCCGACGATCCGCGCTACGACAGGCTCGACAAGCGGCGCGAACGGCGGACGGAGGTGAACGCCCTGCTGTCGGCGGTGACCCAGACCCGCACCGTGGCCGACCTCGCCGATCTGTTCGCCGCGCATCAGGTGCCGCACGCGCCGATCCTGAGCATCAGCGAGGCGTTGGCCCAGCCGCAGACGCTGGCCCGCAACATGGTGGTGGAGACCGAGCATAAGAGTTTGGGCATGATCCCGATCGTCAACCGTCCCTTCCGCTTCCCCGGCGCCGAGCAGCCGGTGCCGAGCGCCCCGCCGGTTATGGGCGAGCATAGCGATGCGGTGCTCGCAGACCTTCTGGGGATGGACGCGGGCACCATCGCGCGGCTGCGCGACGCCGGGATCGTCGCCTGAGCGATCATTTGGCGGCACGCTTGGGGCGACGGCACCGCCGCCGCTAAGCTCCCGGCCAATCATCATCCGGGAGAGAGACTATCATGCTGCGATTTGACGACCGCGTCGCCCTGATCACCGGCGCCGGGCGTGGCCTTGGCCGGGCTTATGCGCTGCTGCTGGCGGCGCGCGGCGCGAAGGTCGTGGTCAATGATCCCGGCGTCAGCATGCAGGGTGAGGGGACCGACGCTGGCCCGGCCCAGTCGGTGGTGGACGAAATCCGCGCCGCCGGGGGCCAGGCGATCGCCTCGACCGACAGCGTCGCCACGCCCGAAGGCGGGCAGGCGATGATCGACCTTGCCCGCGACCATTTCGGCAGCATCGACATTCTGATCCACAATGCCGGCATCGTCCGGCGCGGCGGCCTGGCGGAGCTAAGCTATGCCGATTTCGAAACCGTGCTCGACGTCCATCTGCGCGGCGCCTTCCATGTCGTGCGTGCCGCCTTCCCGCATATGTGCGCCGCCAATTATGGCCGCATCGTCCTGACCGGATCGATCAACGGCCTCTACGGCAATGCCGGGGTGGTCAATTACAGCGTCGCCAAAGCCGGGATGATCGGCCTGTCCAACGTCGCCGCGATCGAGGGGGCGGCCCATGGCGTGAAGAGCAACATCATCCTGCCCGGCGCCGTCACCCGCATGGCCGAGGGTCTCGATACCAGCGCCTATCCGCCGATGGATCCGGAACTGGTCGCGCCCGCCGTCGGCTATCTCGCGCATCAGGATTGCGCGGTCAGCGGCGAGATGCTGATCGCCATGGCCGGGCGCGTCGCGCGGGCCTACACGATGGAAACCGTCGGCGTGTTCCAGCCCGACTGGACGATCGAGCAGATTGCCGATCGGCTGGAGGGGATACGCGACACGCAGGACGCGTTGCTGTTTCCGCCGGTGCCGACCGGCCATCTCGACCATCTGCGCTACAGCTTCGCGATGGCCAGCCAGGGCATGAAACAGGGCTGATCGCTCAGCCCTGTTTCGCCGCCATCATCGCCTGGATCAGCGGCTTGATCCGGGCTTCGACCGGCGCCGGGTTGAAATGCTCGGCGACCGACGCGATCCGGCCGTCGCGGATGCGCAGCAGGAAGACATAGCGATTGGCGAAGGGCTCGCCATTCACCAGTGTGCCCGCCGATCGCACCTCGGCCGCGACCCGGTCCGCTTCGGCCGTCAGCGAATCGACGGTGAAGCTCAGCCCGCCCTGGAACAGCGACCCCAGCATCGCGACGCCGCGCTGATAGGCGGCGCGCGGCGCATCGACGCCCGACGTCGTCGTCCAGGCGGTCATGTCGTCGGTCAGCAATTCATCCGGCAATGCCGCCGCCGACAGGGCGGCGAAGAAGCGGCGGGCGAGGTCATGATGGGCCTGCGTCATCGGATCAGGCCTTCACGGGAATCGAGAAGCGGTCGGTATAGGCCTTGAAATGGGCGTGGATCTGCGCGCGATCGAGGCCATAATCGGCGAGGTCATAGCTATGCTTGCCATGCTTGCCCTGCGGATTGGCGGCCAGCATCGCGGTCATGCCGGCTTCCGCTTCCGCCGTGAAGGGCTCGTCGAAGCGAGCATAAAGCTTGCGCATCTCGCCGATCGGGTCGCGCAGCTGGTCGTCATACTGGATGTCGTGGATCGCATCCTGGCCATGCTTTGCGCGATAGGCCAGCATCCGCTCGATCATCAGGTCGAAGGTGCGCAGCTGCGAGCGGCCGACCTCGACAGGGTCGACATTGGCGCTGAACATCTTGCGCACCTGATAGACGAGGGAGCAGGCAGAGCCGACGACATCGGCCGGATCGCGATGGGTCATCACCAGCTGGGCGTCGGGATAGACGCTGGTCAGGTCGTCCAGGAACAGCGGATGCCAGGGATTCTTCAGCGTCCAGCGGCCGCCATTTTCCGCCTGCAGCAATTGCAGCAGCCGCTTGTGATAGCGGAAGGCGGGCAGGTAGCTCGTGGCGAACAGCCATTTCTGATAGCTCGGCACATGCAGAACCGAGTCATAATATTGGGCGCAGAAGGACGGCGCCATGGCGAACTGGCACTCGGTCGGGCTGTCGGCATCCTCATGATGGATGGCCGAAATATGCGGCGCATATTTGAGCGACATGTCCAGCCGCGCCTGCTCCGCGACATAGCGCGGATCGCTGCTGAGCGTGCCGGCGGCAGCGGGTGGCGCCGAATTGAACGCCTCCCAGCGCAGGAAAGAGCGGCGGGCGGGATCGGCGTTCAAGAGGTTGATGGTCAAGGTCGTGCCGGTGCGTGGCAGGCCGAAGACGAACATCGGCTTCTCGATCGGGGCGTCGAGCAGGTCTGGATGGCGGGCGAGCCAGTCCTCGACCTGCAAGCGGTTGGCGAGCGTCGCGGTCAGCTGCTGCGCCCAGCGGCCTAGCGCCGCTTCAGTGAGGTTGGCCTCGCGATTGATTGCATCGACCAGCACGTCCAGACCTTCCAATATGGCGTCGTCGCCCAGGTCGGTAAGGCCGGTCTGTGCGCGCGCGGCGGCGACCAGGGCGTCGGCGTCGAGGCCGATGGTGGCGGTGGTCATGATCCTCTTCCCTTCTGTTTTCAGGCGGCCTGCGCCGCGATCTCGGCCAAGGCCCCCAGCACGCTGTCGGCATGTTCGTGCCTGCAGATGAGGAGGTCAGGCATGTATGTGTCTGATTGGTTGTAGGTCAGCGGCGATCCATCGATGCGGGAGGCGTGGAGGCCGTGTGCGAGTGCGACGGCGGCGGGAGCGCAACTGTCCCATTCATATTGGCCGCCGGCATGGAGATAGATGTCGGCCTGGCCCAGGATCACGGCCATGGCCTTGGCGCCGGCGGAGCCCATGGGGACCAGTTCGGCGCCCAGCGCCTCGGCGACCGCGACCGCCTGGGGGGCGGGGCGGGTGCGGGAGACGACCATGCGCAGCTTTTCGGGCGCGGGCGGGATGGCGCGCGGCTGGTCGGTGCGCAGGACGATGCCGTCTTCATGGCCCGGCAGGGCCACCGCACCGATGGTCGGCACGCCGTCGATGGCGAGACCGACATGGACGGCCCAGTCGGCGCGTTCCTCGCCATATTCGCGGGTGCCGTCGACCGGGTCGACGATCCACACGCGGCTGTGCTGGAGCCGCGCCCCATCACAGGCCATCTCCTCGGAGAGCAACCCATCCTCGGCCCGCTGTTCCCGCAGCGCATGGACGAGGAACTGGTTGGCGGTCTGGTCGCCGGCCTTGCCGAGCGCCTTGGCGCTGAACAGGCCCGAGGCGCGGACCTCCAGCAACAGGCGGCCGGCGGTTTCGGCGAGATGGGCGGCGAGGTCCGCGTCAGTCATGCTGCCCTCCCTCATTTGAGCGGCATGATCTTGCGGATGATGTGCTCGGCGGCCTCTTCCGGCGTCATCTCGACGGTGTTGACCCGTATCTCGGGGCTGGTGGGCGCCTCATAGGGACTGTCGATGCCGGTGAAGTTCTTGAGGCTGCCCGATCGCGCCTTCTTGTAGAGGCCCTTGACGTCGCGCGCCTCGGCAACCTCAAGCGGCGTGTCGACGAAGATCTCGATGAACTCGCCGTCCGGCAGCATCTCGCGCAGCATCTCGCGCTCGGCGCGGAAGGGGGAGATGAAGGCGGTCAGCACGATCAGGCCCGCATCCGCCATCAGCTTGGCGACCTCGCCGACCCGGCGGATATTCTCGATCCGGTCGGCCTCGGTAAAGCCCAGATCCTTGTTGAGGCCATGGCGGATATTGTCGCCATCGAGCAGGAAGGTGTGGCGGTTCATCAGCGCGAGCCGCTTTTCCACCTCATTGGCGATGGTCGACTTGCCCGAGCCGGAGAGACCGGTGAACCAGAGGATGCGGGGAACCTGGTTCTTGAGCGCGGCATGAGCCTCGCGGCCGATGTCGGTCGCCTGCCAATGGACATTCTGGGCCCGGCGCAGCGAGAAGTGGAGCATGCCCGCCGCCACGGTGCGGTTGCTGATCTTGTCGATCAGGATGAAGCCGCCCAAGGTCCGGTTGTCGGCATAGGGCTCGAACGTGATCGGCTTGTCGGTCGCCAGTTCGGCAACGCCAATGGCATTCAAGTCCAGCGTCTTGGCCGCCAGATGCTCCATCGTGTTGACGTTGACGACATATTTGGGCGCCTGGACGGTGGCCGAGACGCTCTGCGTGCCGATCTTGAGCCAATAGGGCCGGCCCGGCAGCATCGCCTCGTCATCCATCCACACGATGGTCGCCTCGAACTGGCTGGAGACCTCGGGCGGATTGTCGGCCACCGCGATGACGTCGCCGCGCGAACAGTCGATCTCGTCGGCAAAGCAGAGCGTGACCGACTGGCCGGCGATCGCTTCGTCGAGGTCGCCGTCACCACCGGTCCCGCTTGCCGGGCCGGTTCCACCCGGCATCGTAACGATACGGCTGATGGTGCTGGTCTTGCCCGAAGGCAGCACCCGCACGGCGTCGCCCGGCTTGACCGATCCGCTGGCGATCAGGCCGGCAAAGCCGCGAAAGTCGAGGTTCGGACGGTTGACCCACTGGACCGGCATGCGGAACGGCTTGGCCGCCGCAGTGGTGGCATCGACCTCGACGCTTTCGAGATGGGCCATCAGCGTGGGCCCCTGATACCAGGGGGTGTTCTCCGACCGGGCGGTGATATTGTCGCCCTTGAAGCCGGAGATGGGGATCGGCGTGAAGGCGCTGATGCCGATGCTCTGCGCGAACGCGGCATAATCGGCGACGATCTTGTCGAACACGGCCTGGTCATAGCCGACCAGGTCCATCTTGTTGACGGCCAGCACGATGTTGCGGATGCCGATCAGGTGGGCGAGATAGCTGTGGCGCCGCGTCTGGGTGAGGATGCCCTTGCGCGCGTCGATCAGGATGACGGCCAGGTCGGCGGTGGAGGCACCGGTGACCATGTTGCGGGTATATTGTTCATGGCCGGGCGTATCGGCGACGATGAACTTGCGCTTTTCGGTAGCGAAGAAGCGATAGGCGACGTCGATGGTGATGCCCTGTTCGCGCTCTGCGGCGAGGCCATCGACCAGCAGGGCGAAGTCGATCTCGCCGCCTTGCGTGCCGACGCGCTTGCTATCCGCCTGCAGCGCTTCGAGCTGATCCTCGAAGATCATCTTCGAATCATAGAGCAGCCGCCCGATCAGGGTGGACTTGCCATCGTCGACCGAGCCGCAGGTGATGAAGCGCAGCATGGTCTTGTGCTGATGGACGTCGAGATAGGCGTCGATGTCCTGCGCGATGAGGGCATCGGTCTGGTAGACGGGGTCCTGTGTGATCACGTCGGACATCAGAAGTAACCCTCCTGCTTCTTCTTCTCCATGCCGGCGCCGCCGGCATCCTTGTCGATGGCGCGACCCTGGCGCTCGGATGTGGTGGTGAGCAGCATCTCCTGGATCACCTCCGACAGGGTGCTGGCCTCGCTCTCGACCGCGCCGGTGAGCGGATAGCAGCCCAAAGTGCGGAAGCGGATCGAGCGCTCGACCGGCACTTCGCCCGGTTCAAGCGGGAAGCGGTCATCATCGACCATCAGCAGCATGCCGTCGCGCTCGACGGTGGGGCGGGGGGCGGCGAAATAGAGCGGCACGATCTCGATGCCTTCCAGCTGGATATATTGCCAGATGTCGAGCTCGGTCCAGTTGCTGATCGGGAAGACGCGGATGCTCTCGCCCTTGGCCTTCCGGGCATTATAGAGGTTCCACAGTTCGGGCCGCTGGTTCTTGGGATCCCAGCCATGCGAGGCGGTGCGGAAGGAGAAGATGCGCTCCTTGGCGCGGCTCTTCTCCTCGTCGCGGCGCGCGCCGCCGAATGCCGCGTCGAAGCCGAACTTGTCGAGCGCCTGCTTCAACCCTTCCGTCTTCCACATGTCGGTGTGGAGGGCGCCATGGTCGAACGGGTTGATGCCGCGCGCCTGGGCCTCGGGATTATGATGGACCAGCAGTTCCATGCCCGCGTCGCGCGCCGCCTTGTCGCGCAGATCATACATCGCGCGGAACTTCCAGGTGGTGTCGACATGGAGCAGCGGGAAGGGCGGCGGCGAGGGATAGAAGGCCTTCTTCGCCAGATGCAGCATCACCGCCGAATCCTTGCCCACCGAGTACAGCATCACAGGCCGATCCGCCTCCGAAACAACCTCCCGCAATATATGGATACTCTCCGCCTCAAGGCGTTCGAGGTGCGTAAGACTGCGTGCCATGATTATGCTTCCTGAAATGGGGGTCAGGCGGCCGGGAGCCGCTTTTCGGCGTCGGCGATTTCCGCCTTCAGCCACATGGTTTCGGACAGGTTGGTGCCGCCGCTGCGGGCGAGCAATTGTTCGAGCGCCGCCTTCTTGACGGTCAGCGCTGCCTCATGGTCGGGCGCGACGCCCAGCGCGATGTCAAGCAGGTGCAGCGCCTCGAGCGGGCGCCCCGCCGCGGCATGGACATGGGCGCGGGCGGCGAGCGCCCCGGCGCCGCCGGCCAGTTCCACAAGGTCGGGATAGACGGTCGGGCGCGGCACGCCATAAAGGGCAGTGGTGCCATCCTCATAATGGAACCAGCCGGCATTTTCCTCCCAGATGGCGCGCACCACCCAACTGGTCTTGCCATGGAATTCGCCGATGCGGATCTCCTCGGGCAGGACGATCTCGCGCATCAGATCCTGGACATGCCGGCCGGCATTCATGCCGGCGATCGTCTCGCGCTCGATATAGGTGACGGCGGCATGCATCCGGTCGAGATCGGCGCGGATCGTGTCTGCGCCACGGATCGGATCGCCATGGCCGGTGATGACCAGTTCGGGCGCCAGCGACCGGACATGCTCCAGCGACTGGAGATAGGCGCGCACCAGCCGGGGGCGGTCGCCGCGCATCGTCACCAGATTGGGCATGGAGCGCCACACCGGGCCGAACAGATTGCCGGTGAAAATGATCTTTTCCTCGGGCATCCAGACGAACACCGAGCAGAGCGTCTCGCCGCCGGGCGTCTTCACCACCTCGAACTTGCGGCCGCCCTGTTCAAAGGCATGGACGGTCTCGACCATGCGGTCGGGGACGATGCGCGGCGGCTTGGGCGGTGGGCCGTCGCGCCGGGTCATCGACGCCCAGAGCTTGCCCGATCGGATGCCGAGGAACGGGCCGAGCCGGTCGAAATAGTCTTCGGTGTCAACGAAATTGACACCCGTGATCACCTCCGTACCCGGCTCCTGCTGGTCGGGCAGGGCGCCATAATGGTCGGGATGGGCCTGGGTGACGATGATGCGCTTCAGCGCGCCGGTGCGGTGGGGGGCGAACAGCCCCTTGTTGCGCGCGCCATTGCCGAGGAAGCCGGTATTGACCAGCAGGTCGCCATCGCCTGTCGTCACCAGATAGGCGTTGGAAATATCCTTCACCATGAAGATGCTATCTGTGATCGCCTCCGCCTCGGTCTGGCCCTGTCCGGCCATGACAAGCGCGCCCAAAGGCGTCTGCGGTTTCTCGGCTGATTGCGTGCTCATGCGTCGGCTCCCTCGAACTCGATCATGACCTTGGCGGATTGCGGACGGGCGGCGATCTCCAGCCCCTCGATCACCTGCGCGAAGGGCAATTTATGGCTGATCAGCGCCGCGATCTTGTCCTTCAGGCGCGGCATGGCGGCGATCACGTCGGGCATTTCGGTCGGATAGCCGACCGCCGTGGTGATCGTCATTTCCGTCGTCAGCATCGGGCCTGCGGGCAGCTCGATCGGCTTCATATAGGCGGCGGTGATGACATGGCGGGCATGGGTCTTGGCCATGGCGATCACGTCGGACAGGATGGAGGGCGCGCCGGCCGCATCGATATAGGCGTCGGTCTGCGACTTTTCGCGGCCGAACACGGTGGTGGTGCCATGGATCGCCTTGATCCGGGCGATCACATCTTCCTTGGCCGGATTGATCGTGTGGGCGCCGAGCGCGCGGGCGCGCTCCAGCCGTTCCTCGGCCAGGTCGAGCGCGATCACATCCTGGCAACCCCGGTCGATCGCCCACAGCACCATGCCAAGGCCGATCGGGCCGCAGCCGAAGATCACCACCTTGTCGCCCGCCTTGGCCTGCGCCCGGTTGACGCCATGCATCGCCACCGACAGCGGCTCGCACATGGCGGCGACGTCATAAGGGATGCCGTCCGGGATCGGCAGCAGGCTGTCGCCCAGCCGCGCGTCGCGGACCAGCAATTCCTCGGTAAAGGCGCCCTCCGGTCCGCCGCTGCCGATGAAGCTGGGGGTCATCATCGGGTTGATGATGACGCTCTGGCCGACACTGACGCCTGCCACTTCCTCACCGACGATCATGATCTCGCCTGCGCCCTCATGGCCGAGCGCGGTCAGCTTGCCGGGGCCGGGAATGCCACCATTCTTGATATAGCTGAGGTCGCTGCCGCAAATGCCGCAGGCCTTCATCTTCACGACGACGTCCTTCGGACCCGGCTCGGGCCGCTGATAGGCGTCGAGCCGGACATCGTTCACATCATGGATGTTGAGCAGGTGCATGGGAGCGCTCCGTCGATCGGCTCAGAAGGCGTAGGGCGGATAGATCAGGCTGCCGCCGTCGATGACGATCGTGTCGCCGCTATGGTAACGCGAGGCGTCGGACGCGAGATAGGCGCCGATGCCCTCGAAATCCTCGATCGCGCCAGGGCGATGGATCGGCGTCTTGGCCGAGAAATGCGCGTCGACGGCGGCCATGCGGGCCTGCATCTCCGGGCTCATCTCGCCATCCCCGCCGATGCCGGTCTTGATATAGCCGGGCGCAATGCTGTTGGCGCGGATCTCGTACTGGCCCAGCTCGGCCGCCATGCCGCGCACGGCGGCGCCCATGCCGCCCTTCGACGCGGCATAATTGTTGATCCCGGCAATGCCATGGAACATCGACAGGCTGCCGCAATAGACCAGGCTGCCGCCCGGCTCGCCGGCCTCGGCGCGGGCGACCATCGCCTTGGCCCCTTCGCGCAGGGTGAAGAAGGCGCCGTGCAGGTTGACCGCCAGCAGATCATGCCATTCCGCCGCATCCAGCGTCAGCACCGAACGCGAGCGCGAGGCGCGACCCGAATTGGCAAAGACGCAGTCGATCCGGCCGAAATCGGCGAGCAATTTGGCATAGCCGTCGATGATCGCCTCTTCCGATGCGACATCGACCTGATAGGTTTCGACCCGGCCGGCGCCGGCTTCGCGCAGGGCGGCGGCGGCCGCTTCGTTCTTGTCCGCATTGCGGGCCCAGATGGCGATGTCGCCGCCCATCTTGGCAACGCCCATGGCGAAGCCCAGGCCAATGCCGCCATTGCCGCCGGTGACCAGCGTGACCTTGCCCGTGCAGTCGAAAAGACCCTTAGCCATTCATCTCTCTCCATAGGGTGCCGCATCGTTGGCGGCTTGCCTGATGGTCCAAGGATGGGGGCGACTCCGGCGCCGACGCAATTGACCAGACTATCGAGAATGAGCCATAGTGCAGCGATAGGGCCAAACATGGCCAGAGAGCGGGGGAGCGATGGCGGAATCCTATGCCAGGTCGGTTTTCGAGGCCGAGATTGCGGTGCCGCAGGCGCAGGCGCGGATCATGCGGCTCGATCTGGCAGGGCCGACCGACCGCATTTTCCGGCGCGAACGCCATTATTGGCTCGACATGTGCCTGACCCCCCGACCCGAGCGGGTGCGCGGCTGCTATGCCGACCATTGGGGGCCGCATCGCTATGAGCGGCTGGGCGAGATTTTCCTGGTGCCGCCGGGGCAGGCCTTGCGGTTGCGGACCGAAGGACAGGGCAGCCAGTCTTCGGTCGTGTGCGAGATCAAGGCGGAGGCGATTGACCGCTGGCTCGACGGGCCGATCGAATGGACCGACAGTCGCCTCGCCGCCTGCCTCGACATCGCCCATCCGCATATGCGCGCCTGCCTGTTCCGCCTGGCGGAGGAGGTGAACCGGCCGGGGCCGGGCAGCATCGTCCTGACCGAGCTGATCGCCGGGCAACTGGCGATCGAGGTGGCGCGCTATTGCCAGGCGATCGCCGAGGGACCGGCGACCGGGGGGCTTGCCACCTGGC
Source organism: Sphingobium sp. VMM (assembly GCF_056790315.1). Classification (NCBI taxonomy): domain Bacteria; kingdom Pseudomonadati; phylum Pseudomonadota; class Alphaproteobacteria; order Sphingomonadales; family Sphingobiaceae; genus Sphingobium; species Sphingobium sp. VMM. The sequence goes on from NZ_JBXGSI010000022.1 coordinate 68,040, forward strand.
GGTTGCGGCGGATCGACGAGCGGCTGCAACTGGGCGGCGCAGCGCCCTCGCTGGAGGAGCTGGCGGTCCTGTGCAACCTGTCGGTGCGGCAATTGACGCGTGGCTTTCGCGCCAGCCGGGGCTGTTCGATCGGCGACTATATCGTCCAGTGCCGGATCGATGTCGCCAAACGCTATCTGGGGTCGAGCGAGAGCATCAAGGAGATTGCCTTCGCGCTCGGATTCGCTTCGCCCTCCAGCTTCGCCTTCGCCTTTCGCCGCGCGACCGGGGCGACGCCGCGCCAGTTTCGCCAGCATCTGACATCGCGCCCGCGATAGCGGCTGGCCGCGCGCTTCTGATATGGCCCGATATCGATAGTGCGGCCGGGCCGCTTCATCGGGTGGCATTGGCGCGCCTCGCCCGGCTGCCCATGATGGTGGCAAAAGACATCAGGAGAGACATGCCATGGGCGCTGCTTTGGTTGCCGACGCGCTGATCGACCGCGCGATCAAGGCCACCGGCCTCGATCGCTTCGATTCCGACAGCTATCGCGAAGGGCTCGACATATTGCTGGCCGACGCGAACCAGGCCGGCCTGTCGGACAGCGGCCACGCGCGGATGGAGGCCAATGTCGTCGACCTCCTGTCCAATCGCCTCAGGACCACCGATTATCTGGCGCAGCGGCCCGAACTGCTGGAACGGTCGGTCGAACGACCGGTCTTCGTCTTCGGCATTCCCCGCACCGGCACGACCCTGCTCAGCAATCTGCTGGCCTGCGACCCGGCCCGGCGCTCGCCACTGACCTGGGAGATTGACGAGCCGGTGCCGCCGGCGACCAGCGCGACGCTCAAGAGCGATCCGCGTGCCATCGCCCGGCTGGAACAGGAAAAGGCGATGCTCGCCGCCCGGCCGGAAATGGGCAAATATTATCGCAATTCGGCCGTCTATCCCAATGAATGTATCTTCTTCATGGCGCATGATTTCAAGGCGCTGGCGCTGGAATCGCGGGGGAAGCTGCCCAATTATCGCGACTGGCTGTTCTCGACCGACATGACGTCGGCCTATGCATATCACAAGCGCTTCCTGCAATTGCTGCAGGCCGATGCGCCGGGCGTGTGGAACCTCAAAATGCCGAGCCACAGCCTGTGGATCGAGACGATCCGCAAAATCTATCCCGACGCCCGCTTCATCTGGACCCATCGCGATCCCTATACCGCCATGGGCAGCTTCTGCTCGATCATCAGCCTGGGGCAGATGGCCTTTACCGGCCGGGTCGATCCCGAATGGCTGGCGGAAAATTGCACCTATCAGGCAAAGCTGCATGCCGACCGCATCATGGATGCGCGCGAGCAGCTGGGCGAGGACAGCATGGTTGACGTCCATTATGCCGACCTCACCAGCGATCCGATCGGCACGATGCGCCGGCTCTATGCCGCGCTGGGCGATGATTTCACGCCGGAGGCGGAGGCGGCGATGCAGGCCTGGCTAAACGACAATCCGCAGGGCAAATTCGGTCGCCACGACTATAAGCTCGCCCAATATGGCCTGTCGGTCGAACAACTGACGCCGCATTTCGAGCGCTATCTGTCGCGCTATGACGTCGCGCGGGAGGGCTGAGCCATGCTGACCGGTCATCATTTCCAGAACGCCTATGTCACCCGCAATGTCGACAAGGCCGTCGCCCAGTTCCGCGACCAGGCCGATGTCCGCACCCTGTCGGAGATCGAGGTGCCGGTGCAGCTCTGGACGCCGCAGGGCGAGGGGCAGGGCGTGCAGAGGCTCGCCTTCGTCTGGGTCGACGACATGCAGTTCGAACTGATCCAGCCGATCTCGGGCGATGTGCTGGCGCTCTATCGCGATGCGCTGCCCGCCGATGATCGGCTGGTCTTCCACCATATCTGCAACCGGGTCGATGACTGGGCCGCCTTCATGGCGCGGGTCGAGGCGCAGCCCTATCCGGTGGTGCTCAAGGGCGGGACGCCGGGCATGTTGGAGTTCGTCTATCTCGATACGCGCGAATGGCTGGGCCATTATGTCGAATATGTGTGGATGGGCGCCGATCGCTGGAAAGGCATGGGCGGGTTATAAGGGAGAGAGCAATATGATCAGTATGGCCCGTTTCGGTACCCGCGACCTCGACGGCGCGAAGCGTTTCTATGACGGCATTGCCGGACTGCTGGGCGCGGTGCGCGCCTATGACCGGCCCGATCTGGTCGCCTACAAGACGGCCGAGGGCGGTATGCTGCTGATCGGCATTCCGTTCGAGGGGGATGCAACGCCGGGCAATGGCAATCAGGTCGGCATCCAGGCGGACAGCCGGGCACAGGTCGATGCGGTCCATGCCCGCGCGCTCGAATTGGGCGGCAAGTGCGAGGGCAAGCCCGGCATTCGCGGTGATGATCCCAACGGCTTCTACGGTGCCTATTTCCGCGATCTGGACGGCAACAAGATGACGATCTTCCGCTTCGGCCCGCCCGACGCCTGATTCACAGCAGGCTGCCGCCGTCGACCGGATAGACCTGGCCGGTGATGAAGCCGGCCTGGTCCGACGCCAGGTAGACGGCGAGCGAGGCGACTTCCTCGGCAAAGGCGACCGGGCGGCCCAGCACCGTCTGGCGCGACCGCTTCTCCATGTCCTTCGGGCTGGTGCTGGCAAAGGCCCGGCCGAAGAAGTTGCGATCGGGGTGGAATCGGCTGCCCTTCGAGAAGGCGGCGGGATCGCGCGAGACCGTGCCATAGGGGGCGACGCAATTGACGCGGATGCCGTGCGGCCCGACTTCCTTCGCCAGCACTTTGGTAAAGCCGTGGACTGCCGCCTTGGCCGCAGAATAGACCGGCAGCATATAGTCGCCGACGATGCCCGCGGTGGAGCCGATATTGACGATCGCGCCCGCCTTGCGCGCGATCATGCCCGGCAACACCGCATGGGTCATGCGCAGCAGCGTGCCGAGGTTGAGGTCGATGTCGCCAGCCCAGCTTGCCGGATCGGAATCGACGAAGAATCCCGCGCCGATATTGCCGCCGACATTGTTGACCAGGATCGCGACCTCGCCCAGCGCGGAGGCCGCCGCCAGGATCTGTCCCGGCGCGGCCGGATCGCTGAGGTCGGCCGCCACGAAACGGGCGTCCTGCGCGCCGGTGGCGATCGCCTGCTCCACCAGCCGGGCGCCAGCCGCCTGGTCGCGCCCCACCGCGACCAGCTTCACCCCTTCGGCCGCCAGCCCCAGGCTGATGGCGCGGCCGATATTGGCGGTCGCCCCGGTCACGATCGCGACCCTGCCCGTCATTTGCATGTCCATTGCGCTCTCCCCTCTCATGCGCCATCGGCTGGCGATCATGCAGGGGGAAAGGGCAGGCGCAAATCGCCTGGGGGATCAGTGACGATCTGGTGGAATCGCGATGGCGATATGTCGCCATCTGCAAGGCGGCCGGGCTTCTCGGGCCGCCAATATCAGGCATAACGAGAATCAACCAAAGCAAAAAAGATCACTGCATCAATGGTGACTCAATAGTCAACATGATGTTTATTTGGGGAGGCTTCACTTATGAATCGCATGTCGGCCTATTATTTGATCGGCGCGAGTGTCGCGGCACTCACCATCGCGACGCCGGCTCTTGCCCAGGCGCCCGAGGAGCAGGCTGCAACCAGCAACACTGGTTTCGACGCCCAGATCATCATCGTCGAGGCGCGTCGTCGCGGCGAAGACATTCAGGACGTGCCTGCCGTGGTCAACGCGGTCACCGAACAGGCGATCGGCAACCTCAACATCCGCACCTTCAACGAGGTTCAGGCGCTGGCGCCGGGCCTTGAACTGACCAACAATGCCAATGGCATCGGCGGCAATGCGCGCCTGCGCGGCGTGAATTTCGACGCCAATGCCAGCGGCAACAGCGGCACCATCCAATTCTACTTCAACGACGCACCGCTCTCGCCGGGCGCCGTGCTGCAGCAGATGTACGACATCGGCCAGATCGAAGTGCAGCGCGGTCCGCAGGGCACGCTGCGCGGCCGCGCCTCGCCGTCGGGTTCGATCACCATCACCACGCGCAAGCCCGACCTCAACCAGTTTGGCGGTTTCATCGACTGGACCGGCAACGATATCGGCACGCTCAACTTCAAGGGCGGGCTCAACCTGCCGATCATCGAAGGGATCGCCGGCATCCGCGTGTCGGGCGTCTGGAACGAGGATGATGCCGATCGCGTGCGGCCGCTCAGCGGCGGACCGAGCCCCTGGTCGCGCACCAAGAGCACGCGTATCGTCGGTACGATCGAGCCGACCGACTGGCTGAAGCTGGAAGGCACCTATCAATATATGGACCGCGATGCGCGGACCTATGACCAGGCGATTTCCTTCAGCGAGGCCAATCCCGACGCCACGCCCAGCCCGGTGCTGATCACGGCCAAGGATCGCCTGTCGATCCAGGAACAGCCGCGCATCATCAACCAGCGCTTCGACATCTTCAACTGGCGGTCGGAACTGGCCTTTGCCGGCCAGCGCCTGATCTATCAGGGCATGTATACCAAGCAGAAATTCCATTCGACCGACAATGTCGACGATGGCAATTTCTTCATCGGCCGCGACGTCAACCAGGTCACCGACACGGTGGCCAAGGAAACCTCGCATGAAATCCGGTTGCAGAATGAAGAGCGTGTCTTCGACATGTTCGACTATGTCATCGGCTTCTTCGACGACCGGCTCAACCCGCCGACGCACCTGACCTCGCCTACCATCGTGCGCCTGCCTGCCGCGCTTGGCGGCGGTATCGCCTCGGTGGTGCAGACCGAGATCGACCGCACCGGCAAGTCGCACGAACAGTCCTTCTTCGGCAACCTGACCGCCCATTTCGGCGAGGCAACCGAATTGTCGGGCGGCCTGCGCCAGATCAAGTACAAGTCGAACAACTATCTGGCGGTCAACGGCAACACCATCGCCGCGGACTCGCAGGATACCGACAAGCTGATCTACAGCGCGTCGATCAAGCATAATTTCACGCCGGACTTCCTGGTCTATGCCGCCACCGGCAGCTCCTTCCGTCCGGGCATCAACGTGGTCGGCGACTTCAACATCGCGCCGTCGGCGCTGGAGCGGTCCTTCCTCGACCTGCCGCCCGAAACCTCCAAATCCTATGAGCTGGGCTTCAAGAGCACGCTGATGGGCGGGCGGATGCGCTTCAACGTCACCGCCTATCACCAGAAGTACAAGAACTTCCCCTATCGCGTGCCCAACAACGGCGTTTACTATGTGAACACCGTCGCCGTCCGCAATGCGGCCGGCCAGGTGACCGGCACCGCGCAGCAGGTCGGCTCGTTCAACTTCGTGGGCGCCGTCCCGGTCGAGGTGAACGGCGTGGAAAGCGAACTGGGCTTCGACATCACCCGCAGCTGGAACGTCAACCTGACCGGCAGCTATTCGCTCGGCAAGATCAAGAACGGCACCATCCCGTGCAACGATCTGAACGGCGATGGCATCCCCGATCCGGTCGGCAATGCGCCCAGCCTGGCGGAACTGCAGGGGGCGGTCGGCGCCGACAATCTCTCGGCTTGTCAGGTGAACCAGCGCGCGGCCTTCCTGCCGCCGATCACCGCCACGCTGCAGAGCGAGTTCCACACCAGCATTTCGGGCAAGACCGACGGCTTCATCCGTGGCCTCGTCAATTATAACGGCAAGTCGAAGGGCGATCCGGGCAATAATTATGACGATGTCAGCGCCTATGCGCTGGTCAATCTCTATGCCGGTATCCGCGATCCCGATGGCGGCTGGGAAATCTCGCTGTTCGCCAAGAATCTGTTCGACACGACCAAGGTGCTGACGCGGACCACCCCGCTCTTCACCGGCTATCAGCAGATCACCGGCTTCACCGCGACCGGCGCAACCACCGCCGCGGCGAGCTATACCAGCACCTATACCGGTGCCACGGTCACCCCGCCGCGCGAATTTGGCGTCAATCTGCGCTTCGCCTTCGGTTCGCGCTGATCCATCCGCGCCAAGGGCCAGACGATCGGCCGTGCAGCCCCAGGGGGTTGTCCGGCCGATCGGCGTTTGGGGCCATGGCCTTCGCGGGAGCGATGAGGGTGCGGCCGCCGGGCCGCAGCGATTGACTCTGGCCCCGGAGCGGGCAGGGATGGAGCCGATCAACAGGGCTGATCATTATAGGCTCTGAACGATCAACCTAGGTGAGGCAGCATGACGGACATTCGGAAAAGGCGCGCCCGCGATCCCGTGGCGACCCGTGAGGCCATATTGGAAGCCGCCCGTGCGCTGCTGGCCAAGGATGGGCCGGATGGCGTCAGCCTGTCGGAAGTCGCCCATCTCGCCGGTGTCAATCGCGGCACCGCCTATCAGCATTTCGAAACCCGCGAGAAGCTGATCGAGGCGACTGCGGACTGGGTGTCGGAGCGCATGTTCCGTTCGGTCTTCGGCGATCCCGAGACGATCGGCGAGCGCCGGGTCGAGGAAGTCGACATTGCCGACACCACCGACCGGCTGGCCCTGTTCGCGATGGACAATCCCGAGTTGTGCCGCATCTGGCTGCTGCAATTGCTGGCCTCGCCCGATCCGATGGGGGATCCCTTCTGGCGCGAATATGAAGGTTCGCTCCAGCGCTTCGCCAACAGCGATCTCGCCGAAGACGGCGTCGATGCCGAAGTCCTGTCGGTGCTGATGCTGGCCGGCGCCTTTCTCTGGCCGATCTGGGCGCGCAGCCATGCCCGCGAAGAGGGGGAACGGCGGGCACTCGGTCGTCGCCTCGCCCAGGAATGCCTGCGCCTGTGCATGTTCGGATCGATGCGCAGCGACAAATTCCCCGACATTGCCGAGCGGCTCGGCCGTCCGCTCGCGCCGCTCCCCAGGGTTGCCCAGGGATAGGCAGCCCGATTTCCCTTTCTCTCTTCAAGAAGGACCGACCGCATGTTTTCCGCCATCCTGATCGAAAAGACCGACGACAAGCAGAGCGTGTCGCTCGCCCAGGTCGATGAGGCGCAGCTGCCCGAGGGCGATGTGACCGTCGACGTCGATTATTCGACCCTGAACTACAAGGATGGCCTGGCGATCACCGGCGCATCGCCGGTTGTGCGTAAGTTCCCGATGGTGCCTGGCATCGATCTGGTCGGCACCGTCCGCAGTTCCGACCATGGCGACTGGAAGGCCGGCGACAAGGTGGTGCTGAATGGCTGGGGCGTGGGTGAGGGCCATTGGGGCGGCCTCTCCCAGGTCGCCCGGCTGAAGGGTGACTGGCTGGTGCCGCTGCCCACCGCCTTTACGCCCAGCCAAGCGATGGCGATCGGCACGGCCGGCTACACGGCCGCGCTCTGCGTCGAGGCGCTGGTGAAGGCCAGCGTGACCCCGGACCAGGGCGAAATCCTGGTCACCGGCGCGACCGGCGGCGTCGGCAGCGTTGCGGTTGCCCTGCTCAAGAAGGCGGGCTTCACCGTGATCGGCTCCACCGGCAAGTCGGCCGAGGGCGACTATCTCAAGACGCTGGGTGCCGACGGCGTGATCGACCGCGCCGAACTGTCGGAAAAGGGCAAGCCGCTGCAGAAGGAACGCTGGGCCGGCGTGGTCGACTCGGTCGGCAGCTTCACCCTCGCCAATGCCTGCGCCCAGACCCGCTATGGCGGCGCGGTGGCGGCCTGTGGCCTTGCTCAGGGTGCCGATTTCCCGGCGACCGTCATGCCCTTCATCCTGCGCGGCGTGCGCCTGCTCGGCGTCGACAGCGTGATGGCGCCCAAGCCCGTGCGCCTCGCCGCCTGGGACCGGCTGGCGCGGGATCTCGATCCGGCACTGCTGGAGGTGATCGCGCAGGAAATCAGCCTGGGCGACGCGATCGGCGTCGCGGCGGACCTGCTCGCCGGCAAAGTGCGCGGCCGCGTCATCGTCGACGTCAACCGCTAAGCCGATGGCTGCGCTCTCGATCGTCGCCGGCCCGCCTCTGGCTGAAGAGGAGGGCCTTGGCACGCTGACGCTCGGCGGCTGGCTGCGTGAAGTCACGCAGGCCCATGCCGGGCGGGAGGCGCTGGTCTTCCACGGGCCCGATGGCGTGGTCCGCTGGAGCCATGACGATCTGTGGGCGCAGGCCAATGCGGTCGCCCGGTCGCTGGTCGCCTGTGGCGTCGGCAAGGGCACGCGCGTCGGCGTGCTGATGACCAACCGGCCGGAATTCCTTTCGGCCGTGTTCGGCGTGGCGCTGGCGGGCGGCGTCGCCGCCACGCTCAGCACTTTCTCGACCCCGGCCGAACTCGACCATCTGGTCCAGTCCTCGGCCTGCTCCGTGCTGCTGCTGGAGCGTAATGTCCTCAAGAAGGATTTCGGCGCGATCCTCGCCGATCTGGAACCGGCGATCGGCGTCGCGGGCGACGGCCGACTGGTCTCCACCCGCTTCCCTTTCCTGCGCCATCTCGCCGCCGTCGACGGGGCGATGGGCCGGATCGAGGGCTGGCGCGACTTCCTTGCGCGCGGTGACGCGGTCGATCAGGCGCTGGTCGAAGCCGCTGCCGCCACCGTCATGCCGGCCGATCCGGGCGTGCTCTTCTTCTCCTCCGGCTCCACCGCCAAGCCCAAGGGCATCATCAGCGCACATCGCGGCCCGACCTTGCAGCTCTGGCGCTGGAAACGCTTCCTGCAGGCGAAGCCCGACGCCCGCGCCTGGTCGGCCAATGGCTTCTTCTGGTCGGGCAATTTCTGCATGGCGATCGGCGGCGCGCTGACCGGCGGCGGCAGCCTGATCCTGCAACAGACCTTCCAGCCGGCGGAAGCGCTGAGCCTGATGGAAGCGGAAAAGGCGACCATGGCCTTCGCCTGGCCGCATCAATGGGCGCAGCTGGAAGCCGCACCCAATTGGGGGGATGTCGACCTGTCCTCGCTATATTATGTCAATCCGGCCAATCCGCTCGGCCGCCATCCGACCGTCAGCACCGACTGGCAGGAACCGATGGCCGCCTATGGCAATACCGAAACCTTCACCATCAGCTCGATCTTCCCGTCCGGCATGCCCGAAGAACGGATCGCCGGCAGCCATGGCGCGCCGCTGCCCGGCAATATCTTCAAGATCGTCGATCCGCTCACCGGCGCGGTCGTGCCGCTCGGCGAACGGGGCGAGATCGCGGTCAAGGGACCGACCTTGATGCTGGGCTATGTCGGCATCCCGCTCGATGACTCGGTCGATGGCGAGGGCTTCTTCCGCACCGGCGATGGCGGCTGGTTCGACACGGAAGGACGGCTGCACTGGGAAGGGCGGCTCAACGACATCATCAAAACCGGCGGCGCCAATGTCTCGCCGATCGAGATCGACAGCGTCATCAAGACCTGTCCGGGCGTGAAGGTGACCCAGACCGTGGGCGTGCCGCATGAGACGCTGGGCGAACTGGTGGTCACCTGCATCGTCCCGCATGAAGATGCCACGCTGGACGAGGATGGCATTCGCGGCTTTGCCAGGGAGCAACTGGCCAGCTTCAAGGTGCCCCGCCGCGTCCTCTTCTTTGCCGAAAGCGATCTGGAACTGACCGGCAGTGCCAAGATCAAGACCGCCGATCTCAAGGCATTGGTGGTCAAGCGGTTGGAGGTCGAGGCGGCGTGACCGAACCGGCCGGGCACTTGCGGGCGCCGCAATGCCTTGGTCGCCGGTCGCTGCTGCTGGGCGGTGGCGCGGCCTTGTTGCTGCCGCGCCAGGCGGCGGCGAAGCGCCGGACATCGACGCTGGGCCTGGCCGACACGACCGTGCGCAAGGAACTGGCGCGCGACTATGCCGGCACGCTGCGCGCCGTGGCGGCGATGGGCTATGGCCGGTTCGGCTTTCGCCTTGCCTCCTATGTCGCCAACGACCCGTCCGAACCCACGCCGCAGGACAAGGCCCGCATGGTGCGCGATGCCGGCATGGCGGTGGGCGTGGTCCGGCTCGGCGTGCGCGGTGCGGACTATGACCGGCAGTTCGATCAGGCGGTGGCGATCGGCGCGAACATCGTCGCGCTGACCACCGCGCCGATCTTCATCGCCAGTCGTACCCTCGGCCAGACGACGCGCGCCGCGCTCGACGCCTATATCCCGCAGCTTGCGGCGCTGGGGGAAAAGGCGAAGGCGGCCGGCCTGACGCTCGCCTATCATAATCACTGGTATGACCTGATGCCGATCGACGGCGACCGGCCGCTCGACCTGATGGCCAGCCGGATCGCGCCGGACCTGCTCTCGTTCGAAATCGACCTGGCCTGGGCCTGGTATGCTGGCGTGGCACCGCTCGATCTGCTGGCGACGCTGGGACCGCGCGTGGTGTCGATGCATCTCAAGGACATCGACTGGAACCGTGGCACGGCGATCACCGACCATGCGGTCACGCCCGGCAGTGGCGAGATGGGCTATGCCGCGCTGATGCCGCGTATCGCCCGGCTGACCCGCGCGACCGGCTATGTCGAGGTCGATAATCCCGAGGATGGGTTGGCGGCTGCACGCGCCGCCATGGCCTATCTGCGCGGGCGATAGGGTTTCAACCAGAATAGGAGGCAGAGGATGGCGGGACGTTTCGCGGGCAAGACCGTGCTGGTGACGGGCGGCGCGGCGGGGCTGGGGCGCGCCTATGCGCTCGCCTTTGGCGGCGAGGGAGCGCATCTGATCCTGGCCGACATCAACGAAGCGGGGCTGGCCGAGAGCAAGGCGCTGGTCGAACAGCTTGGCGCCACCGCCGCCGTCCACCGCGTCGACATGAGCGATGAAGCCGATATCCAGGCCTTCGCCGCCGATGTGCTGGCCGTCCATGACCGGCTCGACGTGCTGATCAACAATGCCGGCCTGCATCTGGGCGAGATTGCGCGCGGCTTCTTCGGCCTGGGCCAGGCCAAGTGGCAGTATTATTTCGCGGTCAACACCATCGGACCGCTGCTGCTGGCCGAAGCATTGCGGCCGGCATTGGCGAAGGCGAAGGGCGTCATCATCAACAAGTCGTCGATGGCCAGCTACAACCCGGCCACCGCCTATGGCATCACCAAGGCCGCGCTCAACATCTTCACCCATGCGATGGCGATGCAGTTCGGCCAGGACGAGATACGCTGCGTCGGCATCGCGCCGGGCCTGATGGCGACCGAGGCGGCGCAGGACGGCGTTGCCGCCGACAATTGGGAACGGCTAAAGGGCATGCAGTCGGTCAAGCGCCAGGGCACGGCCGAGGATATCGCCAATCTCGGCCTGTTCCTCGCCTCCGACGAGGGCAGCTTCATCAACAATCAGGTGATATTGTGCGACGGCGGCAACCAGATGCGCGGGTTCCGTTTCTGATGACCGCGCCCGATTTCGCCGGCTGGCTGGCCATCGCCAATGTGAAGGCGCGCTATTGTCGCCTGCTCGATACCAAGGATTGGGACGGCTTTGCCGCGCTGTTCACGCCCGACTTCCGGCTCGACGCGACCGGATCGGGCGGGCCGCTGCTGGAGGGACGCGATGTCGCGATCGCCAGCGTCCGCGCGTCGATCGACGCCGCGCGCACGGTCCATCATGTCCATTCGCCCGAAATCGCCATCGACGGCGATACCGCGACCGCCATCTGGGCGATGCAGGACCATCTGGTCTGGCCCGATGGCCGCAGCCTGATCGGCCACGGCCATTATCATGAGCAATATCGCCGGGAAGACGGCGGCTGGCGGATCGCCCGATCCCGTCTCACCCGGCTGGCGATCGACATGAAGGCGCCGCCGGCCTGAACGGGAAGGCGGGCACCCTGTCGTCATGCGTGGGGGATGTTGCCTTGTCCGCGCCACATATCTCCTCGATAAGGGATCATGACAGATCAAAGACATGATGCGGCCACGACGCTGGACCGCATCCAGCAAAATTTCCTGGCACGCTCCGAACGTCAGCTTCTCACCTGGCTGTGCGCGCATATGCCGCGACAGGTCACGCCGGACCTTTTGACCCTGCTGGGGCTGATCGGCGCGCTGATGACCTTCATCGGTTATACCGCCAGCAATGTCGGTGCATCCTGGCTGCTGCTCGCGATCCTGGGCTATGTCATCCAGTGGTTCGGCGATTCCATGGATGGCAGCCTGGCGCGCTACCGCCGGATCGAACGGCCCTCCTATGGCTATTTCATCGACCATAGCTGCGATGGACTGGTGACCTTGCTGATCCTCGCCGGCATCGGCTTCAGCCCCTATGTCACCATGGATGTCGCCCTTGTGGCGCTTGCCGGCTATCTGCTGCTGTCGATCCACGCCTATCTCTCCGCCCGCGTGCTGGGGGAGTTCAAGCTCTCCTATCTGTCGGCCGGCCCGACCGAATTGCGGCTGATGCTGATCGCGCTGACGGTGATGATGATGGTGCTGGGCGACAAGCCCGGCCTGTTCGGGCGCTGGTCCGGCTTCGACATCTTCGTCGGCACGGTCGGGGTGATCCTGATCATCCTGTTCGTCGGCCAGACGCTGGTGACCGGGCGACGCCTGGCCGCGCATGAGGCGGCAAACGGCCGGGGCTGATCGCCCCTATCCGCCGCCGGGCTCGGGTCCGAAGGACAGGCCCGACGGCGGCGTCTCGCCTGTCCAATGCGCGCGCTGCGCCGCGACCTGCGCCACCGCCCGGTCCCAATAGGCGCGGTTGTTGGCGAGCATCCTGATGTCGAAGCTGTCGGAGCCGCGAAATTCCAGCACCTCGACGCCCTGGTCGCCGGGCACATAGGTGTAGGGGACGTTGGCGCCGACGAAGAAGCCGTCGCCGGCGCCCAGTTCCTCCGTGCCGATGCGCAATGATCCGGCGAGGATGAAATAGAGGCAGTCGACATCATGGCTGTGGCGGGGCAGCGGGAAGCCGCTGCGGAACCAGGCATGGGTGAGGCTGAGGCCCGGCATGGAAAAGAGCAGCTTCACCCGCGTGCCTTCCAGCATGCCGGCCTCGACCGCGGCGATCGATCCTGCCATCTCGATCGGCGTCGGCGGCACCGTCGCCATCAGCCCGCTTTCCTCGAAATCGGTCGCATCCTTCGCGCGGAACAGGGCGAAGCGGGGCGCGGCTACGGGGTCGGTCATCACGCGTCCTTCCGGCATGATTGCCGCGCCAGGATGGGGAGCGCTGCCGACAGGGTCAATTCGCGCCCGCTTCTCAATGCCCCGGCGATCATTGGCCGGCCGCTCTGGCATGTGCGGGGCATCCATGCTGGATTGCCGCCGCACACAGGGTCGGGACCAGCCGGCCGGGCAGCCGGGGACGAGGAATGAGCCTGTATACCACCATCCATCTGCACAATGTCGCGGCCGGCCGCGCGGAGGATTATGCCCGCTGGTTCGACGGCGCGCATCAGCAGGATCTGGCCCGGCTGCGCGGCTTTCGGTCGGCCGATCGCTATGAAGTCACGCCGCAGCAGATCATGCCCGACATTCCCCAGCCCTGGCGCTTCCTGTCGGTCTATGAGTTCGACTATGCCGCGCCGGAGATCGACCTGCCCGCGCTCGCGCCGCTGCTGGCCGATGTGCGCGACGCGGGGCTGATCGACGACAGCGACGAGAGCGAGCGCATCCACAGCTACGCCATGTATTCCGATTGGGTTTCCAGCCCCAACCACCAGGCCGATCAGCCCTTTTCTGGGGTCTCGATCATCCTCGCCAATTTCGTCGCTGGGCGGGAGGCGGAATATCATCACTGGTATGACACGGTTCATGGTCCCGAAGTGACGCGCGTGCCGGGCAAGGTAGCGATGAAGCGTGGCCGGCTGTCGCCACTGCAGGTCGAACCGCGCCGCTATTGTCCCGGCAGCGACCTGGTCTTCTGCGCCCAGCAGACCGACGACTTGCTGTTCACGGTCAAGGATTTCAGCGCCCGCGCGCGCGGCGTCAGCCCCAGCGGCGTCGCCTTCCAGCCGCGCTCCTCGGCTGGCTCCTTCGCCCGCACGGTCCATTATTTCGCCAGGGTCAGCGGTGACAAATTCTGGCCCGGCGGCATCGCCTATGATGGCGACCTGTCCGTCTATCCGGCCGATTTCGCGCGGCCGGCGGGCTGAATTTCCCAACTATCGCGCGCGCGATGCGGCGCCATCTTGCCGCGCCGCGGACGACATGCGCAAGTAAATGCCAACAGCACAAGAACAGGTGGAGCGAGAGGTGAGCAAGGTCATCGTCATTACCGGTGCGGGCGACGGGCTGGGACGCGCATTGGCGCGGCGGTTCGCGCGCGATGGCGAAACCGTCATCCTGCTGGGCCGCACCCTGTCGAAGGTCGAGGCGGTCGCGCAGGAACTGGGCGAATCCCATTTCGCGGTGGCATGCGATGTCGGCAATCCCGATTCCGTCCGCGCCGCCTTTGCCACGATCGCGCAGCGTCATCCCAGGATCGACGTGCTGATCAACAACGCTGCGATCTACGAACCCTTCACCCTGGCCGAGGTGCGCGACGAGCAGATCGCAGCATCGCTCGCCACCAATGTTGCCGGCCCGATCCATTGCGCGCGCGAGGCGCTGCCGCTGCTGCGCGGGGGCGGCCATATCATCAATGTCACCAGCGAATCCGTGCCGCTGAAAATGCCGATGCTGTGGCTTTATGCCGGCGGCAAGGCGGGGCTGGAACTGATGTCCGACATGTGGGCGCGCGAACTGGAGCCCGAGGGCGTGCGCGTCAGCGTGGTCCAGGCCGGCATGATGATGGACGAGACCAAGACCGGCAGCAGCTGGCCGATGGATGTCGCGATCCGCTTCGCCCAGGAAAATGCCAAGGTCGGCCTCAACCTGCGCGAGCGCGGCATCAGCCATTATAATTCGGTCACCGACGTCTTCCGCGCCGTGCTCGACATGCCGGCGGACCTGCACATCGGATCGGTCGCCCTGAGCGCGCGCAAGCGCTGACCGGGCGACTTATCCACAACATCCACAGAAGTTATCCACAGGAAGGCGATCATGGCCACTCTTCCCGAAGCCAAGCTCTATATCGACGGCGTGCTGCGCGGTGCCGAAGGCGGCAAGACCTTTGACGTGATCGGTCCCTGGACCGGCGAACCGGTCGGCACCGCCGCCGATGCCTCGCCCGCCGATGTCGAGGCCGCGATCGTCGCTGCCCGCCGCGCCTTTGACGAAACCGACTGGTCGACCAATGTAGACCTGCGCGTCGCGCTGGTGACGAAGCTGCGCGACCTGTTCCAGGCGAACAAGGAACGGCTGTCGGATCTGGCCCGGCATGAGGCCGGCGCCGCCATGGGCGCGGTCGGCCGTGCCCATGTCGACATGGCGCTCGACGGCTGGGACGATTATCTCGCCGTCTTTCCCAAGCTGGAATGGGAAAAGGATTATGGCGGCCGCACCGGCTATGGCTTCGAAAGCCTGCGCAAGGCGATCTATGAGCCGGTCGGCGTGGTTGCGGCGATCACGCCGTGGAACGTGCCGCTCTATGTGAATGTCGGCAAGGTCGTGGCCGCGCTGCTGGCTGGCTGCACCGTGATCCTGAAGCCCGCGCCCAACACGCCGGGCATGGGCGCGATCTTCGGCGAACTGGCGGCGGAGGCGGGCTTCCCCGCCGGCGTCATCAACGTCGTGTTCGGCAGCGACCCGGCGCTGGCTGGCGAGATGCTGGTCACCGATCCGCGCGTCGACCTTGTCTCCTTCACCGGATCCACGGGCGTGGGCAAGCGCATCATGGAACAGGGCGCCGCCACGCTGAAGCGCGTCTTCCTGGAACTGGGCGGCAAGTCGGCCAAGATCGTGCTCGACGATTCCGCCAATTTTGCGATGGACGTCGCCCAGACCATGCTGGTCTTCCATGCCGGCCAGGGCTGCGCCGTCCATTCGCGCCTGCTGGTGCCGCGCAGCCGCTATGAGGAAGCGAAGGCGATCCTGAAGCATGCCTATGCCAGCTTTGGCGACAATTGGGGCGTTTTCGACAATCCCCAGCACATCATGGGGCCGGTCATTTCCAAGCGGCAGATGGAGCGGGTGCTGTCCTATGTCGATATCGGCCAGGCCGAGGGCGCGACCCTGCTGGCCGGCGGCAAGGCGCGGCCGGACAAGGGCGGCGGCTATTTCATCGAGCCGACCTGTTTCGTCGACGTCACCAACGACATGCGCATCGCCCAGGAAGAGATTTTCGGACCGGTGCTGGTGGTCATCCCGTTCGAGGATGATGCCGATGCCGTGCGCATCGCCAATGAAAGCAGCTATGGCCTGTCGGGCGGCGTCAGTTCGGGCAATCTTGACCGGGCGATCAATGTCGCCAAGCAGATCCGCAGCGGATCGATCAGCGTCAATGGCGGCATGTGCATCGCCGGCGACTTGCCTTTCGGTGGCTACAAGGCCAGTGGTGTAGGCCGCGAATGGGGCCTCGAAGGGATCGAGGAGTTCCTGGAAACCAAGCTGATCGCCTGGCGCGCCGCCTGAGGCGCGCGACGGGGCATGGATAGGACGGGTTTTGACGGCAAAGGCATCGATTGCGGCGGACGGGCCGTCGGAACCCAAGGGCCGGGGACGGGCCACCAAGGTGCTGAGTCATAATCTCAATGGCCAGCGCCTGGGTCGCAAGGGGCGCGACACGCGCGAACGCATCCTGGCGGCGACCAACGAACTGCTGGCGGGGCCGGTGGATGTCGAAATCTCGCTGAGCGCGGTCGCGCGCCAGGCCTCGCTCGGCATGACGTCGCTCTATAATTATTTCTCCGACCTCACCGAATTGCTGCTCGCCGTGCTGGAGCCGGTGATGGCGACGGCCGAGGCCGACTATGTCGGCCTGCTGCGGACCCGATGGAGCGAGGAGGAACTGGGCGAGAAGGCGCTGGCCTTCGTCACCGCCTATCATGGCTTCTGGGTCAAGCATTCCCGGCTGCTCCACCTGCGCAACAATATGGCCGATCGCCAGAATGAGCGGATGATGCTGCATCGCGTCCATGCCGCCCAGCCGGTGATGCGGCTGCTGGTCGACCAGATGGATGGCGGCAGCGAAGAGGCCGGATCGCCGGTGTTCAGCATGGGCACCGCGCTGATGACCGGGCTGGAGCGTGTCGTCACCGTCACCACCGACATGGCGCTGCAGAATATCCTCCATTCCCCCCATCCGCTGGCGCGCACCCATTTGCTGCGGGCCGAGGCGCGGCTGATGGAATTGGGTATCCGCGACTATCGCGCGATGCTGCGCGACGCGCGCGCCTGAGACCGGCGCGCGTTCGACTTATCCACAGGCTTATCGACAGAAGTTATCCACAGCTTTTCCCACGCCTATCTGTGGAAAAAGCTGTGGATAAGTGTGTGGATGGGAGAAGGACAACTCAATCCTTCTTGCCGCCAATGCCCTTCAGATAGCGTTCCATCCCCTCCAGATAGGCGGGGTTCAGCATCAGTGCGCTGTTGGCCATGCGTTCGACATGGCGCCCCATGGACGGGCCGACTTCGGCGGCCAGCTCGATCGCGATCTTGGCGGCGCCCATCTGCTCGCCATTCTGCTTGGTGAGGTGACGGCAGAAGGCCAGGGCCGCGTCCTCGAACCCTTCGTCCGGCATCACGTCATGCACCAGGCCCATGATCAGCGCCCGGTCGGCATCGGCCTTCTGGTTGCCCATGATCAGCCAGCGCGCCCAGTGCGGACCGCAGATGCGGGTCAGGCGGCTGACCCCGTTGGAGGCCGGCAGCACGCCGAACAGCCCTTCGGGGAATGAGAAGGCGGCCGACTTGGCCGCCAGGCGGAAGTCGCAGGACAGCGCCATTTCCAGCCCCCCGCCGACACAGGTGGCGTGGATGGCGCAGACGATCGGCTTTTCCACATGCTCCATCTCGTCATAGATGCGCTGCATCCCGTTGAGCTGGAGCCGGTGGTTCTCGCGGATGCCGCTGGGCGTGCGGGGATATTCCCTGGGCGACCCGCCGCTCTTCATGTCCGCGCCGGAACAGAAATAGCGGCCGGTCGACCGGACCAGCATCACCTTCAGGTCCGGCGTGTCGCGAAAGCGGATCAGCGCCGCCTCGAACAGCGCCATCGTCTCCGCCGATAGCGCATTGAGCTTGTCCGGCCGGTTCAGCGTGGCGATGAGGATGCCATCCTGTTCCTGCGTCAGCAGATGGGGGGCGTCGTCCGTCATGCGATCTTCCTCAGGCGCGGGTGCGCGGCAGGCCGAGGCCCTTTTCCGCGATCATGCTGCGATGAACCTCGCTGGTGCCGCCATAGATGGTCGATCCCTGCGCGTGGCGATAGAACATGTTGATCTCTTCCGCCGGCCCCTTGCGCTTGGACAGCGAGGCCGGGGCGGTGAGATCGAGCAGGTCGCGCGCATCGGTCAGGAATTTCTCCGAACTGAACATCTTGGCCATCGGGCCATAGGCATGGTTCGGCTTCTTTTCCGACATCACCCATTGGGCGCGATAGGTGATCAGCTCCGACGCCCACAGATTGGCGGCGGTGCGGGCCAGCCGCGCCTGTGCGCCGCCATCCTCGATCAGCGGCTTGCCCCTGTGGATAAGTTCGCGACAAAGGGCTTCGCCGGCCTGCAACATCTTGCGCTGATATTTGGCGAAGCCGCCGCCATGTTCCAACTCCAGGCTGGCACTCATGGTGCGCACGCCGCCGTCGATCTCGCCCAGTCGCCAGCTATCGGGGATGCGCACGCCATCATAGAAGGTGATATTGGTACGCTCGTCCTGGAAGGTGTGGACCGGCTGCACCGTCACGCCATCGGCCTTCAGCGGCACGATGAACATGGTGAGGCCCTTATGCTTGGCCACGTCCGGATTGGTGCGGCAGAGCATCAGCACATAGGTGGACAGGTTGGCACCGGACGTGAACATCTTGGTGCCATCGATCCGCCAGCTGCCATCACCCTCCTGCGTCGCGCGGCATTGCGCGGCGAACACGTCGGAGCCCGAGCCGGGTTCGGAATAGCCGAGCGAGCAGATCACCTCGCCGCGCATGATTTCGGGCAGCACCGCCTGCTTCAGCTCCTCGGTGCCGAAGCGGTGAATGATGAGCGACACCATCTGCGTCACATTGGCGGCGGGGTTGTTATATCCCTGCTCCTCGAATGCATCCATCGCCGCCGTCTTTTCATAGGCGGACAGGCCACGCCCGCCGACATCCTTGGGCAGGCCGAGATAGAGGAGATTCTGCGCCGCCAGCTTGCGGTTGAGGGTGGGGTTATAGCCCTCCCAGCTATAGTGGAAGGTCGCCCGCATCTCCGGCGTCACATTGGCGGCGAAGAAGGCGTTGATCTCGTCCTTGATCGTCTGCGCGGCTTCGCCCAGGTCGAAATCGACCGGCATCGGCCCGGCGTCGGGCAGGGCGGCGGCCTCATCGGCGTAGAGCCGGCGGCCGGCCTCGTCGAGCCAGCGCTGCGGATCGCCGCCGATCAGCGGCCAGGCCTTGGCGCGAAGATTATAGAGGAAGATGTCATATTCGGTGGTGAGGCCATAGCCGCCGAAGGTGTGGAGCGATTGCGCCACTGCCTTGGCCGCGCTGTTGGCGTTCCACCAGGCGGCGATCGAGATCGCGCCGCCGGCTTCGGGTGCGCCATCGGCCAGGTCGCGGATCGCCTTCCACACCAGGAACTTGCCGCCGTCGATCTCGCAGAGAATATCGGCAAGCGGATGGGAAATGGCCTGGAACTGGCCGATATATTGGTCGAACTGCTTGCGCTCGCAGGCATAGGCAGCGGCGAGCTTGAGCGCCTCGCGACCGATGCCGGCCAGACCGGCGGCGATCAGCAGCTTCCATTCCTCGATGCCGGCGGCGAAGGTCGCCAGCGCCTCGGCCCCCGATGCCAGCACCGTGCGCGGATGCGCCGACAGGTCGATCTGCGCGATCGGGGTGGAGGCGAGATTGTCCTCCGCCTTGCGTGCCTCTGCGGGCACGGTGACGAGGATGATGTCTTCGCCCGACCGGGCCAGCACGGCTTCGGCCACCAGGCCACCGCCGATCCACTGGACGGGCGTGTCCGCGACATCCTCGAAGGCGAAGCTGGCGACCGCATCGCCCGCCAGCACCCGGCCGAGCAGGTCGGCCGTCGCCTCGCCGCCCAGTTGCGCCAGCAAGCGCGCCGCCACCAGCGCTTCGGCCAGAGGCCCCGATGCCAGTGTCCGGCCCGCTTCCTCCATCAGGATGGTCGCGTCGAACAGGCCAAGGCCAAGCCCGCCGGCCTCTTCGGGCACGCGGATCGACAGCGCGCCCAGTTCCGCCAGCCCCTGCCACAAAGCGGGGTCGAAGCCGGTCGGCGCGGCGGCGCGGACCCGCGCCATGCTGCTATGTTCGTCCAGGAAGCGCGCGAACATGTCGCGCATCATGTCCTGATCGTCGGTCAGGTCGAAATTCATGGGGTTCAGGCCTCGGCGGGCGCCGAACGCCGCATCATGACGCTGAGGTCCACCTGACCGGTGGCGACGCCGCCCATGAAGCCGCCATCGACCGGGAAGACCACGCCATTGACGATGCCGGCCAGATCGCTGTTCAGCAGCACGATGCCGCCCGCCTGTTCGGCCGGGGTCGAGTAACGGCCCATCGGTTCGGCGGCGGCGGCGACCACATCCTTGCCGGACGCGGCCTCGAACGTTGCCATCATCGGCGTCTGGGTGGGCGAGGGCAGGGTGCAGTTGATGCGGATGCCCTTCTTGATGAGATGCGCGCCCATATACTGGGTCCAGACGATCACATTCTCCTTGGAGAAGCTGTAGCCTTCCTTGACCACATCATCGAGATGCGCCTCGCACCAGGCGACGGCGGCGTCATAACCCTTGGTGGTGACGAACTCCATGTTGGTCGGGATGCGGCGGCTCCAGCCCAGGCCGCCGGTGGAGGCGATGCTGGCGATCGCGCCACCCGGTCCCATCAGCGGCAGCACCTGTTCGGTCAGGTGGCGCAGGCCGATGAAGTTCACCTTCATGACGTCGAGCGGTGGGAAGGACTGGGGCAGGCCGGCGCAGTTGAACAGCGCATCCACCTTGCCGCCGATGCCGGCGACCGCCGCCTCGATCGAAGCCGGATCGCGCAGGTCGACATTGGTGAAGGAGGCGAGCGGCAGGCTGCTGTCCCTGAAGTCCAGGCCATGAACCTCGGCGCCCAGCTCCAGCAGCAGCTTGGCGGTCGCCTCCCCCATGCCGGAGAAGCAGCCGCTCACGATCACGCGCTTGCCCTTATAGCCCAAAATGTCGCTCATCTCGCTCTCCCGGATTCTCTGATTATCCCTTGGCCTTGGGCGGCCAACTGATGCTGCCATCATCTTCCTCGACGACGATGATGCGTTCGGGGCAGGCGCGCGCGCCGCGCTTGGCGGTCTGCTGATCGCCGTCCGCTACGTCGAAACCCTCGGTCGCGATATAGCCGTCCTCGTCCAGCGGATACATGTCCTCGGACACGGCGGCGCAGCGGGCATTGCCCACGCAGCCTGACTTTTCGATGCGGATTCTCATCTGCCCTCTCCGGCTATTCTGACCTTCCTTAGAAAGGAGATTGCGGCCCCGATCAACGTGGTCCCCGGCACAATCGCCATCGCGATACGGAGCCGCGACGCGGATCGTCGGTGCGTTATCTGGCGCCGCCGCACCCAGCCCCTTTGCCTTTGCCGGGCCGCCGGGCAAAACGGGTCCGACAAGAAGGGACGCGGCCTGCACGCGCCCGCCCCAGCAGGGAAGACGGAGAGAATCATGGCCCACGCCACCTTGAGCCCCGCCGCGCCACAGCCGGCCCATGTGCCCGACGCGCTCGTCTATGATTTCGATGTCCATGCCGATCCGGGCCTGCTGGCCGATCCGCATGCGCGCATCCTTAACCTGCTGAAGACGGCGCCGCCGGTCTTCTGGACGCCGCGCAATGGCGGTGGCTGGGTCGCGCTGACCCACGCCGCCAATTATGAGGCGTCGCGCGATACCGAGACCTTCTCCAGCGAGTTCGTGCCGGCCGACAAGATGAAGGCGCTGCTCGCCTCGCTGCCGCCGGGCGCGCCGCATATTCCGCAGCCGATCCCGATCACGCTCGATCCGCCCGAGCACACCAAATATCGCCAGCCGCTGCAGAAGGTCTTCTCGCCCAAGACGATCGCGGCCCTGAAGGACAGCATCCGCGAGCTGGCCGGCGAACTGATCGACGCGATCAAGGCCGATGGCCAGTGCGAATTCATGAGCACGGTGGCCGAGCCGCTGCCGGTGCAGGTCTTCCTCAAGATGCTGGGCCTGCCGCTCGAACGGTTGCCGGAATATCGCCAGATCGTGAAGGAGCATATGGAGGCGATCGATACCGATCGCGAAGGCTCCATGCGCCGCTTGCAGCGCATTGCCGCAGCGATGCGCGACACCGTGCTGGAGCGCAGGGATAATCCGAAGGACGATATCATCTCCATGCTGTGGAAGCTGGAGGTGGACGGCCAGCCGAGCACGCTTGCCGACATGGAAAATTATGGCGTGCTGCTGTTCATCGCGGGCCTCGACACGGTGATGAACGGCATGGGCCTTGCCATGCGCGGCCTGGCGCTCGACCTGCCATTGCAGGCCAAGTTACGGGCCGAGCCCAAGCTGGTGGCCGAAGCGGCCGAGGAAATGCTGCGCCGCTATACCTTCACCGTGCCGATGCGGGTCATCAAGAAGCCGGCCGAACTGGCCGGGGCCAAGCTGATGCCCGGCGACATGCTCAAGCTGTTCCTGCCCGCTGCCGATCTCGATGCGAAGGAATTCCCGCAGCCCGACAGCTATGATCTTGACCGCGAGAACAATGTTCACATCGCCTTTGGCGTTGGCCCGCATCGCTGCCTGGGTTCCCACCTGGCGCGCGTGGAGTTGCAGGTTCTTTATGAGGAGATGCTGGCGCGCTTGCCCGAATTCCGGCTCGATCCCGATAAGCCCACGGTGTTCCATGGCGGCCATGTGATCGGCATCGAAAGCCTGAACCTGGTCTGGGACGTCTGATGGTCTGGCAACGTTCGCGCCCGCGCCTCGATCGGGAAAATCGCGCCTTCTGGACCGGCGGGGCGGAGGGGAAGCTCAACATCACCCGCTGCGACGATTGCGGCCAGTTCACCCATCCCCCGCGCGAGATCTGCCGCCATTGCCAGTCGGAAAATGTCGGCCCGTATGCGGTCGCCGGCACCGGCGCGGTCGATACCTATACGATCAACTATCAGGCCTGGGCCAAGGATATGGAGGTGCCCTTCGTCATCGCCCGTGTCCGGCTCGACGACGTACCCGGCGTCTATCTGACCACCAATATCGTCAACTGCCCGGTCGATGCCGTCGACATGGATGACCGCGTCCGCGTCACCTTCGAGGAGCAGGACGGCATCTGGTTCCCCCTGTTCGAGAAGGTCGCATGAGCATGGCGCGCGAAGCCTATATCACCGGCATCGGCATGTCGGAGGTCGGCGTGCGGTTGACCCGGTCGCCGCTGGGCCTGACACTGGACGCCGTGCGCGAGGCGATTGCCGACGCCGGCCTGACGCTCGACCAGATTGACGGTGTCGCCACCTATCCCGGCAAGATGTCGACCTTCCTCGGCTTCTCGCCGGTGAGTTCGGACGATGTGATCGAGATATTGGGGCTCAACACACGCTGGCATATCGGCGCGGCGGAGGCGACGGCGCAACTGGGCGCGATCGCCGAGGCGGCAATGGCGGTGAAGGCCGGCCTTGCCCGCCATGTCCTGTGCTTCCGCACCGTCTATGAAGCGGCGGCGCTGGCCCGCCCCGAAGAATTTCCGCCGATGGAACGGCGCAAGGATGTGTCGGGCAATTCGCAATGGGTCTCGCCCTTCGGCGCCTTCTCGGCCGCCAACTGGACCGCGCAATTCGCGATGCGCCACATGAAGCGCTATGGCCTGACCCGCGAACAGCTCGCCCAGGTGGCGCTGAACGATCATGCCAATGCCGCGCGCAACCCGCGCGCGATCGTCAAGAAACCGCTGACCATGGACGAGTATATGGCGGCGCGGATGATCAGTTCGCCCTTCTGCCTCTATGATTGCGATCGTTTCACCGATGCCTCGACCGTGCTGATCGTGTCGGCGGGCGATGCGCTGGACGAGGTGAAGACGACCCCGATCCGCATCGCCGCCAGCGCCGGATCGGTCGAACGCTACAGCTGGGACCAAGCCGAATGGGCGAGCGCCTATCCGACCGGGCGCGACCTGTGGAAGAACACGGACTACACGGCCAAGGATGTCGATACCGTCCAATTTTATGACGGCTTCGCTTTCCAGCCGATCACCTGGCTCGAAGGGCTGGGCTTCTGCGATGTCGGCGAGGGCGGCCAGTTCCTCGAAGGCGGCAAGCGCATCGCGCTCGACGGCGAATTGCCGATGAACACCGGCGGCGGCCAGCTTGGCTGGGGACGGCTGCACGGCTTTGGATTCGCCTATGAATCGGTGGTGCAGTTGCGCGGCGAGGGCGGCGAAAGACAGATCGCCGGCGACCCGAAGGTGGCTGTGGCGACATCGGGTGGCGGCCCCATGGCGGCGGCGCTGCTGCTGGCGAAGGACTGATCGCGATGGACAGCGGCATGCTGGACATGCTGCCCGGCTTTCGCCGTCGTTTCCTGGTGACGCCGCTGCCCGGCCGGGTGACCGCCGCGGTCGAGGATGATTATCACAGCATGGCCGTCATCCTGCATCATGACGGCGCGCGCATCAGCGGCGTCGACGCGATCATGGAGCGGGTGCCCTGGACCACCTGTCCGGGTGCGCCGACGGTGCTGCAGGCGACCTTCACCGGTGTCGCGCTGGCTGAGGCGGCGGCGCGCGGCGAGAAGAAGGCGAACTGCACCCATTTGCACGACCTGGCCGTGCTGGCGGCGGCCCATGCCGGTGACGAGGCGCCGACCCGCTATGAGATTCTCGCCTGCGACCCGATAGAGGGCGAGGCCGTGGCGGAAATCAGGCGCGATGGCATGCCGCTGCTACAGGTCGCGCATCGCAGCCATGTCATGACCGCGCCAGCCGACATTGCCGGCCAGTCGCTGATGAAGCTGCGCCCGTGGATCGACGCGCTAGATGAGCCCCGGCGTGAGGCCGCCCGGCTGCTGCAATGGGGCACGATCCTCGCCAATGGCCGGCTGATCCCGATGGAGCGGCAATCGACCGCGACCCGCGTGCCGCCCAACTGCTTCACCTTCCAGCCGGAAAATGCGGTCCATGCGATCCGCGTCGGCCGGGTGATCGACTTCACCGCCGAACCCCTGGTGCCGCTCGACCATTTTGATGGTGCCGCCTATGACCGGCCGCGCGACGCAAGATAGAGGAAACGGGACGATGGACGAGGCGCGGCAACTGGTGGCCCCCGAATTGCGCGCGGCGCTCGACCTCTTCCCGCCGCTCGATCTCAGCGATCAGACTATCGCCGCCTTCCGCCAGCCTTTTGCCACCCGCGCGGCCGAACCGATGCCCGAAGCGCTGGCCGCCGTGCAGCGGGAAGAAGTCTTCCTGCCCGGCGCGCCCGGATCGCCCGATGTGCGCTGCCTGCTCTATCGCCCGGCCGAGGGGGAAGGCGATGCGCGGCGGTCGGCCTATCTCCATATCCATGGCGGGGGCTTCGTGCTTGGCATGGCCGATATGAGCGATCTGTCCAACCGGGCGTGGGCGGCGCAGCTGGGCTGTGTCGTCCTGTCGGTCGATTATCGGCTGGCGCCCGAGACGCCGTTTCCTGGCGCGCGGGACGATTGCTATGTCGCGCTCGCCTGGCTGCATGACCGGGCCCATGCGCTGGGTATCGATCCGACCCGCATCGCCATCGGCGGTGAGAGCGCGGGCGGCGGCCATGCCGTGGCGCTGGCGATCCATGCCCGCGACCTTGGCGTCTATCCGATCTGCTTCATGCTGCTCGACGCGCCGATGCTGGACGATCGCACCGGCAGCAGCGCACCGCTCCACCCCGTCACCGGCCGGTTCGTCTGGACCCCGGCGCAGAACCGCTATGGCTGGGGGGCACTGCTCGGGCAGGAAGCCGGCACCGACCATGTCCCGAGCGACGCCGTGCCGGCCCGCTGCCCCGACCTGTCCGGCCTGCCGCCTGCCTTCATCAGCGTCGGCGCGCTCGACCTGTTCCTGGAGGAGGATATCGACTTCGCCCGGCGGCTGCTGGCCCTCGGCATCGCGGTCGAGCTGCATGTCACGCCCGGCGCCTATCATGGCTTCGGCCTGGCCGGCGCCGATACGCCGCAGATGCAGGCGCTCCAGGCGCTGCGCCTCGCGGCGCTGCGCCGCGCCTTGCAGGGGAACTGACGCCGCCCTTCAGAATGCGGGCATCACCCTGTCGGCGAACAGCTGGGCATAGGGCTGGAATTTTGCCGGGGGCAGGCCGGGGGGCATCATCATCATGATATGTTCGACATTGATGCGCTGCTGCATTGCGCGGAAATGATCGATCGCGGCGTCGGGTGTCAGGATCTGCAGGATGCCGCTGCGCTTGAAGGCGTCGAGCGACATGGGTTTCAGCGCCACCTTGTCGATGCCGGACGCCTGATCCTCGGCCAGCCAGGCGCCATAGGTCTCGTTCACATGGTGGAAATAGGGGGCCATCTCCGCCATTGCCGCCTCGGGGTCTTCGGCGACCAGGGTGAACAGGCTCTGGATGCGGATTCGCGCGGCGGCCGGGTCTTTCCCCTCGGCGTGCAGCTTGTCGGCATAAAGGCCGCACACCTCCTCATTGCCGAAATAGCCGTCGGCATATTTCGCCACCCGCGCCAGCGCCTTCTCGGCAAAGCCGCCAATATAGAGGGGGATGCGGCCGCGCGGCGCGGCCGGGCGCAGGGACGCGCCGGCGATGCTGTAATGCTGCCCGGCAAAATTGACCGTCTCGCCCGCCCATAGCCGCTGGACGATTTCCAGAAACTCGTCGAAGCGCGCGCCGCGCTTGCCGAAATCGACGCCATAGGCCTGGGTCTCGCGGCGGCGGTAGCCGATCGCCAGCGCCATCTCCAGCCGGCCATCGGACAGGATATCCAGCACCGTGCATTCCTCGGCAAAGCGGACCGGATGATAGAGCGGGGCGAGCGCGATCGCCGACCCCAATTTGATCCGGCTGGTGCGCGCCGCGATCGCCGCCAGCGCGACATTGGGCGCGGGCATATAGCCATCCTGCGCGCCATGATGTTCGGGCACCCAGGCACCGGCAAAGCCCGCCGTCTCGCTCCAGGCGACGAAATCCAGTATCTCGGCATAGAGATCGGCCGGGCGCTTTTCCCATTGGGGCGGGTTCCGGAAATCATAAAGATAGCCGAAGGTCAGCGGATTGCTCATGACGATGCTCCGGGGGCAGGGCAAAACGCCCGCCAACCCGGTTGGGCGGCGGGCGTGGAAAGGCCGTGGGGCCGATCCTTATTCGAAGGGTTCTTCGCCCTGCAGCTTGGTGCGGTGCATCATGCGATTGCAGTCGGGATCATATTTCTCGGCCCGGTGCATGGTGCCGGTATTGTCCCAGATGACCAGGTCGCCGACGCTCCATTCATGGCTGTAGCTGAATTCCTCGCGGGTCGCCCATTCGCGCAGCCCAACCAGGATTTCGGCGCTGTCATAGGGATCGAGATCCTTGACCCGCTGGGCGGTACAGCCCAGCACCAGCGACTTGCGGCCCGACTTGTGGTTCCACACCAGCGGCAGCTCATTCTCGCCGACCTGGCGCATGCCCTTCAGCTTGGCGAGGCTGGGTTCGGGTTCATAATAGAAGACCGTCGCCCAAACCGAGTGGATCACGCGCAGCGTCTCATATTCGGCCTTCTGCTCGTCGGTCAGCGCCTCATAGGCGGCATAGGTGTTGCAGAAGCCGGTATTGCCGCCCCAGGTCGCGGGCACCTTGCACGACAGCAAGGAGGCGAGGATCGGCACATCGTTCATCGTGCCGTCGATATGCCAGTAGAGCGAGCCCTTGAGATATTCGGCGCTCTGCGGATTTTCCTTCACGTCGAGGGTGATCTTGTGGATTTCCTCGCCACCGCGATGCTCGGGGGCAAAGGCGCCCAGCGTCTTGGTGAAGGCGATCTGTTCCTCGTCGGTGAAGTCGATCTTCGGGAAGACCAGCACGCCGCGCTGCTCCAGCAGCTCGCGGATCTGCGGCGCCAGTTCGCCGGCCAGCAGTTCCTCCTTGCTGTTGAGGATGCGGCTGCCGATGCTCGGCTTGATATCTTCATGCACGAAACGGGTAATGGTGGTGGCGGACATGCCTTGCTCTCCTATGCATCCCTGCGCGTTTGAACACATGTTCAACATGCTTGCATGGAAAAGTCAATGCCTCTCATTTTTCGGGCGGCAGCAATTCGTCCAATAGCGCCTCGACCGAAGCGCGCGCGTCGGCATGTCCGCTCGCGACCCCCATGTCGGCTTCCATCACCAGGGTGCGGCCGACGGCGGCCAGCAACAGGCTGAGGCCCGCCGCCGTCACCTTGTGATCGGCGAGTCGATCGCCCAGCAGCTGCTCCATCAACTGCGCCTGGCGATCCCGCATCGCCTCGCTGTGGCGGGCGATCTCGGCACGGATCGCCTTGCGATGATTGGCCATGGCGACAAATTCCATCGCCAGCGCGTTGCGGCTGGGGTCGGAGAAGAAGCGCCACAGTGCCCGCACCGGATCGGCGCTGGTCAGCGCCGCCTCGATCATCGCGTCGCTCTGTTCGGCGCCGCGGCGGAACACCGCCAGCAGCAGGTCGTCGGTGGTCGGAAAATAATAATGGACCAGCGATGGCGGCAGCTCGGCGCGCAGCGCCACCCGGCGCGAACTGGCGGCGGCATAGCCTTCGTCGCGGATCACCTGTTCGGTGGCCTCCACGATCCGGGCGCGGGTTTCGGAGCTTTCGGCGCCGACGCGACGTTTCTGGACCATGGCTGGAGCATAAATGGCCGGGCCGCCCATGCAAGCGTCCCGGCTCTCATCGCCAGATGCGGTCCTGTTAATGCGACCCCATATAGCGACCGCCATTGGTGCTGATCGTCTGGCCGGTGATGTAGCTGGCCTCTTCCGACGCCAGATAGGCGCAGGCAGCGGCGATATCCTCGGGCTTGCCGATCCGCTTCATCGGCAGCGTCTGGGCAAAGGCGTCGGCGTCGATCGGCGCGGCGCGCAGCATCGGCGTGTCGATGAAGCCGGGGGGCACCATGTTGAAGGTCACGCCGCTCGGCGCGAATTCCAGCGCCAGCGCCTTGGTCATGCCCATCAGGCCGCCCTTGGACGAGACATAATGGCCCTGGGCGAAGGAACCCGACTGGACCGAGGAGGAGGTGATGTTGATCACCCGGCCCCAGCCGGCGGCCAGCATGTCGGGCAGCACTTCCTTGGTCAGCAGATAGGGGCCGCGCAGGTTGATGTGGATCACCTTGTCGAACAGGTCGTCGTCGATGTCCATGAAGGGGGTGAAGGGGGCGATGCCGGCATTGTTCACCAGGATCGCGATCGGCCCCAGCTTGGCGCGCGTCTCTTCCGCCGCCGCATGGATCGCCGCCTTGTCCGAACAGTCGGCGGCGATGGCGATGGCGGTGCCGCCGGCCGCCTCGATCAGCCTGACGGTTTCGGCCGCGCCGTCGCCATTAATGTCCCACACCGCGATCTTGGCCGTATCCTCGGCCAGGCGCAGCGCGATCGCGCGGCCAATGCCCGAACCCGCGCCCGTGACCACGGCCGTGCGGCCGTTGAGAGACCTCGTCATCGCAATTCCTTCCTATGTGTCAATTTCGGTGTCGCTTTCAGGCGCCGACCAATTGTTCGATCGCCTCGATCGTCGTGCGGTGCATCATCCGATTTTCTTCCAGCGGATAGGGATCGACCCGGTGCATCGTGCCGCTATTGTCCCAGATCAGCAGGTCGCCCTCCGTCCAGTCATGGCGATAGACGAATTGCGGCTGGACCGCCCATTCGCGCAGCCTGGACAGCAGCACGCGGCCCTGCGCCGGGTCCATCCCCTCGATATGGTCGGCGGTCGACCCCAGCACCAGCGACTTGCGGCCGGTCTCATGGGTCCAGACCAAAGGATGGACCTTGGGCGTGCGCATCTGCCAGAAATTCAGTTCCGCCACGGTGGGTTCGGGGTTCACATAGCGCTGCGACGTCTCGAAGCTGTGGCCCACGCGCAGCCCGTCATAGGCCGCCTTCTCTTCGTCGGGCAGGTCGTCCCAGGCGGCATAGGTATTGGCGAAATAGGTGCTGCCGCCGGTCCTGGACAGCGACTTGGCGTTCAATGTCGCGGCGAAATTGGGTACGTCGTCGCTCGCCCCGTCGATATGCCAGAAGAAGGCGCCCTTGATATATTCGGCGCCCGGATTTTCCTTGGGATCGATCGTCACCTTGAAAATGCCGCCTTCGCCCTGCGGCTGGACCCGGCCCAGCGTATGGGAAAAGGCCAGCTGATCCTCGCGACTCATGTACAGCCCGCGCACGATCAGCACGCCGCGCTGCTGCAACAGCGCCAGGATCGTGTCGGCATGCTTGCCCGACACCAGGGTTGCCGCGTCGGTCCGGATCTCGGTGCCGATGCGGGCGGTCAGGTCGATCGTCGAAAAGGCCATCATCCGCTCCAGCGGGCGCCTGTCGCGCCGCTCTTCTTGGCTATCATCAACAGGATTGTTGATTTGACTGTCAAGGAAGCGGCGGCGACATCGCTGCGGCGAAGCGGCTAGCGGCCGGCCCCGCGCGCAAACAGCGGTGCCAGCAGCGCATAGCTGGGATCATTCACCGGCACCGGCTTCTCGCCATGGTCGGCGGCGGGTTGCAGCAGCTTCATGTCGAAACTCACCACCCGCTTGGCAAAGCGCCACTGGCCATCGACGCGGCGATAGCTGTCGATATAGCGCACCCCCTGGATATCATGCAGCAGCCCGCCCTTGCCGTCGGGGATCAGGTGCCAGGCAATGGCATAAACCTCGCCCTCGCCGGTATCGCCATCGACATTGACCAGATGGTTGCAGACGAAATGATTGCCGATATGCATGTGCGGCAGCGACGCTTCGAGAAAGGCGACATAGCCGTCGACCGGCCCGTCATAATAGGCGCCATGGCTGTCGGTCGCGTCGGCGGTATAGAGCGACCGGATCAGCGCGAAATCCTGCCGGTCGACCCCGCGCGAATAGAGCTGGGCCAGTTCCCTGATCTCTTCCCTGGCGATCAGCGTCTCGATCCGGTTGTCCATGGCGTGCTTCCTCTCCTGTCGGGCCGGACCCTAGTCGGGCAGGGGCGCCGGGCAATGGGGCGGGGGCGGATCATCGGCCCGGCGATCCTCCCCTCTGTTCAGGCGGGTGCGAAGGCCCTAAGCCATGGCCCCGATGGATAATCTGCCGACCGACGCGCGCCAGCTGCGCTCCCGCCGCCAGCTGCTCGACGCGATGCTCCACCTGCTGGAAACCCGCCCCTATGATCAGGTGACGATCCGCGAGGTCGCGCGCGAGGCGGAGGTCGGCTACGCCACCTTCTTCCGCCATTATCCGTCCAAGGATGCGCTGCTGCACGATCTCGCTGCCGGACAGATCGCCGATCTGCTGCAGCGCGCGCTGCCGATCCTGTTCGCCGATGATGCCCGCCAGTCCTGCATGACCCTGTTCGCTTATGTCGGTGAACGGCGCGCGCTCTGGTCCGCCTTCCTGACCGGCGGCGCGGCGACCATGCTCAAGCAGGAATTTACCGACCAGGCGCGCCAGTTGGCGCAGCAGAGGCCGCATGATGCCGGTTGGCTGCCCGACGAACTGCGCATCGTTTTCGCGGTCAGCGCCACGGTCGAGATTCTCGCCTGGTGGCTGCAGCAGGAACCGGACTATCCGCTCGATCGCATGGCGGAGATTCTCGACCGGCTGGTCGTCACCCCGTCGATGCAGCCCTGATCGGATAGGGGCATCGCCCCGCCGCTATCTCCGCCCCGCGCGTTGGCGCCTCATCCGGCGCCGCCTAGCATCTTTGCCGCAAGACGGGAGGGGCGGCATGGACGGATTGACGGTGGCGACGACGGCCGGGCCGGTGCGCGGCATCCGGGCGAACGGCGTGCGATGCTGGCGCGGCATTCCCTATGCGTGGGCCGACCGCTTTGCCGCGCCGGAGGCGCCGACGCCCTGGAATGATGTGCGCGATGCTGCGCGTCCAGGTCCGCAATGCTCGCAAATGTATGGCAATCAGGCGAAGCGAGCGCGGCTGTCCTTGCCCGACTTTGCCGAGGATTGCCTGTCGCTCAACATCCATGTGCCCGATGGCGCGACCGGCCCGCTGCCGGTCTATGTCTGGATTCACGGCGGCGCCTTCGTCGCGGGTGGCGGCCATAGCTATGACGGCAGCGACCTGGCGCGCGATGGCGACATCATCGTCGTCAGCATCAACTATCGGCTGGGCGTACTCGGCTTCGTCAATTTCGGCGCGGTCGTGCCGGGCATCCCCTCCAATCTCGGCCTGCGCGACCAGATTGCGGCGCTCGCCTGGGTGCGCGACAATATTGCGGCCTTCGGCGGCGATCCGGCGCGGGTGACGGTCGGCGGCCAGTCGGCCGGTTCCATGTCGGTCTCGCTATTGCTCCACGCCCCGGCCGCGCGCGGTCTCTTTGCCGGGGCGATCATGCAGAGCGGCGCGGTCAGCCTGATCCATGGCCGCGACCGCAGCGAACAGGTGGCGCGCGATTATATGGCGGCGCTCGGCAACCCCGATCTCGCCGCGCTGCGCGGCATGGACCTCATCCGTCTGTTCGAGGCGCAGGGCGCGGCCGGTGCCGCCAATCCCGGCACTATTCCTGCCGCCCCCTGGTTCGACGGCGACCTGCTGCCCGCCTCGCTGGCGGATGCGGTGGCCGAGCCGGCCGCACCGGTGCCGTTGCTCGCCGGTGCCACGCATGAGGAAATCCGCCTGTTCGAACTGATGCCCGGTGATATCCTGCCGACCGACTGGCCGGCACTCGACGCCTTGCTCCATGCCCAATTGCCGGCGGATCATGCCGCGCGCATCCTCGGTACCTATCCGCGCGACAAGGCGGGGCGCCGCGCGCTCGCCACCGATCTCACCTTCCTGATGCCGACGCGCCATTTCGCCGATCGCCAGTCGGGGCAGGCGCCAACCTGGTTCTATCGCTTCGACTATCGCCATCCGATCGCCGGCGCGGCCCATGGGCTGGACCTGACCCTGACCTGGCCGATGCGCGGCCTGCGTGCCGCCTTTGCGCGGGGCGGGCCGATGCGCGGGCGCCGCGCGGCGCTCGGCCGGCGGATGACCGATCATATCGCCCATTTCGTCCGCCATGGCGCGCCCGAGCCGGACTGGCCCGCCTATACGGTGGATCGGCCGGCGGTGAAGATTTTCGACCTGACCGACCGGGTGGACATCGACCCCGACGGTGACCGTTGGCGCGCCTGGGCGGGCGCCGATGTCGGTGCCGGACTGGCGACCCGCGCCTAGCCCTTCAGTGCCCCCAGCACTGCATCGGCATGCTCATGCCTGCAGATGAGGAGGTCGGGCATGTATGTGTCTTCTTGGTTGTAGATGAGTGGCGATCCATCGATGCGGGAGGCGTGGAGGCCGTGGGCGAGAGCGACGGCGGCGGGTGCGCAGCTGTCCCATTCATATTGGCCGCCGGCGTGGAGATAGATGTCGGCCTGTCCCAGGATCACCGCCATGGCCTTGGCGCCGGCTGAACCCATGGGGACGAGTTCGGCGCCCAGCGCCTCTGCCACCGCGACCGCCTGGGGTGCCGGCCGGGTGCGGGATACGACCATGCGCAGTTTCTCGGGCGCGGGCGGGACTACACGCGGCTGGTCGGTGCGCAGGACGATGCCGTCTTCATGGCCCGGCAGCGCAACCGCGCCGATGGTGGCAACGCCGTTTATGGCGAGGCCGACATGGACGGCCCAGTCGGCACGTTCCTCGCCATATTCGCGGGTGCCGTCGACCGGATCGACGATCCACACGCGGCTGTGCTGGAGCCGCGCCCCGTCACAGGCCATCTCCTCGGAGAGCAACCCATCCTCGGCCCGCTGTTCGCGCAGCGCATGGACGAGGAACTGGTTGGCGGTCTGGTCGCCGGCCTTGCCGAGCGCCTTGGCGCTGAACAGGCCCGAGGCGCGGACCTCCAGCAGCAGGCGGCCGGCGGTGTCGGCGAGATGGGCGGCGAGGTCCGCGTCTGTCATGACATTGCTCATTTGAGCGGCATGATCTTGCGGATGATATGCTCGGCGGCTTCCTGTGGCGTCATCTCGACGGTGTTGACCCGTATCTCGGGGCTGGTGGGCGCCTCATAGGGACTGTCGATGCCGGTGAAGTTCTTGAGGCTGCCCGATCGGGCCTTCTTGTAGAGACCCTTGACGTCGCGCGCCTCGGCAACCTCCAGCGGCGTATCGACGAAGATCTCGATGAACTCGCCGTCCGGCAGCATCTCGCGCACCATCTCGCGCTCGGCGCGGAAGGGGGAGATGAAGGCGGTCAGCACGATCAGGCCCGCATCCGCCATCAGCTTGGCGACCTCGCCGACCCGGCGGATATTCTCGATCCGGTCGGCCTCGGTAAAGCCCAGATCCTTGTTGAGGCCATGGCGGATATTGTCGCCATCGAGCAGGAAGGTGTGGCGGTTCATCAGCGCGAGCCGCTTTTCCACCTCATTGGCGATGGTCGACTTGCCCGAGCCGGAGAGACCGGTGAACCAGAGGATGCGGGGAACCTGGTTCTTGAGCGCGGCATGAGCCTCGCGGCCGATGTCGGTCGCCTGCCAATGGACATTCTGGGCCCGGCGCAGCGAGAAGTGGAGCATGCCCGCCGCCACGGTGCGGTTGCTGATCTTGTCGATCAGGATGAAGCCGCCCAAGGTCCGGTTGTCGGCATAGGGCTCGAACGTGATCGGCTTGTCGGTCGCCAGTTCGGCAACGCCAATGGCATTCAAGTCCAGCGTCTTGGCCGCCAGATGCTCCATCGTGTTGACGTTGACGACATATTTGGGCGCCTGGACGGTGGCCGAGACGCTCTGCGTGCCGATCTTGAGCCAATAGGGCCGGCCCGGCAGCATCGCCTCGTCATCCATCCACACGATGGTCGCCTCGAACTGGCTGGAGACCTCGGGCGGATTGTCGGCCACCGCGATGACGTCGCCGCGCGAACAGTCGATCTCGTCGGCAAAGCAGAGCGTGACCGACTGGCCGGCGATCGCTTCGTCGAGGTCGCCGTCACCACCGGTCCCGCTTGCCGGGCCGGTTCCACCCGGCATCGTAACGATACGGCTGATGGTGCTGGTCTTGCCCGAAGGCAGCACCCGCACGGCGTCGCCCGGCTTGACCGATCCGCTGGCGATCAGGCCGGCAAAGCCGCGAAAGTCGAGGTTCGGACGGTTGACCCACTGGACCGGCATGCGGAACGGCTTGGCCGCCGCAGTGGTGGCATCGACCTCGACGCTTTCGAGATGGGCCATCAGCGTGGGCCCCTGATACCAGGGGGTGTTCTCCGACCGGGCGGTGATATTGTCGCCCTTGAAGCCGGAGATGGGGATCGGCGTGAAGGCGCTGATGCCGATGCTCTGCGCGAACGCGGCATAATCGGCGACGATCTTGTCGAACACGGCCTGGTCATAGCCGACCAGGTCCATCTTGTTGACGGCCAGCACGATGTTGCGGATGCCGATCAGGTGGGCGAGATAGCTGTGGCGCCGCGTCTGGGTGAGGATGCCCTTGCGCGCGTCGATCAGGATGACGGCCAGGTCGGCGGTGGAGGCACCGGTGACCATGTTGCGGGTATATTGTTCATGGCCGGGCGTATCGGCGACGATGAACTTGCGCTTTTCGGTAGCGAAGAAGCGATAGGCGACGTCGATGGTGATGCCCTGTTCGCGCTCTGCGGCGAGGCCATCGACCAGCAGGGCGAAGTCGATCTCGCCGCCTTGCGTGCCGACGCGCTTGCTATCCGCCTGCAGCGCTTCGAGCTGATCCTCGAAGATCATCTTCGAATCATAGAGCAGCCGCCCGATCAGGGTGGACTTGCCATCGTCGACCGAGCCGCAGGTGATGAAGCGCAGCATGGTCTTGTGCTGATGGACGTCGAGATAGGCGTCGATGTCCTGCGCGATGAGGGCATCGGTCTGGTAGACGGGGTCCTGTGTGATCACGTCGGACATCAGAAGTAACCCTCCTGCTTCTTCTTCTCCATGCCGGCGCCGCCGGCATCCTTGTCGATGGCGCGACCCTGGCGCTCGGATGTGGTGGTGAGCAGCATCTCCTGGATCACCTCCGACAGGGTGCTGGCCTCGCTCTCGACCGCGCCGGTGAGCGGATAGCAGCCCAAAGTGCGGAAGCGGATCGAGCGCTCGACCGGCACTTCGCCCGGTTCAAGCGGGAAGCGGTCATCATCGACCATCAGCAGCATGCCGTCGCGCTCGACGGTGGGGCGGGGGGCGGCGAAATAGAGCGGCACGATCTCGATGCCTTCCAGCTGGATATATTGCCAGATGTCGAGCTCGGTCCAGTTGCTGATCGGGAAGACGCGGATGCTCTCGCCCTTGGCCTTCCGGGCATTATAGAGGTTCCACAGTTCGGGCCGCTGGTTCTTGGGATCCCAGCCATGCGAGGCGGTGCGGAAGGAGAAGATGCGCTCCTTGGCGCGGCTCTTCTCCTCGTCGCGGCGCGCGCCGCCGAATGCCGCGTCGAAGCCGAACTTGTCGAGCGCCTGCTTCAACCCTTCCGTCTTCCACATGTCGGTGTGGAGGGCGCCATGGTCGAACGGGTTGATGCCGCGCGCCTGGGCCTCGGGATTATGATGGACCAGCAGTTCCATCCCCGCGTCGCGCGCCGCCTTGTCGCGCAGGTCGTACATGGCGCGGAACTTCCAGGTGGTGTCGACATGCAGCAGCGGGAAGGGCGGCGGCGAGGGATAGAAGGCCTTCTTCGCCAGATGCAGCATCACCGCGCTGTCCTTGCCCACCGAGTACAGCATCACAGGCCGCTCCGCCTCCGACACTACCTCCCGCAATATATGTATGCTCTCTGCCTCTAGGCGCTGAAGATGGGTAAGGTTCCGGGTCATGGGCTCGCTCGCGCCGCAGGGCGGCATAAGGGTCTATAATGTGCCGTCGAAATGACCCCGCTGCGCCCGCCGGGCAAGATTGGCTTTATTAAGCCGGGTAAACCCCATCTTCTTTCGTCCTGCTGGGTGAAGGCATGACCAAGGGCATGACAGAGCGGAGAGGCGGACCTATCTCTTGCGCCATGCACGGCCCCAACCGACAGGATGTTTCCCACCCCATGACGACCGCTCTTCCCACCCGCCGCCTGGGCGCGCTCACCGTTTCCGCCATCGGCCTTGGCTGCATGAACCTCTCCCATGCCTATCTGCCGCGCCCGTCGGCGGATGAGGCCGAACGGCTGCTGCGCCATGCGCTCGATGTCGGCGTGACCTTCTTCGACACCGCCGCCCTCTATGGCTTCGGCGCCAATGAGGAATTGCTTGGCCGCACCATCATGGACCGGCGCGCCGACTTCACCCTCGCCAGCAAATGCGTGCTGGCGGAGATTGACGGCAAGCGCGGCCTCGACGGCTCGCCCCAGGCGATCACCCGCGTGCTGGAGGATTCGCTGCGCCGGCTCAGGACCGACCATATCGATCTCTATTATCTCCATCGCCTCGACCCGAAGGTGCCGATCGAGGAATCGGTCGGCGCACTGGTGCGCGGCGTGGAGGATGGCAAGATCGGCGCGATCGGCCTGTCCGAAATGTCGGCAGCGACGATTCGCCGCGCCCATGCGGTCCATCCGATCACCGCAGTGCAGACCGAATATTCGCCCTGGAGTCGCAACC
Source organism: Sphingobium sp. VMM (assembly GCF_056790315.1). Classification (NCBI taxonomy): domain Bacteria; kingdom Pseudomonadati; phylum Pseudomonadota; class Alphaproteobacteria; order Sphingomonadales; family Sphingobiaceae; genus Sphingobium; species Sphingobium sp. VMM. Next base: position 105,627 of record NZ_JBXGSI010000022.1, read on the forward strand.
CGGAGGTCGCCGTGCTCGATGCCTGCGCGGAACTCGACATCGGCTTCGTCGCCTTTTCGCCGGTCGGCCGCGGCCTGCTCGCCGGCGGGGTCGGGCCACAGGGCGTGCCCGAGGGGGATATTCGCGGCGCCATGCCGCGTTTCCAGCCGCCCCACCTTGCCCATAATCTGGATCTGGCAACGAAGCTCAAGGGGCTCGCCGACGAAGCGGGCTGCACCATGGCGCAGCTCTGCCTGGCCTGGCTGCTGTCCCGTCGCGATTTCATCGTGCCGATTCCCGGCACGACCAACATGGCCCATCTCGACGAAGATCTGGCGGCGGCCAGGCTCGATCTGCCGCGTCCGCTGCTCGACCGCGTCGACAGTCTGTTCGATTTCAGGGCGGTGTCGGGTCCGCGTTACCCGCGCGATGCGCAGGCGCAGATCGATACCGAATTGTGGGAAGGCGAGCCGCTGGCCTGATTCTCGTACCGATTCTCCCCTGATTCCCGATTCTTGCCGCAACAGGATCGGGATTCGGATGGAGAAGCGCGGAACTCGGCGCCCAATCCGGTTCCGGAAACGCATTTTTATTACAAGCGCGTGAAATCTACGAAATGCCCGAAAGACCGGGCTTTTCACGCGATCGGGAGGGGCCGCATTCTCAACTTTCGGAGGGGAAATTCAAAAAGGGCGGAATTTCGCGGTTGACCGAATCAAATGCCCCGCCTAGAGGGCTTTTCACCGGACGGGGCGGCGCTGCTGAGGCGCTTGACTGACC
>NZ_JBXGSI010000023.1:0-86913 GCF_056790315.1 Sphingobium sp. VMM
GAGCATCCGCACCATCGAGACGCTGTCCGCGCCATAACTGTCGGCGGCAACCGGCGCGTCGACGAAACCCTGTCGGCGCCAGAAGGCATCCGCGCCGTTGACGGCGGTCAGGGTGATGCGATCGAAGCCAGCGGCGCGCGCCTGCGCGATGGTGAGGTCCACGGCCGCAGCAGCAGCGCCGGTGCCGCGCGCTTCGGGCAGCAGCGCCAGATCATGAAGATAATAGCGGTCGGCCGCGTCCGGCAGCCTGCCCATCAACTGGTCGAGCGCCGGCGGTCGGTCGCCGGCCCAGGGATGGGTGACGAGGTAGCCCAGCACCTCCCCGTCCCGCTCCAGCAGGAAGCAACCCGCCGGATAGAGGCGCAGCCGTTCGGCATAGATGGCAGGCTCCTCCGTATAGGCGCCATGAACCCGGTCGGAAATGGCCGCCGCCGCGTCCACATCCTCCTGCCCCATCGGTCGCCACTGGGCGCTGCCGCTCATGCCTCGACACCCAGGGCACGGCGATTGGCCGCCAGCAATTCCTCCGACAGCGCAGGATCGTCGACCGCGCGCGCCAGCACCATCGTGCCGACCAGTTGCGCCATGCGGGCGAGCGCCGCGTCGCGATCGGCGATACCGGCATTTTGCAACGCGGCGGTCAGATCCTCGAAGCCTTCGCGAAAGGCGGCGGCGAGCGGTCCGCCCTTGCGCGCAGCGTCCGGGCCGAGCGCGATCAGCGCGCAGCCGGTTTCGGGCGCGTCGCGGTTACGGGCGCTCAGATAATCGGCAGTGATCGCATCCGGCCCGTCCTCGGCCGACAGGCGACGCCACTTGGCCGCGCCGCGCGCGAGCGACGTGGCGCAGGCTTCTGCCGCCAACGCCTCCTTCGATTCGAACTGATTGTAGAATCCGCCGTGGGTAAGGCCGCATTCGCGCATCACCTCACCAATGCCGACGCCCTCCACACCACGGGCACGAAACAGGCGCGACGCCGCATCCACCACCTTCTCGCGATTGCGCTCGGCCTGTTCACGGCTGACTTTCATGATCCTGCATCTCCAATTGGCCTCTTGATCTTATATATGATACCTATCATTTAACGCCAGTCCGTTTTCCGGCTCGAGTATCAGTTCTGGGGCCAGTCCAAGGGGAAGTCGATGCTGTCCACCATGTTCGCCCGCCGCTTGGCCGCGCGCAATGTCCATTATGGCTGGGCGGTCGCGGGCACGACCTTCCTCACCATGCTGGTGGTCGCCGGCGCGGTCGGCGCGCCGGGCGTGTTCATCGTGCCGCTGCAGAAGGAGTTTGGCTGGAGCGCGGCGGATATTTCCGGCGCGCTGGCTATCCGTTTCCTGCTGTTCGGCGGTATGGGGCCTTTTGCCGCCGCCTTCATGAACCGCTTCGGCGTGCGGCGGATGATGCTGATTTCGCTGTCTATCGTCATTGGCGGCCTGCTGCTGTCGCTTGGCATGACGCAATTGTGGCAGCTCGTCCTTCTCTGGGGCGTGGTGATCGGCGTCGGCACGGGTCTCACCGCCATGGTGCTGGGCGCGACGGTCGCCACCCGCTGGTTCAGCGAGCGGCGCGGACTGGTGATGGGACTGCTGTCGGCCAGCACCGCGACCGGCCAGCTCGCCTTCCTGCCGCTGCTCGCGAGCATGACCGGCAGCTATGGCTGGCGCGTGGCGATGCTGCTGGTGTGTGGCGCGATCCTGGTCGCGGCCGTCGCGGTCATGCTGTTGATGCGCGATCGGCCGTCGGACCTGAACCTTGCCCCCTATGGCGAACAGGCGATCCAGCCCGTCCCCGCCCAGCCGGCCAGCCTGGGCGCGCTGCTGGCAACGCCGCTTATCGTGCTGCGCGACGTGGCGAAGGTGCCGACCTTCTGGATCCTCTTCTTCTCCTTCTATATCTGCGGCGCCAGCACCAACGGGCTGGTCCAGACCCATTTCATCTCGCTGTGCGGCGATTATGGGCTGGCGGCTGTCGGCGCGGCGTCGATGCTGGCGATGATGGGGCTGTTCGATTTTGCCGGCACTTTGGCATCGGGCTGGCTCAGCGATCGTTATGACAATCGCTGGCTGCTCTTCTTCTATTATGGGCTGCGCGGCCTGTCGCTGCTCTATCTGCCGTTCAGCGATTTCTCGATCTACAGCCTGTCGCTGTTCGCCATCTTCTATGGCCTCGACTGGGTGGCGACGGTGCCGCCGACGGTGAAGCTGACCGCGCAGCGCTTCGGTCCGGAAAAGGCCAATATCGTGTTCGGCTGGATCTTTGCCGGGCATCAGCTGGGCGCGGCGAGCGCGGCGCTGGCCGGCGGCCTGTCTCGCACCGCCTGGCAAAGCTATATGCCCGCCTTCATCGCGGCAGGCATATTGTGCCTGATCGGCGCGGCGCTGGTGCTGCTCATCAACCGGGGCCGGACGCAGACGCTGGCCACGGCCTGAAGGAATCGATGACGGCGGCGCGCAGGGGCGCTAGTTTGCGGCCCATGAAAAAAGCCAAAGCCGCGCCTAAGCCTGCCTCCGCCCAGAAACGTCGCTCCCGCTGGATCAGCATCCCCCTCAAGGTCGCCATCGGCTTTGTCGGCCTGTCGGTGAGCACCGTGGTCATCTATCGCTTCGTGCCCCCGCCGGTGACGATCACCATGCTGCTCGACCCCAATGGCATCACCAAGGAATGGAAGCGCCTGGACGCGATCGATCCGGACATGCCGCGCGCGGCGATCGCGGCGGAGGATAGCCGCTTCTGCAGCCATCATGGCTTCGACGCGGTCGCGATTGCCCAGGCGATGCGCCACAATGCCAGCGGCGGGCGCATTCGCGGCGGCTCCACGATCAGCCAGCAGACCGCGAAGAATGTCTTCCTGTGGCAGGGTGGCGGTTTCGTCCGCAAGGGCTTCGAAGCCTGGTTCACCGTGCTGATCGAGGCGATCTGGGGCAAGCGGCGGATCATGGAAGTCTATCTGAACGTCGCGGAGACCGGCATCGGCACCTATGGCGTGCAGGCCGGGTCGATCCGCTATTTCGGCCATGGCGCGGGCAAGCTGAGCCGAGCGGAGGCGGCGCGGCTGGCGGCGGTATTGCCGTTGCCCAAGAAGCGCGAGGCGATCGACCCGCATGGCTTCACCCGCCGCTATGGCAACAGCATCTCCGCCCGCATCCCGGTGGTGCAGCGCGACGGGTTGGATGACTGCCTGAACTGAGACAGCGGCCGGGCGCCCGAAAATAGGAAATCGGGCGCTTAACTTCCCATATTTCCCGCACATTTCGACATTTTATTGCGCTGTCCTGATCCTATCGGAAAGCGCACACTGCCCTATCCCCGATCATAATCGAGCGGCGGCGAATAGGACATGAAAAAGGGAGGCGCGGATCGCTCCGCACCTCCCTTTTTGCCTGTCGGCGTCTGGCTTAGAAGCCGATGATCAGCGAAGCGCTGATCGCGCGCGGCGAACCGAAGTTCACGAAGGCCGAGGACGAGCTGGCGAGCGTATCCAGACCGCCGCTGAACGAGCCGACATAATATTTGTCGAACAGGTTGCTGACGTTCAGCTGGATCGCGCCCTTCTCCATGCCGACGCTGGCCAGCGAGTAGCGCAGGTCGAGGTCGACGACGGTGTAGGCACCGAACTTCGCACCGGGGAAGATCATCTTGCTGGTGCCATCGGTGAGCGTCACGCTCTGAATTTCACCGTTGATGTCGTTCAGATAGCGCGAGCTGGTCTTCTTCGCCTGGACGCCCAGGGTGAAGTCGCCCAGATTGCCCTGCAGACGGCCACCGAACAGATATTTCGGCGCGCTGCGTTCACGCTTGCCCGAGGTGCGGAGATAGGCAACGCCATCCTGCACATAGCACAGGCCGGCCAGAGCGATGTCGCTGGTCGCGGCGCAGCTGCCGGTCACGGCGTCGTTCTGGATTTCCGACTTGATGTAGGAACCGAACAGATAGGCGGTGATTTCCTTGATCGGGCTGTAGGAAATATTGGCGTCGACGCCATATTTCTTCACCGGACCCAGGTTGGTGTCGGTGCCGTTACCGTCGATGTCATAGGCAGTGACCAGACGGTTCTTGTACTTCGAGTACCAGCCGGTGACAGCAGCCTGCACCTTCGACGAGGTGTAGCGGAGGCTGGCGTCGAAGCTGTCCGAGGTTTCCGGCGCACGATAAGCGGAGTCGCTATCAACCGGGAAGATGAACGCGTTGTAAAGCGCATCGGTGCTGGGCACCGACAGGTTCTTGGCATAGCTGCCCGCGATGCTGATTTCCGGCGTGATCTTGAAGGTCGCGCCGACGTTCGGCAGGAACTTGTCATACTTCAGCTTGCGCGCCTGCGGCAGAGCCGAACCGGTCGCACGGCCGGTCGTCTCGTTGAAGCTGTAAGGATGGGTCGCGATATAGTCGGCCTGCTGGTCTTCCGGCACGCAGTTCACGAAACCACCCGAGCTGGTGGTGAAGCAATACTGGTTCAGTTCGCGCTTGAAGAAGGGCAGACGGCCACCGATCAGCACCGACAGCTTGTCCTCGAAGAACTGGCCGCGATATTCACCGGCGATCTGGTTCAGTTCGGCGATCGACTTGCGGTCACGCTTCTGCAGCGCGTTGCCGGCGGCATCCAGGACCGGATCGTTGATCGGGAACACGTCGAACGGCGTGCCACCATTGTCAAGGAAGCCAGCATAGCCGGTCTGGCGGTGACGGGCGCGATCATAGCTGTACGACAGACGGACGCGCTGGCCATCGCTGATCTCGTAAGCCAGGTTGGCGATGCCGACCCAGCGACGGGTGTTGGTCTGGCTCGGCTGGAGCAGGGTCACGCGACCCAGCACACCGTCACCGTTCAGGTCACGACCGAAATAGAAGCTGCCGCCATAGTTGCCGGTGCCGGTGAAGCCGGTCGAATCCGTGAAGAAGGTTTCGTTGGCGCTGGTGGTGCCGCCGCCATTGGCCTTCACCCACTGATAGGCGCCGTCGACCGACAGGGTCAAACGTTCAGCCAGGGTGAACTTCGAATTCGCGCGGACATTGCCGGTGTTCGAAGGGTTGAAACGACGCTCGAAATCGGTGCCGCAAGCGTTGGGGGTGCTGGTCTGGCTGACCTGGCAGGGATAGCCGCCGGCGATGTCGTAGAAACGATCGCTCTTGTCGCCGGTGAAGGCGCTGGCGCGGAAGGGCGAACCACCGAAGTTGTTGCGGTTCTGGTTATAATGGGCAGCGACCGAGATGAAGTCGCCGTTGCTGCCGATATCCTGCCAGATCTTGGCGTTATACTGCTGCTTCGACACCTTGCCATAATTGGCGAAGGCAGCATCGTTGCGAATGCGCGAAGCCGAGATCCAGGCCTTGGTGCCATGGCCGGTGAGGTCACCGGTGTTCACCACGCCGAACATGCGGAAATAGGGACGATCGCCGGCACCGTCGGCGACGATGTTGCCGTAGCTGACGCTGGCCAGAACGCCATAATCATCGCTCGGCTCAAGGGTCTTGATGTTGACGGTGCCGCCAACCGCAGCGGCGGTCGGGCTGTCGACGTCGGTCGAACCGAGGTTCACATTGACGTTCTCGATCAGTTCGGCGTCAACCTGCTGGTTGGTGTAGATCGCATAGTTGCCCGAGTCATTGAGCGGGATACCGTCAAAGGTCTGCGAGATACGGTCCGAGCTGAAGCCGCGGATGGTGAAGCTGCCGCCCGACGAACCCCAGGGATCGTTGTTGGTGAAGCTGACGCCCGGCACCAGGTTGATGATTTCGTTGACCGACTGACCCGGACGCTGCGCCTGGATGATTTCCTGGCCCAGAACGACCTTCGCCTTGGGCGAGTCAGGGATCTTCACGCCGCCAACGCCCTGGTTGACGACGGCGCCCGTCACGATGATCGAATCGAAATCGTCCGAACCGGTCGACTGCGCGAAAGCGACAGCCGGGGCAGCGACGGCGAGAATCGCGGCGCTGCACTTGAGAAACTGCTTCATTGACCCTTGTCCCTTTTTCAAGAGTGCGCCCCACGGCGCCATAACCATTTTGCTCTTCGAGCCGGCGCCGCATCTGGCGGCCACTGGCGACGCCCCTGTGATGCTATGATTGCAATTATGTTACAATGCAGGTGCGGGACTGTCACAATTGGAAGGACATCTGGGCAAGGCACTGAAAAACAGACCGAAACATCAAACTATCATATTGATTTTATTGCATAATATGTCGAAATTTTACACCACGCCAACAGTGGTGCAATTATGCAACGGCGCAGGAAATTTTGTGCAGTGCGAAAGACTTGCACGAAAAAGGGGCCGGTGGATGGTCCACCGGCCCCTTTTGTTCCAGCCTGAACGGCGAATGAACTAGGCAGCGTCTTCCGCGCGCTTGTCCTTCTCGCTGAACACGCGAATCGGCTCCTTGGTCCCGGCGACGACATCCTTGTCGACCACCACTTCGCCAACGCCCTCCATCGAGGGCAGGTCGAACATGGTATCGAGCAGGATCGCTTCCAGGATCGAACGCAGGCCACGAGCGCCGGTCTTGCGCTCGATCGCCTTCTTCGCGATCGCGGTCAGAGCATCGTCGGTGAAGCTCAGTTCGACATTCTCCATGTCGAACAGCTTGCCATATTGCTTGACCAGCGCGTTCTTGGGCTCGACCAGGATCTTGACCAGTGCGGTCACGTCCAGATCCTCCAGCGTCGCGATCACCGGCAGACGGCCGACAAATTCGGGGATCAGGCCGAACTTCAGCAGATCTTCGGGTTCGCTCTGACGCAGCAGTTCGCCGGTCTTGCGCTCTTCGGGGGCCGCAACATGGGCGCCGAAGCCGATCGACTTGGCTTCCAGACGGTCACCGATGATCTTTTCCAGACCCGCGAACGCGCCGCCGCAGATGAACAGGATGTTGGTCGTGTCGACCTGCAGGAACTCTTGCTGCGGATGCTTGCGCCCACCCTGCGGCGGAACCGAGGCGGTCGTGCCTTCCATCAGCTTGAGCAGCGCCTGCTGCACGCCCTCACCCGACACGTCGCGCGTGATCGACGGGTTTTCCGCCTTGCGGCTGATCTTGTCGATCTCGTCGATATAGACGATGCCGCGCTGCGCCTTCTCGACATTATAGTCGGATGCCTGGAGCAGCTTGAGGATGATGTTCTCCACGTCCTCGCCGACATAGCCGGCTTCGGTCAGCGTGGTGGCATCCGCCATGGTGAAGGGCACGTCGAAGGTCTTGGCCAGCGTCTGCGCCAGCAGCGTCTTGCCGCAGCCCGTCGGGCCGACAAGCAGGATGTTCGACTTGGCCAGTTCCACCTCGCCCGGCTTGGAGCCATGGTTGAGGCGCTTGTAATGATTGTGGACCGCGACCGACAGGACGCGCTTGGCGCGCTTCTGGCCGATCACATAATCGTCGAGCACATCGCAGATCTCCTGCGGGGTCGGCACGCCGCCATCCTTCTTGCCGACGAGACCGCCCTTGGTCTCCTCGCGAATGATGTCGTTGCACAGTTCCACGCATTCATCACAGATGAAGACGGTCGGCCCCGCGATCAGCTTGCGCACCTCATGCTGCGACTTGCCGCAGAAGGAGCAGTAAAGCGTGCTTTTTGAATCGGAGCCCGTAAGCTTAGTCATTCGCCAATCTTTCCTCCCCGCCGTCGGCACCATGCCGGATCTGGCCGGGGATATTCTGGTCCAAAGGCCATCCTAGACCGGGGCACGGCGGTTTCACAAGAGGTGATGTACCGCACCCCGGTAAAGATCGCCTTTAGGCTTCCGCGGATTCCGCAGCGGCCGGGCGGCGATCGAACACTTCGTCGACCAGACCGAACGCCTTGGCTTCGTCAGCCTCCAGGAAGGTGTCGCGGTCCATCGCCCGCTCCACCGCTTCCAGCGACTGGCCGGTATATTTCACGTAGAGATCGTTGAGGCGGCGGCGAATCCGAAGGATTTCCTTGGCCTGGATCTCGATATCGGACGCCATGCCCTGGGCGCCGCCCGACGGCTGGTGGACCATGATGCGGGCGTTGCTGAGCGCGATGCGCTTGCCCGGCTCGCCAGCGGCCAGCAGGAAACTGCCCATCGAGGCGGCCTGGCCGATGCAGACGGTGCCGACCTGGGGGCGGATATATTTCATCGTGTCGTGGATCGCCATGCCCGCCGTGACGACGCCGCCCGGCGAGTTGATGTACATCCAGATGTCCTTCTTCGGATTTTCCGATTCGAGGAACAGAAGCTGGGCGACGATCAGCGAGGCCATATGGTCCTCGACCTGGCCGGTCACGAAGATGATCCGCTCGCGCAGAAGACGCGAGTAAATATCGAAGCTGCGCTCGCCACGGTTCGATTGCTCGATGACGATGGGAACCAGCGCGGCCATGGGATCATGCATGATGTTGGTCATTGTGCTCTTTCAGTCAGGTGCTTTTGCCCGACCCCCTACATCGGCACAAAACCCGACTGGTTCAAGGGGGAACCATGTGTCACCCCTACCGTTCCACAATCGTTTCAAATCGCGACAGGGGGAACAAGCCGATGGTTTCCGACGTGCATTCCGATATTCCGCCCCATGACGGCCGGGCCGGACCGGGGCTGATCGCCGCCTTCTCCTTCGGTTGGAAGGCGCTGGCGCTGCGTGGCGTGGTCTCGATCATCCTGGGCATCATCGCCCTGGCCTACCCGTTCAGCGCGCTGTTCGCGCTGACGCTGATCTTCGCGGTTTATGCCCTGGTCGACGGCATATTCTCGGCGATCAGCGCCTTTCGCCGGATGGGGCATGGCCGCCACTGGGGCGCGATGCTGCTGCGCGGGCTGCTGGGCATTGCCGTCGGCATCATCTTCATCGTCACCCCGATCGCGATGACGATCACCTATGCGCTGCTGACCGTGTTCCTGATCGCGGGCTGGGCGATCATCGCCGGCGGGCTGGAAATCATCGCCGCGATCCGGCTACGCAAGGAAATAGAGGGCGAATGGCTGCTGGCGCTGAGCGGGCTGCTCTCGCTGCTGCTGGGCCTTTTCGTCCTCTATTTGGCCCTTGCCAACCCGCATGTGTCGGTGGCGATGCTGGGCTGGGGCATCGGCTTCTATGCGCTGGTGACGGGCGTCACCCTGCTGATCCTGGCGATGCGGCTGCGTCGCCGGGTTCAGTCCTTCAAGGCGTAGTCGCTCGGCGCGCGGAAGGCGAGATAGGCGAGCCGCCGCACTTCGCGGCGGCCGCGCACCACCGTGTCGAGGATGAGGCCGCACATGCCGCTCAAGGTCGCGAGGATCATGAGGCCAGTGACCAGGATCGCGGTCGGGAAGCGCGGCACCAGCCCGGTCTGGGCATAGGTGACGATCAGCGGCACGGCCAGGCCGAGCGCGAGCGCTGCGAGGAAGGCCGCGATGATGCCGAAGAACAGGATCGGCCGCTCGATGCGATAGAGGGTGATGATCGTGCGCAGGATTCGCCAGCCGTCGCGATAGGTGGACAGTTTGCTCACCGACCCTTCGGGCCGCGCACCATAGGCGGTCATCACTTCGGACACCGGCATCGCCAGTTCAAGGGCATGGACGCTGATCTCGGTCTCGATCTCGAAGCCGGCGGACAGCACCGGGAAGCTCTTGACGAAACGGCGCGAGAAGACGCGGTAGCCCGACAGGATATCGGTGAAGCTGCGGCCGAAAAGCTGCTTGAGCAGGCTGGTGAGCGCCCAGTTGCCGAAGCGATGGCCACGCCGATAGGCTGCCTCCACCTGATCGCGGCGACAGCCCACCACCATGTCGAGATTATCCTGCAGCATGGCGGCGATCATCTGCGGCGCGGCGGCCGCTTCATAGGTCGCGTCGCCATCGGCCATGATGTAGATATCGGCATCGACATCGGCGAACATGCGGCGCACGACATGGCCCTTGCCCTGTTGCGCCACGCGGCGAACGATCGCGCCCGCGCCGGCCGCCAGTTCGCGGCTGCCATCGCTGCTGTTATTGTCGAAGACATAGATTTCGGCATGGGGCAGCGCACGGCGGAAATCCTCCACCGTCTGCACGATCGCCCCAGCCTCATTATAGCAGGGCAGGATAACGGCGACGCGGGGGTGGCCCACGCCAATGTTCGAAAGATTGTCCATATCCATAAATTGCCCCAACCTATGCTGACCAAATATGGCCGCCGCCCGTCAGACCGGCGGCGGCAACATGTATCGCGCAACGACGGTCAGCGCCAATATGGCTGCCGGCACACCCACCGTTGCAACCGCCAATGCCGAATGTCGCCGCATCATGGCCCTTATAGTCGCATCGGACAATGCGAGCGGCAGGGCCAGACAAACCGCCAATGTCGTAAAGAAGAAATAGCGCTGATCGGTCGCCACCCCGACAAGCAGGAAGGTGCCTGTATATATCAAGGCAAGCCATATCAATATCGCGCAGACACGCAGCAGCGCATCGCGCGAGACGCGCAGCGCGGCGATGATCCAGGGCAGCAGCACCAGCGCGATCGCGACCATCATCACGGGCGAGGTCAGCGGCGAATAGCGGATATGGTCCAGCAGCCGGTTCTTGAACGACCCGCCCCGGTTGCCGGCGGTGTTCAACTTGCGCACGGCTTCGGTATGATGGACCGGCACCCAGAAATAGAGGGTCGAATTATAATGGGTCAGGCGATGGCGCAGATAGGCCAGCGGATGATGCCGGATCGCGCCAGTCCAGCGTGACGACAGCGATGCGCCCCCGCCATCCCGGATCGCCTGCTCGACATTCTTGAGCACATGGCAATTCCAGTGGGCATAGGCCAGCGTGTCCCACATGATCGGGCTGTAGCAGCGATGGACATCCTGCGTCAGCGCCTGCGCGCCCGGCAGATCGGCCAGGATATCATCCCCGCCCCGCACCATGATGCCGGCGATGTCGAATATCTGCAGCGACCGGATTGCCCCGGCATCCGATGCGCCAAGGATGCGATGATTGATGATGTTGCTGGCCGGGACCAGCAGCACTCCGCCGACCGCGGACAGCGCCAGCATCAGCACCGGCCGTGCCATCAGCGCCGGCCGGCCGGCAAAGACCAGCATCGGCGCGACCAGGAACACCGCATTGCTGCGGACCAGCGCCGCCATGACGACGATCAGCAGCGCCAGCGCCCAGCACAGCGTCCGGGCCGGCCGCGCGGCGACAAGCCCTTCCTGCACCGCCCCGATGATCGCCACGGCCAGCAGCAACATCACCGCCATCATGATGTCCTTGGCGATGTTGACGCTCATCATCAGCAGCATCGGCTGGGCCGCGAGGAAGATCATGCAATAGGCGCAGAGCCACCGGCCGCGCCGCGCCGGCAGGCTGGCCAGCAGCGCAACGCCGCAGCCGTAGAAAATGGTGTCGAAGGCGAAGATCGGCCCGGTGCCCGCGCCGAACAGGGTCAGCGCTTCCCAGATCCGCGCCATCAGCGGCGGATGCCAATCGTTGAACTGGCCGGTGACGATCTGATGATATTGGCTGTTGCTGTCGCTGTTGGGCTCACCGGGAAAGCGCAGGAGGAAGAAGGCGAGAAACAAGAGCAGGCAAACGCCCACCAGGAGCCACCTGTTCATCAGCAATTGCCCAAGAACCCGACCAGAACCGCCCTTGACGACTTGCATAAGCCCTCCGCGATCAGTTCATCGCCTGATCCCTAGTTTCGGGCCATCATCAGAATATATTGCAGCGCAAAAATAAAGATCAGGAAAAGCGCGTATGATCCCCGCGTTCGCGCCGAGGGCTCATAGCCAATCACCCGCCACGCCATGCAAAACGCCCGCCCTTCCCTGTCAGGAAGAACGGGCGTTCCGATTTGCTGGCTGGAAAGGCTTATTCAGCCTTGGCAGCGGCCTTCTTGGCGGGAGCCTTCTTCGCCTTGGGCTTTTCCTCGGCGGCAGCGTCCTCAGCCGGGGCTTCGTCCTTCTTGGCGGCGGCCTTCTTGGCCGGAGCCTTCTTGGCGGGCGCTTCCTCGGCTACGGCTTCGGCCTCGGCGGGCTCGGCCTTCTTCTTGGCAGCAGCCTTCTTCGCCTTGGGCTTGTCGTCATGATCGTGGTCATGGCCGCAGCCCGGACCGTGGACGTGGGGCTTCAGATCGCCATCTTCGGCTTCGATCGCGGCTTCCAGTTCTTCGCGGCTGACAGCGCGGTCGCTGACTTCCGCCTTTTCGAACAGGAAGTCGACGACCTTGTCCTCATAGAGCGGCGCGCGCAGCTGGGCAGCGGCCATCGGATCCTGGCGGACATACTGCACGAAACGCTCACGATCCTGCGGGCTGTACTGCTGGGCAGCCTGCATGATGAGACGGTTCATTTCATTGTCCGAAACGACGACATTGTTGGCCTGGCCGATTTCCGACAGCAGCAGACCCAGGCGCACGCGGCGCACGGCGATGCCGCGATAATCTTCCTTCTCGGCTTCCATTTCGGCCAGAGCGGCTTCCGGATCGGCTTCATGGCTGGCTTCATGCTGAAGCTGCTGCCAGATCTGGTTGAACTCGGCTTCCACCATGCTCGGCGGAACGTCGAAGTCGTGCGAAGCGGCCAGCTGGTCGAGCAGCTTGCGCTTCATGTAGGTGCGGGTCAGGCCGTTATGCTCCTGCTCGATCTGGCCCTTGAGCAGATCCTTGAGCTGGTCGAGACCTTCCAGACCCAGCGACTTGGCGAAGTCGTCGTCGAGCTTGGGCTTGTCGGCGTTCAGCACCGACTGCACGGTCACGTCGAAGGTCGCGGCCTTGCCGGCGAGGTGCGCGGCGCCATAATCTTCGGGGAAGGTGACTTCGATGGTCTTTTCTTCGCCCTTCTTCACGCCACCGAGCTGCTCTTCGAAGCCGGGGATGAACTGGCCCGAACCGATCTTCAGCTTCACGCCTTCGGCCGAACCGCCTTCGAACGCTTCACCGTCGACCTTGCCGACGAAGTCGATGACCAGCGTGTCGCCGTCCTTCGCCTTGTGGCTGGCGGCATATTCTTCCAGCGCGCCCTGCTGGGTCGCGATGCGGCCGGCCTGTTCCTCGACCTGCGCGTCGCTGACTTCGGCGGTCAGGCGCTCCAGCTTCAGACCGTCGATGCTCGGGGCTTCGATCACGGGCAGAACTTCCAGTTCCACCTTGACCTGCGCGTCCTTGCCGAACTCGAAGCTTTCGTCCAGCTCGACCGAAGGCTGCATCGCGGGACGCAGCTTCTGGTCGGCGATCAGCTTCTGAACGCTTTCCTGGATGGAATTGTTGAGCGCGTCACGCTGCAGGCTTTCACCATGCATCTTCTTGACGAGGTTCGCCGGCACCTTGCCGGGGCGGAAGCCGGGCATCCGCACCTGCGGCGCAATCGCCAGCACTTCCTTCTCAACGCGGGCGTCGATATCCTTCGACGTGATGGTCACGGTGTAGGCGCGCTTCAGGCCCTCGTTCAACGTCTCGACAGTCTGCATCTCTTCTCTCAAACGCTTTCTTAGCTGAATCTCGTTGGCGCCGGATCAAGCCAAGCCTGACACTGGTGCGGGCGAAGGGACTCGAACCCCCACATCTTGCGATACCAGAACCTAAATCTGGCGCGTCTACCAGTTTCGCCACGCCCGCATCGGTCGCCGGTCGGCGCGGCATAGAGAAAAGCATTGGCGAGAGCAAGGGATATGGATGCATTGGTGGAACCGGCGTCCTTGCCCGCGCGTAGCTTCTTCTTTGCAGGAGAGCATAGCATGGCCACCCAGCCCGATCCAGCGCCCGACACCCTGCCCCCGCCCGACCGGATCGAACCGCAGTCGCCGCCCGAAACGCCGCCGCCCGCGACTCCGGACGAGACTCCGATCAACGAGCCACCCGAAATCATCCCCGGCGAACCCGACTATGACCAGCCCGACAGCGCGCCGGACGAGATTCCGCCTGACATAATTTCGTAACCACGCAACAAAAGAAGGCACCTGAAAACTTTTTTGCAACAGGGTGGAACTTTTTATGGCGGATTACGGAATATGCGTAATCACGTGCTGGACACCCCTAGGAATCCATGATTGAAATGTGACAACAAAAAGAAATTCAGGAGAGGCGCGCTGACATAAAAGGGGGTCGACGTGCATAGGGTTCGCGCCAAGCTAGAGTGGTTCAAGACCGTGATTTTGCCGCAGGAAGCTGCCCTGAGGGGCCGCCTGCGTCGCATTTTGCCCTCCACCCACGAGCTGGAGGATATGGTCGCCGAAGTTCTTGCCCGTGCCTATGCCACGGAGAACTGGGAAAATGTCACCACCGGGCGCGCCTATCTCTTCACCATCGCCCGCAACCTCGTCATCGACACCGCCCGCCGCAACAAGGTGGTGAGCTTCGAGACGATCGCCGATCTGGAATTGCTGGGCGGCGAAAACACCATCGAGGCACAGCTTCACGCCCGCGAGGCGCTCCGCCAGGTCGAGGCGATTGTCGATTCGCTGCCCACCCAGTGCCGCCGCGTCTTCATTCTTCGCCGTATTCACGAAAAATCGATGCTGGAAATAGCGGAGGAAATGTCTCTGTCCGTTTCTACTGTTGAAAAACATCTGGCCAAAGCGATCGGCATAGTTATGCGGGCCTGGGCAGAACGTGAGGAAACGGATTTCGAACGTGCAGGCGTCGGGACCAGGTTCAAACAGCGGGGACAGGGACGCGATCGCGTTGGAAGCCGCGCGCCTGCTGGCCAGGCTTAACAGCGACCCTACTCCCCAGGACGAAGACGAGATATGTGCGTGGATCGAGGCCGATCCGCGCCATGGCGTGGCCTTTGCCCGCGCCGAAGCCGCCTGGGACGCGGCCGAGCGGCTGAAGAGCGCCGCCGCCGAAGTCAATCTCCCCCCGCTCGAAGCGATCGTCAGCGAGGAACAGCAGCGCCGCCTGTCGCGCAACATCATGATCGCCGCCGGCATCGCCATCGCCTTCTTCATCGTCGCCGCGATCGTCACCATCCGCACCTTCAGCGGCGTGGATCGTTATGAGACGGCGGTCGGCCAGATCCGCGACGTCGCACTGGCCGACGGCTCCATCCTGCACCTCAACAGCAATAGCGAGGCGGAAGTCCGCTTCACCGACATAGGCCGCAAGGTGCGCGTGCTGAAGGGCGAAGCCTCCTTCGACGTGGCCCATGACAAGGGCCGCCCGTTCGACGTGGAGGTGCGATCGGCCCAGATCCGCGCCGTCGGCACCGCCTTCAACGTCCGCATGCGCCCGTCGGTGGTGGAACTGACCGTCACGCAGGGCACGGTGACGGTCCATTCGGGTAATAGCGGGCTGGAAAAGGTCAGCGCCGGCAGCGGCGCCGTGATCCAGTCCCGCAGCATCGACCTCACCCATCTCAGCCCCAAGCTGATCGACCAGCGCACCGCCTGGCGTGACCAGATGGTCGAGCTGGACGGGGAAACGATCGAGCAAGCAGCCAGCGAGTTCAACCGCTATCGCCGCGCGCCGATCCTAATCGGCGACGCGCGCGTCTCCTCGCTGCGGGTCGGCGGGCGCTTCCGCGTCAGCGACAGCAAGGAATTCCTGTCCGCGCTGCAACTGAGCCTGCCGATCCGTGCGGTGAATGGCGAGGATGGATCGGTGATGCTGCTTTATCGCGATGAACCCGATGGCGCCGACATCATGGCGGCACCCAGCGAATAAGGCCGGTCAGCCGAGCAGGTCGCGGACCAGCGCGGGTACAAGTTCGCTTGCCGGGCCAAGCCGGCTTTCCTCGAAATAGCTGCTGCCCGCCGACGGATCGAGATTGAGCTCCAGCGTGCGGGCACCATAATGGCGCGCCATCTGGACGAAACCGGCGGCCGGATAGACCGCGCCCGACGTGCCGATCGACACGAACAGATCGGCCTGCGCCAGCGCTTCCTCGACCCGCTCCATATCATAGGGCATTTCGCCGAAGAAGACGATGTCGGGCCGCAGGTTGGGCGCGCCGCAACCGGCGCAGACGCTGCCGGGCGGCAGCGGATCGGCCCAGGCCACCGCCTTGCCGCAGGCGGCACAAAGGGCAGACTTCAATTCCCCATGCATGTGGAGCAGCCGGCTCGCCCCAGCCCGCTCATGCAGGTCATCGACATTCTGGGTGACGATCAGCAGGTCGCCGGGCCAGGCGCGGTCGAGCGCGGCCAGCGCCTCATGCGCGCGATTGGGCACCACCTCCGCCAGCTTCGCCCGCCGCTCGTCATAGAAGCGATGTACCAGCGCCGGATTGCGCGCCAAAGCCTCGGGCGTGCAGACATCCTCCACCCGATGCCCCTCCCACAAGCCATCCGGCCCGCGAAAGGTGGCAAGCCCGCTCTCGGCCGAAATGCCCGCGCCGGTAAGGATGACGATACTATCGATGTCGGTCGGCATGGCGGGCACCTCGGCAGGCAGGCTTACGCCTTGGTCAGCATCTTCTGGGCGCTGGTCTTGATGAAGTCGGAGATCGGGCCGGACATCATCTTGAGGAACATCGGGATCGACACGGTGCCGCGCACCTTGTCCTCCTCGATCAGCAGCTTGACCGGGATGGTCTGGGCCATGGCCGAGATTTCCATGTCCAGCGCATAATCGGACGGCCAGGTCGCGGTCATGGTGCCGCCGCCGGGGATATGCTGTTCCAGCTTGGGCAGGCCCTGCTCCACCCGGCGCTTCGCTTCGTCCCGGCCGAGGTCATGGGGAATGTCGATGTCCATCCTGTTTATCCTTGTTCTGATGGTCAGTTCTGAAAGGCGATATCGAGCGGGGCGAGGCCGGCAATGGTCGCCTGCACTGCCTGGCCGGGCGCGATCGGACCGACGCCGGCAGGCGTGCCGGTGAAGATCAGGTCGCCGGGCGCCAGTTCCACATAGGTGGAGAGATTGGCGATGATTTCGGGCACCGACCAGATCATGTCGCCCAGGTCGCCCGACTGGCGCGGGTCGCCATCGATGCAGAGCGCGATAGCGCCGCTGGCCGGCGGCGTGCCGGGGTGGATCGGGCCGATCGGCGCGGAGCGATCAAAGCCCTTGGCCATGTCCCAGGGGCGGCCTGCCTTCTTCGCGACCGCCTGCATGTCGCGGCGGGTGAGGTCGATGCCGACCGCCCAGCCATAGATCAGCGCCAGCGCATCCTCGACCGAGACATCCGTGCCGCCCGCGCCCAGCGCAACCACCAGTTCGACCTCATGATGCAGATCCTGCGTGCGGGAGGGGAAAGGCAGCGATGCGCCATTCTCGACCACGGCATCGGCCGGCTTGGTGAAGAAGAAGGGCGGCGCGCGATCGGGATCGCCGCCCATTTCGCGCGCATGTTCGGCATAATTCTGCCCGACGCAGAAGATGCGACGGACGGGAAAGCGATCGGCGCTGCCGTCGATCGGCAGGGTCGGAACGGAGAGTCGGGGAAGATCGAGCATGGCCATCTCTTAGCCATGGTCGGTCGCCTTTCCCAAGAAATTCATGGTGCCGGATGACAAAGGGCCGCCGCTCTGGCATCGCGCGCTGACTTATAGCCAAGGAACGGATCAGGGCATGACCAGCATCGGGATTTTCGGCGCCGCCGGGCGCATGGGCCGCACCATCGCGCAGGCCGCGGCGGAAGCCGGGCTGACCGTGGCGGGCGGCACCGATCGCGACGGCGGCGGCGAACTGGCCCCCGGCGTCGCGATCACCAATGATCCGCTGGCATTGGCACAGGCGGCCGACGTGCTGATCGACTTTTCCGTGCCAGCAGCGCTTTCCGCCAATCTCGATGCCTGCATCGCCGCGAACAAGCCGATCCTGATCGGCACGACGGGACTGGAGGGCGAGCATCATGTGCTGATCGACCAGGCAGCGGCACACATCCCGGTGCTGCAAACCGGCAATACCTCGCTGGGCGTCAACCTGCTCGCCGCGCTGGTGGAGAAGGCCGCCGCCAGCCTGGGTGATGATTGGGACATCGAGATCGTCGAGATGCATCATCGCCACAAGGTGGACGCGCCGTCGGGCACCGCGCTGCTGCTGGGCGAAGCGGCGGCGAAGGGACGCGGCATCACGCTGGCCGACCATAGCGAGCGCGGCCGCGACGGCATCACCGGCGCGCGGGCGAAGGGCGCGATCGGCTTTGCCGCGCTGCGCGGCGGAACGGTCGCGGGCGACCATCAGGTCATCCTGGCGACCGAGGGCGAGCGGATCGAACTGGGCCATCGCGCCGAAAACCGCAGCATCTTCGCGCGCGGCGCGATCAAGGGCGCAAGCTGGCTCGCCGGCCAGCCGGTCGGCCGCTATGACATGAAGGGCGTATTGGGGCTCTGATGCCATGAACAAGGGCCAGATCTTCGACTTTTTCAGCCGCCTGGCAGAGGCCAATCCCGCGCCGATGACGGAGTTGGAATATGGCAATGCCTATCAGTTGCTGGTCGCGGTCACCCTGTCGGCGCAGGCCACCGATGTCGGCGTCAACAAGGCGACCCGCGCCCTGTTCCGCGAGGTCGAAACGCCGCAGCAGATGGTCGATCTGGGCGAGGATGCGCTCAAGCAGCACATCAAGACGATCGGCCTGTTCAACACCAAGGCGAAGAATGTCATCGCCCTGTCCGAGATATTGGTGCGCGATTTCGGCGGCGAGGTGCCGCAGGATCGCGACGCGCTGACCACCCTGCCCGGCGTCGGCCGCAAGACCGCCAATGTCGTGCTCAACACCGCCTTCGGGCAGGAAACCTTCGCGGTCGACACCCATATCTTCCGCGTCGGCAACCGCACCGGTCTGGCGCCGGGCAAGACGGTGCTGGCGGTCGAGGACAAGCTGGAAAAGCGCGTGCCCCAGCCCTTCCGCCGCGACGCGCATCACTGGCTGATCCTGCATGGCCGCTATGTCTGCAAGGCGCGCAAGCCCGAATGCTGGCGCTGCATCGTGTCGGACCTGTGCCGCTTCAAGCCCAAGATGCCGGCACCCGGCAGCGTCGCGGAAGCCGCCTGATCGCGCCCGACGGCGGTGCTAGGATCGGTACGGAAATCAGCTCCGCGAATCGTCTTGTCAGTACGAAGGAGAGAGACAATGTCCATCCGCCCCATTCTCACCGCCGGCCTGCTGCTGGCCTGTGGCCTGACGCCTGCTTTCGCCAAGACCAAGGACAAGCCGGATCCCTATGTGCCCAGCGGCGATCCGGTCGACTGCATTTCGATCAGCCAGATCCGATCGAGCAACGTGCGCGACGATCGCACCATCGATTTCGAGGTGAGCGGCAAGAAAATCTACCGCAACACCCTCCCCAACAGCTGCCCCAGCCTGGGCTTCGAGCGACGCTTTTCCTATCGCACCAGCATCTCGCAGCTCTGTTCGGTCGACATCATCACCGTGCTGTTCAACGCCGGGCCGGGCCTGCAACCGGGCGCCAGCTGTGGCCTGGGCAAATTCCAGCCGATGGTGAAGGCCCCGAAATAAGTTTCGGGAACAGGTGATTTTGTGGCTGGCGCGGTTCGAAGCCCTTTGCTAAGCGCCCCTTCTGACCAGCGTCATGCACCCATAGCTCAGCTGGATAGAGCGTTGCCCTCCGAAGGCAAAGGCCAGTGGTTCGAATCCACTTGGGTGCACCAAACCGCCGCATAGATCGGCTGGCTGACGCGCAGTTTCCTATTTTAGCGTTACGGAACGCTGGCGCCGATTGGTCGATTTCTGAGCCGTGATGCGAACAACGCATGATGACGAGGCGGCCTAAACCGATCTCGCGCCGGCATCGGCAAGCGGCATTGGCGCGAACGAAAAAAGATCGTCCCCGCCCTTCTCCAGATCGAGCAGATATTTCTTGGTTTCGACGCCGCCGGCAAAGCCGGTGAGCGCGCCGTTGCTGCCCACCACCCGGTGACAGGGCGCGATGATCGAGATCGGGTTGCGGCCATTGGCGGCGCCGACAGCACGGGTCGCGGTCGGGCGGCCGATGGCGCGGGCGATGTCGGCATAGCTGCGCGTCTCGCCGAACGGTATGTCGAGCAGCGCGGCCCAGACCTGGCGCTGGAAATCCGTGCCCTGAAAATGCAGCGGGACGGAAAAATGCTGCCGCTGACCGGCGAAATATTCCGATAGCTGGGAAGCCGTGTCGCGCAGCACCGGATGGTCGGTCGCTTCGGACCGGGCGCCCAGGCGGACGCGGGCGGGATCATCGTCGGGCCACAGGACCGCCATCAATCCTTCGTCACTCGCAACCAGCGTCAGGTCGCCCACCGGCGAGGGCATCGTCATACAGGCTAGGGTCATCGTCATCCTCCGTGCGTCATCGCTGGAGATAGGCGATGATCCCCGCCCCCGCTTCCTGCCGCTTGCGGTCAAAGTCCGCAAGCGGCAGGCCGCATCATTTCAGGCCACCACCCATGGCGCGATACAGCTCGATCATGTTGGTGAGCCGCGCCAGACGCGTCGTCACCAGGCTCTGCTCCGCGCTCGACAGGGTCCGCTGCGACACCAGGGTCGGCAGGAAGCCATCGACACCCGCGCGGAAGCGGGCCTGCGTCAGGTCATAGGCCTTGCGCGCAGCATCGCGCTGCGAGGTCTGCGCCTCGACCTGATCGGTCATCGTGCCACGCCGGGCGAGCGCATCGGCGACTTCGCGGAAGCCGGTCTGCACGCTCTTTTCATAAGTGGCGAGCATCGCGTCATAGGTCGCTTTGGCATAACGCAGATTGCCCTTGTTCCGGCCGAAGTCGAAGATCGGCAGGGTCGCACTGGGCGCCACCGACCAGGTATCGCTGCCCGACTTGAACAGGCCGGACAGGCCAAGGCTGACCGTGCCCAGCGCCGCCGTCAGCGACAGCTGCGGGAAGAAGGCCGCCCGCGCCGCACCGATATTGGCGTTGGCCGCGATCAACTGATGCTCGGCCGACGCGATGTCGGGCCGGCGCAGTAGCAGGGTCGAGGGCAGTTCCGCCGGCAGATTGTCGAGCGTGACATGGCCTTCCGGCAGGGCCGAGGGCAGATCCTCGCTGCCGAGCGTCGTGCCCGCCAGCAGGTTCAGTGCATTCTGGTCCTGCGCGACCAGCGTGGTAGCGCTGGCGATGGCGGCCCGCGCCTGGTCATAGCTGGTCTGTGCCTCGCGCACTTCCAGTTCGGACGCGATCCCCTTGTCGAAGCGGGCCTTGTTGAGGTCCAGCGTCTCCTTGAACGCGGTCGCCAGCGTCCGCGCGATCGACAGCAATTCCTGATCGGCGGCCATGTTCACCCAGGCCGTCGCCACTTCCGCCACCAATGCGGTCTGGGCCGCATTGCGGTTTTCGACCGAGGCGAAATATTGCTCCTGCGCCGCCTTGGTCAGGTTACGCACCCGGCCGAACAGGTCGATTTCCCAGGACGAGATGCCGACCTGCGCCTGATAGACGTCGGTGTTGAGGCGCTGGCTCTGGCCGAACTGGACCAGCGGCTGTTCCGAATAGGTCGCGGTGCCGGTGGCCCCGACGGTCGGCAACAGATCGGCCCGCTGCACCTTATATTGCGCCCGTGCCTGCTCGACATTGGCGACCGCAATGCGCAGGTCGCGATTGTTGGCGAGGCTCGTCTCGATCACCCGCACCAGACGCGGGTCGGTGAAGAAATCGCGCCAGGCGGTATCGGCCGGCACGATCGCCGCGCCGCCGTCCGCCGTGGCCGCATAGGCCGGCCCCTGGGGGCTGGCCTGCGGCACCGGCAGTTCGGGGCGGGCATATTTGGGCGCCATGTCACAGGCGGCCAGCGTCAGCGCCAGAGAGGCGACCGACATTGCTTTGATATTACGCAACATTCTTATGCCTCCTGCGGTGCGTTCGGCGTTTCGCCGTCGGCGTTACGCTGTTCTTCCCCTTCATGATGTTCGCGGAACAACCGCTTCACCACGGTGAAGAAGACCGGCACGAAGAAGATGGCGAGGACGGTGGCGGACAGCATCCCGCCGACTACAGCCCAGCCGATGGCGTTCTGGCCACCCGCGCCCGCGCCCTTGGACACGGCCAGCGGCAGCACGCCGAAGATGAAGGCGAAACTGGTCATCAGGATCGGCCGCAGACGCAGCTTGCCCGCTTCCAGCGCCGCCTTGGCGGGCGGCAGCCCCTCGCGCATCTTCTCTTCGGCAAATTCCACGATCAGGATCGCGTTCTTCGCCGACACGCCGATGGTCGTGATCAGACCCACCTGCAGATAGATGTCGTTGTTGAGACCCGCCAGCGTCGCCGCGATCACCGCGCCGAGCACGCCCAGCGGCACGACCAGCATGACCGCGATCGGCACCGACCAGCTTTCATACAGCGCAGCCAGGCAGAGGAAGACGATCAGCATCGAGAGCGCATAGACATAGGGCGCCTGTCCACCGGAGGTCTGTTCCTCATAGGAAATGCCGTTCCAGGCATAGCCGATACCGGCCGGCAGCTTGGCCGCGAACTCTTCCATCGCCTGCATCGCGGTGCCGCTCGACACGCCGGGTGCCGGGGCGCCCTGGATGTTCATCGACGGCACGCCATTATAGCGTTCCAGACGGGCCGGGCCCTGGACCCATTCCGTGGTGGAGAAGGCAGAGAGCGGCGCCATCACGCCCGTGCTGCCACGCACATGATAGGCGTTGATCGCGTCGGCCGAGGTACGGAACGGTGCATCCGCCTGCACATAGACGCGCTTCACGCGGTCGCGGTCGATGAAGTCGTTGACATAGGATCCGCCCAGATTGGTGCTGATCGTGTCATTGACGTCCGACTGGGCGATGCCCAGCGCACCGGCTGCGGCCTGATCGACATTCAGCTTAAGCTGCGGCGTATCTTCCAGGCCATTGGGACGGACCTGCGCCAGACGCTTGTCGCCCATCGCCATGCCCAGCAACTGGTTGCGGGCTTCCAGCAGCTTCTCATGACCAAGATTGGCCTGATCGAGCAACTGGAAGTCGAAACCGGACGCATTGCCCAGTTCCTGCACCGCCGGCGGCACGAAGGCGAAGGCCATGCCCGACGAGATCTTCTGGAACGCCATATTGGCGCGCAGGGCGATCGCGGGCACGCGATTGTCCGCACCCGACCGTTCATGCCAGTCCTTCATGCGGGCAAAGACGATGCCGACATTCTGGCCCTGGCCCACGAAGCCGAAGCCGGCGACCGTGAACACGGCCGAGACATTCTTCTTCTCGTCGACCAGATAATGGTCGCGCATCCGGGCGAGGGCCCGCTCGGTCTCTTCCAGCGTCGTGCCCGCGGGCAGCGACACCTGGTTGATGATGATGCCCTGGTCCTCATCCGGCAGGAAGCCGCTGGGCAGGCGCAGGAAGATGAAGGCCATGCCGACCACCACCAAGCCATAGACCAGCATGGTCCGAACCCAGCTGCGCTCGACCTTCTCAACGCCCTTGCCATAACGCACCACGCCCTTGTCGAAGGTGCGGTTGAACCAGTCGAAGAAGCGGCCGAGGATCGAACCGATCGGCCCGTTCCAGCTATGCCCGTGCGAGGCGGGCTTGAGGATGGTGGCGCACAGCGCCGGGGTCAGGATCAACGCGACCAGCACCGACAGGATCATCGACGACACGATGGTGATCGAAAACTGGCGGAAGATGACGCCGGTCGATCCGCCGAAGAAGGCCATCGGCAGGAACACCGCAGACAGCACCAGGCCGATGCCGATCAGCGCGCCGCTGATCTCGTCCATCGACTTCTTGGCCGCTTCCTTGGGGCTGAGCCCCTCATCCTGGATCAGACGCTCGACATTCTCGACGACGACGATCGCGTCATCGACCAGCAGGCCGATCGCCAGCACCATGCCGAACAGCGTCAGGGTGTTAATGGTGAAGCCGGCTGCGCTGAGGATCGCCAGCGCGCCCAGCAGCACGACCGGCACCGCGATCGTCGGGATCAGCGTCGCACGCCAATTCTGCAGGAACAGGAACATGACGACGAACACCAGCAGCACGGCTTCGAACAGGGTATGGACCACCTGCTCCACCGACAGCTTGACGAAGGTCGAGTTGTCGACCGGGAAGTCATATTTGACCCAGCTTGGGAAATTTTTCGACAGCTGGTCGACGCGCGCCTTGACCGCTTCCACCGTGTCGAGCGCGTTGGCGCCCGGTGCCAGCTTGATGCCGAAGCCCGATGCCGGATGGCCGTTGAACTTCACGCCGAAACCATAGGTTTCCGCGCCCAGTTCGACCTTGGCGACATCCTTCATCAGCACGACCGAACCGTCGCTGTTGCTGCGCAGGCGGATATTCTGGAATTCCTCCGGCGTGCGCAGGCGCGACTGGGCCGTGACGGTGGCGTTGAGCGCCTGGCCCTTGGGCGAAGGCGAACCACCGATCTGGCCGGCCGACACCTGGGCATTCTGCGCGGTGATCGCCGACTTCACGTCGCCGGTGGTCACGCCCAGATTGGCCATCTTGTAGGGGTCGAGCCAGATGCGCATCGCATATTGCGAACCGAACAGCTGGGTATCGCCAACGCCGGTGACGCGGCTCAGCGGATCCTGGAGGCTGGACGCGATGAAGTCCGCCGCGTCTTCCTGGTCATGGATGCCGTCGTCGGAATAGGCCGCCATGATGAGCAGGAAGCTGGACGTGGACTTGCCCACGCGCAGGCCCTGCTGCTGCACTTCCTGCGGCAACAGGGGGGTCGCCTGCGACAGCTTGTTCTGCACCTGCACCTGCGCGATGTCAGGATCGGTGCCCTGCTCGAAGGTCAGGGTGATGTTCAGATTGCCCGAACCGTCGCTGGTGGACGAGAAATAGCGCAGATTGTCGATGCCCTTAAGCTGTTGCTCGATGATCTGCGTCGTCGTGCTTTCCAGCGTCTGGGCGTTGGCACCGGGATAGGTGGTCTGGATCGTCACCGCCGGCGGGGCGATTTCCGGGAACTGCGCGACCGGCAGCGACCGGATCGCGAGCAGGCCCGCCAGCATGATGACGATGGCGATGACCCATGCGAAGATGGGCCTGTCGATAAAATAGCGGGCCATGGCTTAGTGCGCCTCGCCCGCGTTCGACGCGCCTTGTGCAGCGGCCGGCTTCGCGCCGCCCTGGGCGGCAGCGCCGCCTTCAGGCGCGGTCACCTGCTGCGGCGCGCCGGGCTTCACCACCGTGCCGGGGCGCAGATTGACCAGCCCCTCGACGATCAGCTGATCACCCGGCTTCAGGCCGCTGGTGACGATCCACTTGTCGCCGATCGCGCGATCGACGGTGACCTGGCGCATCTCGACCTTGTTGTCCTTGCCCACGACCATCGCCGTAGCCCGGCCGCGCGCGTCGCGCGAAATGCCCTGCTGCGGGGCCAGGATCGCCTGGGTGCGCTCACCCTCGATCAGCTTGGCGCGGACATACATACCCGGCAGCAACAGGCCGTCGGCGTTGGGGAAGATCGCACGCAGCGTGACCGCGCCCGAGCTGGAATCCACCGTCACATCGGCGAACTGCAAGCGGCCTTCACCCGGATAGACGCTGCCATTGGGCAGGATCAGCTGGATGCGGGCGCCCTGCGCCTCGCTGATGCCGCCGGCCTTCATTGCCTGCTTGAGATCGATGATCTGCGCGGCCGACTGGGTCACGTCGACATAGACGCGGTCGGTGCGCTGAATGGTGGTCAGCGGATCGGCCTGGCCGGTCTGGACCAGCGCGCCCGGCGTCAGCAGCGAACGGCCGATACGGCCCGAAATCGGCGCGCGGATGCGGGTGAAATTCTGGTTCACCTGCGCTGCCTGTACCGCGCCCTGCTGCGCCGCAACATTGGCACGGGCCTGCTGGGCCGCGGCCGCCGCGTCATCATATTCCTGCTTCGACACCGCGTTGATGCCGACCAGATCCTTGTAGCGCTGAGCCTGCAGCCCGGTCGAGCGGATCGCCGCCTGGGCATTGGCCAACGAGCCCTGGGCCTGGGCGAGCGCCGCGCGATAGGGCGCGTCCTCAATCTCGTAGAGCAATTGCCCGGCCTGGACAGTACCGCCTTCGGTAAACAGGCGGCGACGGATCACGCCGCTGATCTGCGGCCGGACTTCGGCCGTTTCAAAGGCCGAAATGCGGCCCGGCAGTTCGTTCAGCAACGGTGCCGACTCGGTCTTGAGCGTCACCACGCCCACGCTCGGCGGCGGCGGTGCGGGCGGCGCTTCCTGACCGCAAGCGCTCAGCGCAAGGGCCGAAACACAGGCCAGCAATCCGAAGAAGTTCCCCTTTTGCATCAATTTTCCCAATCCGATAAATATCGCAGGACCGGAATGAACGTTCATTCCGCTTGCCGCGCACCTAAGAAGCTGTCAGAGGGAATTCAAGAGAAAAACAATTTTCCGAGGGTAAAATGGTTGCAGCGCAGCATGAAAAAAGCAGTCGCGACCGTGTACTTGCAGCGGCGCGAGACCTGTTCAACAGCCATGGTTTCCACCAGACGTCCATGGCCGAACTCGCTTCCGCCGCACAGGTATCAGTGGGGCAAATATATCGGCTTTTCAAAGGAAAGGAAGATATCATCGAGGCTATCGTCCATGCCGACGCCGACCAGTGGGCGGAGGACGTTGATATCCTGCGCAAACGACTCGACAGTGGCGAGTTGAGCATCGACGATACGTTCGAGCAACTGATGCTGCACGTCATTGACGAAAAGGATGAGGCGCTGTCGTTCGACATCCTGGCCGAGAGCTTCCGCAATCCGACGGTCGGCGAGATGATCGGCACCATGTGCGGCCGTTTCCGCGACGATATTCGCGACTTTGCCTGCGCCGCCAACCCGGAGCTTTCGGGCGAGGCGCTGGACGGCGCGGAGGAGATGATCCTGGCCTGCATGTTCGGCCTGGGCCATCGCAGCCTGTCGCGCCCCAATCTCAGCCCGGAGGCGTCGGCCCGGCGCGCCGCCCAGATGATCGTGGCAGGCCTGAAGGCCGTGCGCTGATCGCAGCGAAAGCCGGTTCACGCCGATCGTGAACCGGCAACGGCGGATCACTCCACGAGTTCGCCGCCCTTCACCACGTCGCTGACATGCTGCAGCAACGTCACATCCTTGAGAGGATCGCCCTGCACTGCAACGATGTCGCCATAGCGGCCGACGGCGATCGCGCCGACATCGGCTTCCCAGCCCAGCGCCTTGGCGCCGCTGACGGTTGCCGCCTGGATCGCCTGCATCGGCGTCATGCCCCATTCGACCATCTTGGCGAACTGCTTGCCATTGTCGCCATGGGGATAGACGCCCGCATCGGTGCCGAACAGCATCGGCACGCCCGCCTTCACCGCCTTGCGGAAGGTTTCGCGCTGGAGACGCCCGATCAGCTTTTCCTTGTCCAGGCTTTCCTGTTCAGTGCCATTGGCCGTGCCGGTCGCCAGGATATAATCGTCATTATAGATATCCATGTCGAACCAGGTCTTCTTGCTGGCCGCCAGCTTGATCGTCTCGTCATCGGCCAGGCTGCAATGTTCGATCGTGTCGATCCCGGCTTCGATCGCGGTGCGGATACCGTCATTGCCATGGGCGTGCGCCGCAACCTTAAGGCCCAGCATATGCGCCTCGTCGGCAATCGCCTTCATCTCGTCAAAGCTCAGTTGCTGGGCGCCGACCGCGTCGCCCAGCGAGAAGACACCACCGGTCGCACAGATCTTGATCACGCGGGCGCCATATTTGTGCAGCCAGCGCACCTTGGCGCGGCCCTCTTGCGGGCTGTCGACCACCGAAGATTCCTTGCGATCCATCGATGGCGGCAGGCCACCGCCATCGCAATGGCCGCCGGTCGCGCCGATTGCATAGCCGGCCGGGATGATCCGCGGCCCAACAATCTGCCCTTCCTCGATCGCCTGCTTGAGGCCCACATCGGCAAAATCGGCCGAACCGACATTGCGCACCGTGGTGAAGCCCGCCTTCAGCGTGATGCGCGCATTCTTGACGCCCACGGCCGTCCAGAAACTGTCGGTGTAGCGCAGCCCCTGATAGCCGCCTACTTCCGCCAGGCTGGTCAAATGGACGTGCATGTCGATGAGGCCCGGCAGGATGGTCTTGCCCGACAGGTCGATATGGCGGACGTCACTGCCCCAGCGCACGGTGCGCGCGTCGGCGATACCGGTAATGCGACCGTCGGTAATGAAGATAGCCGGATGATCGACCGTCTTGCCGGCCAGCACATCGACCATATGGTCCGCGGTGACGACCACCTGCTCGGCAAGCGCCGGCGCGGCAGCCAGCGACAACAGGATGGTGGCGGCCATGGCCGATGCCCGGACAGTCTTCAACATGCGATGCAAATCCCCCTGGGCGATCGATGTCCGGGCCGCGTATGGCCGGATCATCATTGCCCCAAGCCCCTGACCTAGCGACCAAAGCCCGCCAGCATCAAGGGCAAAGATGGATGGTCGCATCGCGCCGCCCACCCCCGTTTCACCCCCGTCCATCGCAAGCCCCTGCCCTGCCCGCAACCTGTTGGCGCCCCGCCCATTGGAGGATCAATCGAGGGAGGTATTTCATGGATCTGGAAGCGAATTTCGGCCGCGCCTATTTCGAGCAGCGACGCGACCGCAATCGCCAGTTGGCGGCGCGATCGGCCACACCGGCGCTCCGCAACATGCATCTGGAATATGCGCGGCTCTACGAGCAATTGCTGCAGGCGGAGGACGCGCAAGCCGCCTCCGCCTGATCCTACCGCCTATTTGGCGGCGACGCCCTGTGGCAGCACCACGGCCGACCAGCTCTTGCCCGGCACCAGATATTTGGTCGCCAGCGCCTGAATGTCGGCCGGCGTGACGTTGAGCAGATCCTGACTCATGGTCTGCATCGCCTGCACATAGCGGGGATCATGGGTTGATCCCTCCATCTGCCCCATCCAGAAGGCATTGCCGGTGCTGGCGCGCATCAGCAACTGCCGCATCGGCGCCACCGCCCGTTGCAGTTCGTCGGCGCTGATCGGCGTCTTGGCCAGATCGGCCGCCGTTTCCTTCACGACGCTGTAGAAATAATTGACCCGGTCAGGCCGCACCTGGCTGGTCACCAAGATATAGCCGCCACTGTCATAGGAGAAGGGCCAGCTATTCTGCACGCTGGGCGAATAGGCCGCACCCTCGGTCGAGCGCAGCTTGTCGAACAGCCGGTCATTGAAAATCTGGGTCAGGATTTCGAGCTGGCGCGCCTCCTTCGTCAGCGCAAAGCCGCCCGAGGTCGGCCAGGCCATGACGGCGGCCGCCTGTTCCTTGTCGCCATCATGGCGCAGGATGACCGGCTGTTCGACATGGGCGGGGAAACGCTGCACCTTGTTCGCGGCCGGCACCGGCACGTCCGGGCGGGCCGGCATCGCGCCAAAGGTCGCCGCCACCGCCTCAATCGCCTCTTCGGCCTTCACCTGACCGAAAATCTGGATCTCGATCGGTCCCGAAGCCAGGATCGGCTCCCAGGTCTGGCGGAAGCTTTCGGGCGTCAGCGCGTTGATTTCCGCCTTGGACGGGGTGCGGAACCGCACATCCTTGTCATGCAGCAGCCAGTTGAGGTCGCGCCCCAGCACGCCATCGGGCGCGCGCGACATCGCGTCATAGGCGACCGAGGCTCCGGTCTTCACCCGCGCGATCGGCGCGGGATCCCAGCCGGGCTGGTACAGCTTGGCGGCGAACAGGCGCAACTGGTCCTTGTAATCGGCCGGACGGGTCACCGCCTGCAATTCGAACGCATCATCGTCGGTCGAAAACTGCATGCCCATGCGCCGACCATTGGTCAGGTCATCCAGCTCCCGCTGGCCCAGCTTGCCGATGCCGCTCGCTACCAGCGCATAATCGCCGGCCCAGCTTGCCACCGGCTTGGTGGGTGAAAAGGCCTGCTGCCCATGACCGAAGCGGACATTGATGCGCACCTTCTCGGTCTCCGCATCATTGGCGAACAGCGTCAGCTTGACGCCGTTGGAGAAGGTGATGCTCTCCATCCCCTGCAATCCGACCGGCGTGCGCGACACGACGGTCGCGGGCGCACCGAATTTGGGCAGGTCGTCCATCGTCACCGCCTTGTCGGCCAGGCGGGCATTGGTCGCCGCCTTGACCGGCGCAGCGAGCGCAGCAGCCAGCTTCTGGTCCTGCCCCGCCTCGACCTTGCCGGTGATCAGCATCGCCCGGAACACCCCGGCGGAAAAGAGGCGGCGGGTGCAATCCAGTATCTTCTGCGGCGTCATCGCCGGCTTGCCAGAACGGAAGATGTCGAGCGCCGCCTGCGGGCTGACCGTGGTTTCGCGAATGTCCACCGCGCTCACCAGATCGCTCGCCTGCTTCGCCCCGGCTTCCGTGTCGGCATTTTCGACCTGGATCGCCAGCGCCGTGTCGAGCTGCGCATATTCGCGGTCGATTTCCTGCTGGGTCGGCGGCGCGGCCTTCGCATCCTCGATGATCGCGCGCACATCGGCCAGCGCCTTCTCCCAATTCTCGCCGGTGGGCGTGATGGTGATGAAGGTGCCGTCGGCCGACCGGCTGATATCCTGCTGGTCGACACCCGCCGCCAGGAAGCTGCCCCCGGCCCGTGCCGCCTGCTCCAGCCGCCGGCTGACGATCTGCAGCGCCAGCATGTCGGTCAGCTTGTCCTGATTATAGACGATCGTGTCGGCATGGGGCTTCCACGGACGCAACCAGGCCATGGTGAGACCCGTCGGCGAGCCCGGTTCCACCACGACGCGGGTGGCCGGCGCCTTGGCGTCCGGTTCTCCGAAATCGGGCTGCTCGGCGCCCTTGCCGCTATCCTGCCAGCTGGCAAAATTATCCTTGAGCAATTGTTCGGCCAGCGCCGGGTCGATATCGCCGGCAATCGCGATCACCGTGTTTTCCGGGCGATACCAGCGCTGGTGGAAGGCTTCAGCCTTGGCCGCGGTCACCGCATTCAGCGTCGCGACCGTGCCGATCGGCGCATGGTCGGCCAAGGGCTGGCCGGCGAAGAAATGCTGGCGACTGGCATCGGAAATGCGCATCTGCGGCCCGTCGCTCTCGCGCCGTTCGGCCAGCACCACCGCCCGCTCGGCATCGACCGCGCTGTCGACGATATTGGGGTCGGTCATCATGCCGGCCAGGATCTTCAGGCTTTCGCCAAGGCTCGTCTGATTGGCCTGCGGCAGGTCGAGCGCATAGGTGGTGCCGGTCGGCGTGGTTGCGGCATTGCTGTCGCTGCCGAAGGTTACGCCCAGCCGCTGCCAGATGCGCTTCGACTCGCCATCGGGCACATGGCGCGACCCGCGCATCGACAGATGTTCCATGAAATGGGCATAGCCCTGCTCGTCGGGACGCTCCATCAGCGATCCGGCATCGATGCGCAGGCGGATCGACACCTGCCCCGGCGGCACGCCATTGCGGCGGATGGCATAGCGCAGCCCGTTGGACAGCGTACCGAACCGCCACGCCATGTCGATCGGCACGTCACTATTTTCGTAGAGCCAGGGGCGGATATCCGCCTGGCTGCCGCCTGGCGCAGCCTTTGCCCCGGCGACCGAAGGATCGGTCCTGGCCGCCAGCGGCAGGGGAGAGCCCGACAGAAGCAGGGCAAGAATGGTGAGCGAAGCGGCCGAACGGCGAGAGGTCAAACGCATAGGCAGAGGAGCCTAACGGCATTTTCCTGAATGACCACTGACAAAGATGGCCACGCCGCGGCATCAGAGCATCGCGCGCAAAAGGGGGAACCGGCTTTGCGCCCCACGCGATGCGACAATGGAAATATGGCGCGCGCAAAATGGCACGAGCCAGAGCGGGTCGCCCCGGACGCTCCATGGGGGAGCGCCCGGAACGCCTTAGCTATTAGCCGCGCGGTGCGCCGGTGCGCTGGACCGCGCCCTTGTGCGTGCCGACGGCGCCACCGCCGCCACCGCGACGACGACGGAAATTCTTCTTGGCGCCGGCACCATCGCCTTCGCCACGATGCGCGCCCTCGCCACGATGGCCGCCTTCACCACGGCGAGCCTTGTCGGGGGCGCCGCGCTGGGCCTTCTGCCCTTCCTGATAACGACGCTGGCCTTCGGCACGCTTGGCCTGCTGGGCCGGGCTCTGGCTCGGCCCCTTGCGCTGCGGCGCGGGCTTGGGAAGGTTGCGCACGGCCTCCAGGAAATTCTCCGGCAGGGGCACGATCTCGGGCTTCACCTTGGTCGCCCGCTCGATCGCCTTGAGGTAAGGCCGTTCGTCATCCGCCACGAAGCTGATGGCGATACCGTCTGCGCCGGCGCGCGCCGTCCGGCCGATGCGGTGGACATATTGCTCCGGCACATTCGGGATTTCGAAGTTGATGACGTGGGACACGCCCGACACGTCGATGCCTCGTGCGGCGATGTCGGTCGCGACCAGCAGCTTGCAATGGCCATGGCGGAACGCCTGCAGCGCGGTGGTGCGCTGCGCCTGGCTCTTGTTGCCATGAATCGCGAAGGCCTGGATGCCCGCGCCCTCCAGGAAGCGCACGACGCGGTCGGCGCCATGCTTGGTGCGGGTGAAGATCAGCGCGCGGTCGATCTCCTCGGTCTTCAGCACGATATGGAGCAGTGCCTGCTTCTCCGCCTGGTTGACGAAGGTCAGCTGCTGACGGACACGCTCGGCCGTGGTCGACTGCGGCGCGACGCTGACCTTGACCGGATCATTGAGGAACTGGCCGGCCAGCGCCTCGATCTCCTTGGGCATGGTGGCCGAGAAGAACAGGTTCTGGCGATCGCGCGGCAGCAGCTTGGCAATGCGCTTCAGGGGATGGATGAAGCCCATGTCCATCATCTGGTCCGCCTCGTCGAGGACGAAGATTTCCGTGTCCTTGATGGTGAAGGCACGCTGGTCGATCAGGTCGAGCAGGCGGCCGGGGGTGGCGACGACGATGTCGACGCCGGCCGACAGGGCACGGATCTGCTTGTTGACCGGCACGCCGCCGAACACGGTTTCCACCGACAGGCGCAGGAAGCGGCCATAGTCGCGGAAGCTCTGGGCGATCTGGGCCGCCAGCTCGCGGGTCGGCGACAGCACCAGCATGCGACAGCCCTTGATCGGCG
This sequence comes from Sphingobium sp. VMM, assembly GCF_056790315.1. Classification (NCBI taxonomy): domain Bacteria; kingdom Pseudomonadati; phylum Pseudomonadota; class Alphaproteobacteria; order Sphingomonadales; family Sphingobiaceae; genus Sphingobium; species Sphingobium sp. VMM. Next base: position 32,794 of record NZ_JBXGSI010000023.1, read on the forward strand.
TCGGCTTGGGATTGCGCGCGAAATAGTCGAGGCTGGGCAGCGCGAAGGCTGCGGTCTTGCCGGTGCCGGTCTGGGCGATGCCGCACAGGTCGCGGCCTTCCAGCAGGACCGGAATGGCCTTTTGCTGGATCGGCGTCGGCTCGGCATATTTCTTGGCGGTAAGCGCCTTGATGATCGGCTCGGAAAGACCAAGTTCATTGAAATGCATGAGAAACTCACAAGTCGGCCGGGCGCCAACCTGTCTGCGGACGCAGCAAGGGCGCAAGGCGGGTTAGGAAACGACCCGCGTGAATAGGGAAGCCTCAAGCTTGGCGCAGACTATCATTGGCCGGTTCCCAGGGCCTGTCAGAGCCGGGAACGATCACGCTGCCAATCGCTATCGGGCCCCAAGGGCCATGCTGCGCTGCCGCACATATGGGGCAAATGCCGCTGAAAAGCAAGCGGCCACGGGATTTCGCCCGCGGCCGCCCAACATCATGCCAGTCCTTTAAAGACTGACCTCGGCATGCTTGTCGCGCAACTCCGCCCGGACATCGCCGCCAAACATCATCTTGAACACTCCACCGATCGACAGATCGGCGCGCCAGATCTCCGCCGTGCCAAGGTCAAAGCGCAGCATCAGCAGGTTGGGATCCTGCCGTCCGCCCGGATACCAGGCCTCGACCTGCTTCGACCAATAACGGTCGATCACCGCCTCGTCGGTCTCCGGCACCAGCGTGCCGTTGATGCAGGCGAACAGATAATGATCCTTCGCCGCGAACTGCGCCATGGCCGGCCCGCCGGCGGCCAGCCGATTGTCGCGACTGGTGTAGAACCAGAAGCAATGATCGGCATCCTTGTCCAGTTGCGCGGTCATCGGCACGCTGTGCGCATGGCTGCCCTGCAACCCCACCATCAAGAACGGGCTGCACGACAGGTCCGTCCAGAAACGCTCGCGAATATCCTTGTCGTCGCTCATCTTTCCATCTCCTTATCTGGGGCTTCACCAAAGGAAATGGCCCGACGCCGCCGAAGTTCCGTTTGACCGCTTGATCTCGCGCGCGCACGTCGCCACATAGCGGCCATGCTGATCGAGACCGAACTCACGCCCAATCCGGCGACCGTCAAATTCCTCCCCGGCCAGGCCGTCATGGGCGCCGCGGGCACCCGCGATTTCGCCAGCCCCGAAGAGGCGGAAGCCTCGCCGCTGGCTGATGCGCTGTTCGGCCTGGGTGACGTGACCGGCGTCTTCTTCGGCGCCGACTTCATTTCGGTGACGATCGCGCCGGGCGCCGAATGGAGCGACGTGAAGCCGGAAATTCTCTCGATCCTGCTCGACCATTTCTCGGCCAACATGCCGTTGTTCGCCGCCGGCACCGCCGCGGGCTTCAGCGTCCCGGCCGAGGAAGAGGCTTTCACCGACGATCCGGAAGATGCCGAGATCGTCGACCAGATCAAGGATCTGATCGAAACCCGCGTGCGTCCGGCCGTCGCCAATGACGGCGGCGACATCATCTATCGCGGCTTCGACAAGGGCACCGTTTATCTGCGCATGCAGGGCGCCTGCGCCGGCTGCCCCTCCTCCTCCGCCACGCTCAAGAACGGCATCGAGCAGCTGCTCAAACATTATGTGCCGGAAGTGACGGAAGTCCGCGCGGTCTGACGCTGCGATGACCGGATTTGGCAAATCGCCCCGGATCGATTAACCGCAGCCATATCCATATCGGCACCGCGGCTTCGGGGGAGTGAATTTGCGCATATTGGTCATCGACACCGCCACACAGGCGCTGTCCGTTGCGCTGCTGGAAGACGGCCAGCCAATCGGCCATTTTCATGAAATCGTCGGCCGCGGCCATGCCGAGGCGCTGCTGCCCGCTATCGCCGCGCTGCCCGATGGCGGGCGCGCCGATGCGATCGCGGTCGATGTCGGGCCGGGCAGCTTCACCGGCGTGCGCATCGGCATCGCCGCCGCCCGCGCCTTGGCGCTCGCCTGGTCGGTGCCGCTCCATGGTTATAGCGCCTTTTCGCTAATCGCCGCGATGGCGGCGCTCGACCATCGGGACGGCCCGGTCGCCGTCACCATCACCGGCGGCCATGGCGAACTTTTCTGGCAATTGTTCGAGGTCGATGGCCGCACTGCCACGACCCAGCCCGCCTCCACGCCGATCACCACGCTCGCGACCCAGCTCGACATGGCGCAATTTTACGGCACCGGCGCCGAGGCGCTGGTCACCGCACGCGGTGACGGCACCGCGATTGCCCTCTATCCCGAAGCCGCGCGCTACAGCCTGATTGCAGAGCTGCCGCCGCTTGCCCCCTCCCCGCTCTATGGCCGCGAGGCCGACGCCAAGACGATCGCGGAGCGCGCCGCTTCATGATCCCCGCCGGCCTGACGCTCGACACCTATGACGAGGGCGAGCGCAATGCGCTCGCCGACGCCATGGAAGTGATGACCCGCGCCTTCGACCCGCTGTTCGGCGAGGCCTGGACCCTGCCCCAATTGTCGGGGGTCATGACCATGCCAGGCACCTGGCTGACCGTCGCCCATGTCGATGCGGCCCCGCTCGGCTTCGCCCTGGTCCGTTCGGTGCTGGACGAATGCGAACTGCTGCTGCTGGCGGTCGATCCGCTATGGCGTGGCCGTGGCATCGGCCGGTCTCTGCTGGGCCACAGCCTGACGCTGGCCCGTCGCCGTGGGATCACGTCGATGAACCTGGAAGTCCGTGCATCGAACATGGCGGTCAAACTTTATGAGACTATTGGTTTCGAATATGTACATCGTCGCCCCGGTTACTATCGAGGCAATGATGGAAAGCTTCATGACGCTTTGAGTTTTCGCATCGACATGCTTGTTTAAGGCAATCTTCTCTTGCGAAGGCAGGCCACAGGGTCTAGCCAAGATATACCGCTCTGAATCCATTTCCTCAGGCGGGTCGCACAATAGAAGCCTTTGCAGGAAACAAGAAAAATGGAAAACGAATCGGCACAGAGCGAACTGCTCGTCACTCTGACCTCCGACATTGTCGCTGCGCACGTCTCGAACAACAGTGTTGCTGTTTCCGACGTCGCAACCCTGATCCAGAATGTTCATGCCGCGCTGACCGGTCTTTCGACCCCGGCGCCTGCCCCCGAAGTCAAGCCGGAACCGGCTGTTTCGGTACGCGCATCGATCAAGCCGGATTACATCATCTGCCTGGAAGACGGTAAGAAGCTGAAGATGCTCAAGCGTCACCTGATGACCCATTATCAGATGACCCCCGAAGATTATCGCGCCAAGTGGGGCCTGCCGGCCGATTACCCGATGGTCGCCCCCAATTATGCCGAACAGCGCCGCTCGCTGGCCAAGAAGATCGGTCTGGGCACCAAGCGCCGCCGGACCCGTGGCGGCAAATAAGCCCCACAACTTCGGCATTTACCTATTGCGAAAGGGGCGCATCGACGATGCGCCCCTTTTCCGTTGGAACAAAAGCGGCTAGGCAATGTCCGACTTTTCCATTTTTGAAGCGAGCCAGCCCCCCGCATGAACCGCAAGATCGACGTCGAAGCCCTTTGCCACGAAAAGGGCCTGCGCATCACCGAACAGCGCCGGGTCATCGCCCAGGTGCTGAGCGACGCGACCGATCACCCCGATGTCGAGGAACTGCACAAGCGCGCATCCACCATCGATCCGGGCATCTCGATCGCCACCGTGTACCGCACCGTGCGCCTGTTCGAGGAAGCCGGCATTCTGGAGCGCCACGATTTTGGCGACGGCCGCGCCCGCTACGAAGCCGCCCCGGAATCGCATCATGACCATCTGATCGATGTCGAAACCGGTAACGTCATCGAATTCGTCGATCCTGAACTGGAACTGCTGCAGAAGCAGATCGCCGAAAAGCTCGGCTTCCGCCTGGTCGACCATCGCATGGAACTGTACGGCGTCGCCCTCGACCGCAAGGACTGACGCCTTGGCGCCACTGCGCCGGGCAGGCCGCATCGCCGCCCTGCTGGGCAGCCTGCTGCTCTGCCTGCCCCCGCACCTCTTGTGGCGCCTGTTTCGCCGTCCATCCCCCTGGCCGCGCCGCTTCCTGGGGATGGCGGCCCGCTCGGTCGGCGCCCGCGTCCGGTTGGAAGGTCACCCGGTCGACAGCGACATGTTCCTGATCGCCAATCATGTCAGCTGGATCGACATTCTCGCGCTGGCCGACGCCACCGGCGCAGCCTTCGTCGCCCATGACGGCATTGCCAGCTGGCCGGTGATCGGCTGGCTCGCGGCCCAGAACAACACCCTGTTCGTCTCGCGCGAGAAACGCGGCAGCCTGTCGGGCCAGCTCGATGCGTTGCGCGCCGCACTCGCCGGCCATCAGCCGGTCGCGCTTTTTCCGGAAGGCACGACCAGCGACGGCAGTGGCCTGCTGCCCTTCAAGCCCTCGCTGCTCGCCGTACTGATGCCGCCGCCGCGCGCGGTGATGATCCAGCCGGTCCATATCGATTATGGCGCGGCCACGGCGGAGATCGCCTGGCACGGTGACGAACCCGCCGGCGCCAACGCCAAACGGCTGCTGGAGCGCAAGGGCCGCCTGCCCGTCACCATCCGGTTCCTGGAGCCGTTTGACCCGGCCAGCTGCGCCGATCGCAAGATATTGGCCGCCACCGCGCACCAGCGGATCGCCGCGAGCATTGCCGCGCACCTGCCACCTTCCTCTTCGGGCCAAGCGCCTGTATAGCTGGACGGCATGAATCGTAACGACGCCCCCGAACATAAAGCCGGCAAGGGCCCGGCCACCTTCCAGGTCAAATCCTTCGGCTGCCAGATGAACGTCTATGATGGCGAACGCATGGCCGAAATGCTGGGCGAGCGCGGCATGACCGCTGCTGCCGATGGCGCAGAGGCCGACCTCGTCATTCTCAACACCTGCCACATCCGCGAAAAGGCGGTGGACAAGGTCTATTCCGACATTGGCCGCCTGACCCGCGAGGATGGCACGCGCCCGATGATCGCTGTCGCCGGCTGCGTCGCGCAGGCCGAAGGCGGCGAGATCCAGCGCCGCGCCCGCAATGTCGACATCGTCGTCGGCCCGCAGGCCTATCACCGCCTGCCCGACCTGATCGGCAAGGCGCAGCGCGGCGAGGAGGCTGTCGACACCGACATGCCGGCCAATTCCAAGTTCTCGGCGCTACCCGGCCGCACCAAGCAGGCCCGGCCGACCGCCTTCCTGACGATCATGGAAGGCTGCGACAAATTCTGCACCTATTGCGTCGTGCCCTATACCCGCGGTGCGGAAATCAGCCGCAGCTGGACCGCGATCCTGGACGAGGCCAAGGCGCTGGTCGATGGCGGCGTGCGCGAAATCACCCTGCTCGGCCAGAACGTCAACGCCTGGACCGGCGAAGATGATCGGGGCCGGATGCAGGGCATGGACGGCCTGGCCCGCGAACTGGCGAAGCTCGGCGGGCTGGAGCGTATCCGCTACACCACCAGCCATCCCAACGACATGAGCGACGGCCTGATCGCCGCCCATGGCGACGAGCCCAAGCTGATGCCCTTCCTCCACCTGCCGGTGCAGTCGGGCAATGACCGTATTTTGAAGGCCATGAACCGCAGCCACACGGTCGACAGCTATCTGCGCATCATCGAGCGCGTGCGCGAGGCGCGGCCCGACATCGCCCTGTCCGGCGATTTCATCGTCGGCTTCCCCGGCGAGAGCGACGCCGAGTTCGAAGATACTCTCAAGATCGTCGATCAAGTGCGCTATGCGCAATGCTATTCCTTCAAATACAGCCCCCGCCCCGGTACCCCGGCGGCGGACATGGATCACCAGATCCCGGCGGCGGTGATGGACGAACGGCTGGCCCGGCTGCAGGCCGCAATCAACCGCCATCAGGTCGATTTCAACGCCGCCACGGTGGGCCGCACCACCAGCATCCTGCTCGAACGCAAGGGCCGCTATCCCGGCCAGCTGATCGGCAAGACGCCCTGGCTGCAATCCGTCCATGTCACCGCCCCCGAATATGGCATTGGCGACATGGTCGATGTCGATATCATCAGCGCCGGCCCGAACAGCCTAGCCGGCGAAATCAGCAGGAGGAAAGCCGCTTGAACCAAAGCCTCGTCATTCCCGCACAGCCGGGAAGCCATCTCCCCGACCCACGGCGCCTGCCGGTCCTTACGAGATGCATGACGAGCCAGGGAGGCTTTTGAATGGGCAAGAAACCGCACCATCCCCGCACCGACATTGCCGAGCGCGCACGCCTGGAAGTGACGTTCGAGAAGCCGCATCTTCTGGGTGCGCTGTTCGGCCAATATGACCAGAATCTGGTCGCGATCGAGAACCGCCTGGGCGTCTACATCGCCGCCCGCGGCAACAAGCTGCAGATCGAGGGCGAGGCCGAAGCCGCCGCCCGCGCCCGCGACGTAATGACCGGCCTCTACAACCGCATCGTCGCCGGGCAGGAAATCGACAATGGCGCGGTGGAAGCCGTGATCGCCATGTCGGCCGAACCGACGCTGGATGGCATCATCCGCCATGACGTCGCCGAACCGCCCAAGGTGATGATCCGCACCCGCAAGAAGACGATCGTCCCCCGTTCCGCCACCCAGGTCGCCTATATGGAGGCGCTGACCCGGAACGACATCATCTTCGCGCTTGGCCCGGCAGGCACCGGCAAGACCTATCTGGCAGTTGCTCAGGCGGTCAGCCAGCTCATCACCGGCAGCGTCGACCGCCTGATCCTCTCCCGTCCCGCCGTCGAGGCGGGCGAGAAGCTCGGCTTCCTGCCGGGCGACATGAAGGAAAAGGTCGATCCCTATCTGCGGCCGATCTACGATGCGCTGCACGATACGCTGCCGGCCGAACAAGTCGAACGGCGGATCGCCAGCGGCGAGATCGAGATCGCCCCGCTCGCCTTCATGCGCGGCCGTACCCTGGCCAATGCCTTCATCGTGCTGGACGAGGCGCAGAACACCACCATCGCCCAGATGAAGATGTTCCTGACCCGCTTTGGCGAAGGCAGCCGCATGGTCATCTGCGGCGATCCCAAGCAGGTCGATCTGCCGCAGCCGGGCATTTCGGGCCTGGCCGACGCGGTCGCGCGGCTGGACGGGGTCGAGGGCATCGCCATGGTCCCCTTCGGCATCGGCGACGTCGTCCGCCATCCGGTGGTCGGCCGCATCGTCCAGGCCTATGAGGGGCCCGATGCATAAATCTTCACAACGGATCTCAACATTATGATCGAAGTCGCTGTCCTTCATGAAGAAGGCTGGCCCGGCCCGGACTGGGAATTTCTCGCGCAACAGGCGGTTTCAGCCGCCATTGCGCACAGTCCCTATGCCGCCTTCGCGACCGGCTCCACCCTCTATGAAGTCGCGGTCAAGCTGACCGACGATGATGAGGTCCATCAGCTCAACCGCGCCTATCGCGAGAAGGACAAGCCGACCAACGTCCTGTCCTTCCCGATGGTGCAGGAAGACCTGCTGGAAGTGACGGCGAACACCGACGATGGCGAGGTTCTACTGGGCGACATCGTGCTGGCCGAGGGGGTCTGCGCCGCCGAAGCTGCGGAAAAGGGCATATCGGTCGCCGACCATGCCACGCATCTGATCGTCCACGGGACTTTTCATTTGCTTGGATATGACCATATGGACGACAATGAAGCCGAGGCGATGGAAGCGCTGGAAATCCGCGCGCTCCTCAGCCTTGGCCTAGCCGATCCCTATGGGGATCGGGACAATGGTTGATCATGCTTATTCGGATCCGGTCTATCACCGGCTTCGACAATGTTCTGAAACAGGGGAATAGGAAGTAAGATGGCTGAAGGCAGCCCGAAGGATAGCGCCGGTTCCAAGGAAGCGGACAGTAGTAACGAGGGCGGTTTATGGAGCGGCCTGAAGTCGCTCCTGTTCGGCGAGAATGAAGCCCCCAGCCTCCGCAAGGAACTGGAAGAGGCGCTCGACGAATATGATGAGGAAGAGCAGGAAGAGGGCGCGGCCCCGCCTGCCAAGGGCGATCTGTCCGCGATCGAGCGGCAGATGGTCCGCAACCTGCTGCATTTTTCCGAACATACGGTCGACGACGTCGCCCTGCCCCGCGCCGACATCGTCGCGATCGAGGAAAAGGCGAGCTTTGCCGAACTGGCAGAACTGTTCGCCGAGGCCGGTCATAGCCGCATCCCGGTCTATCGCGAGACGCTCGATACGATCGTCGGCATGGTCCATATCCGCGATGCTTTCGCGATCCTTGCCGGCAAGGCGCCGGTGCCCGATACGCTGGCGCCGCTGATCCGCCAGCCGCTCTATGTGCCCGAAAGCATGGGCGCGCTCGACCTGCTCGCCGAAATGCGCGCCAAGCGCACCCATCTCGCCATCGTGCTGGACGAATATTCGGGCACCGAAGGCCTGCTCACCTTCGAGGATCTGGTCGAGGAGATCGTCGGCGAGGTCGAGGACGAGCATGACGACGCGCCCGAAGCGATGCTGGTGCCGCTGGAAGGCGGCATGTGGGACGCCGACGCCCGCGCCGAACTGGACGATGTGGCCGAGGAAATCGACCCGCGTCTGGGCGAGATCGAGGAAGATGTCGACACGCTGGGCGGCCTCGCCTTCGTGCTCGCCGGCCGCGTCCCCGAACCGGGCGAGATCATCCCGCACGAACAGAGCGGCTGGAAACTGGAAGTCCTGGCCAGCGACGGCCGCCGCGTCACCCGCCTGCGGCTCCACCCGCCGGTCGAACAGGAACCAGAAGCGGAAGAGGCCTGAGGGCCTCTTTCCGCTTCTACATCACTATCGACAGCTTGAAGGCAGGGGCCTTGGGCGTGCTGGCGCGTGCCTTTCCTGTGCGCAGCCTTTCTTTGGGTGGCCATGCTGGTTGATTTCCCGCCATGCCCCTCCCGTAAACGGGAGGGGTTGCGAGACTTGCGCGCGCAGCGCGTTAGTCGCAGCGGGGTGGGCTTGTCCGACGTCCAACTCACCCCCTTCCGCTTGCGGGAGGGATATCCTGACTGCTTCTGGTCGCCAGCGGTCAAAATCCGATATCATCATTCCCCGGCCATAAGAGTTGCCCATGGAGTCCGAATTCATCGCCATGTCTCATATTTTCGGCCTTCATCTTGTCCATCGCGAAATGTTAACGGGGCCTATCTAGCACGTATCAATATTCAACCGAACGGCGGGCATGCGCAGCGAGCGATCTTCTTTCAGGCACCATCCTTATGCAGACATGGCGGTCACCGCGCCATGGTCGCGTATCGAACGGATAGTGTTTCTTGCCGTCTGCCTCGCAACTTTGTTCTTCGCGATCCTGACGCCTCCCTTCCAAGCGCCGGACGAGAACCAGCATTATATGAAGGCGCTGACCCTGTCGCAGGGCCAGGTCGTGACGGAAATTCAGGGCGACCGGATCGGCGCGGAACTGCCGCGTGCCGCGGTCGAGCTGCATGCTCTCGATTTCCCGACCGAACCGGACGGCCAACGCCACCGCTATGACAAGGCGATGATCGACCGCGCCTGGGCCGCCGACGCCGCTCGCCCCGGCACGCGCTTTGCCGAATTTCCCAATGTCGCCAGCTATGCGCCGACGCTCTATGCCGCCGGCGCCGTCGGCCTCGCAATCGGTGACGCGCTCGGCCTGCCGCGCATCGGCGCCTTCTATGCCGGCCGCATCGTCAATGCGCTGACCGCATTGCTGCTGCTCGTCGCCGCGCTGCGCCTCATCCCCTTTGGCCGCATGGCGCTGCTCGGCACCGCGCTGCTGCCGACATTCTGCTATCAGATCGGCTCGCTCTCGCCCGATGCGGTCATCAACGGTATCGGCTTTCTCGGCCTCGCTCTGGCACTGCGGATCGGCTTCATGGCACCGGACCGTGCCAGCGCCGCCGCCACGCTGGTCACCGCGCCGCTGCTGGCGCTAGCCAAGGGCGTCTATCTGCCGCTGATGGCCGCCGGCCTGCGCTGGCCCTGCCGCGCCAGCCTGCTTCGCAACGCGCTAATCCTGTGCGCGATGCTGCTGGGGACTGTCATTTTCGCTGTCTGGATGAAGGCCAATGGCGGCAGCCAGGCGCTCTATCACATCACCTCGCGCAAGACCGGGGAGAGCGTGCTGACCGCGCCGCTGGCGCAGCAACTGGCCGTGATCCTCGCCGATCCGGCTGGCTATGTCCGCATCCTTGCCTCTAGCATCGTCGAGCGGGCGCCGGTCTATGCGCTGCAGATCGTCGGCCGTTTCGGCTGGAACGCCATCCTGCTGCCGCTGCTCGCCTACCCGCTCGCCCTGCTGATGCTGGGCAGCGCGGTGCTGAGCGGATCGGGCGCGCGCTTCGGTCTCGGCCAGCGGCTATGGTGGCTGGCGATCGCGCTCGGCACCGCGCTGCTGATCGAAACCGCCATGTATCTCACCGGCACGCCGCTCGGCGTCGATTATGTGCAGGGGACGCAGGGCCGTTATTTCCTGCCGCTGCTGCCGCTTGTGCTGCTGGCATTGATGCCGGCCGATCCGCTGCGGGGCGCCCGCCTGCTCTGCGCCGGTGCGGGCCTAGCTCTGCTGCTGGTGGCTATGCTCAGCGCCTGGGACAGTTTCTGGGTCCATGGCTTCGTCACCGCCGACGGCATGCCGCCGCACGGCAGCATCACCCGCGCCTTACTCCTGCCCTCGCCGCGCTGGTAGCCAGACCGCACACAGCATAAGCCAGCCCAGCCCTTCGACCCATCCGGCCATCACGTCACTTGGCCAATGCACGCCCAGCCATACCCGGCTGGCGCCGATCAGCGCGATCATCGCCCCGCCCGCGCCATAGGCCCAGCGCCGCCCGGCCAGCATTGCTAGCGCGCCGAAAAACATCATGTTCCCCGCCGCATGGCCGCTGGGGAAGCTGTAGCTATGCACGATGTCGAGATGCGGCAGCAGGTCGGGCCGCGGCGCGGCGAATATCTGCTTGAGGATCAGGTTGAGCAGCGTACCGCCAATCTCCACCCCGGCAAACCACCAGGCCGCCGCCCGCCGCCCGGTAAAGACCAGAGCGCCCAGCACGACCAGCGACAGGATGATGCGGATCGCCGTGCCGCCGATCGCCGAGGCGAGCCGCATGACCATCGTCACCTGCCCGCCCGCCGCCGTCTCGCGCCCCTGCCCGGCCCAGCCCATCAGGCCGATGTTGAGGTCGTCGAGCAGCCCATTGCGCTGCGCCAGCGCAATTCCCAGCACGCAAAAAAGCGCGAGGATGAACATCCCCGCGCCCTTTGCCAGCATGAGCTGCCGATCAGATATGGAGCGCACGCCCATAAGCGGCGAGCACGCTTTCATGCATCGATTCCGAGATGGTCGGGTGCGGGAACACCGTCTGCATCAGTTCGGCCTCGGTGGTCTCCAGCGTCTTGCCGATGGTATAGCCCTGGATCATCTCGGTCACTTCCGCACCGATCATGTGCGCGCCCAGCAGTTCGCCGGTCTTGGCGTCGAACACGGTCTTGGTGAAGCCCTCGGCCTCGCCCAGCGCGATCGCCTTGCCATTGCCGATGAAGGGGAACATGCCGACCTTGACGTCGTAGCCCGCTTCCTTGGCCTTGGCTTCGGTCAGGCCCACCGATGCGATCTGCGGGTGGCAATAGGTGCACCCCGGAATGTTGCGCACGTCCATCGCATGCGGGTGGACATCCTTGTTGCCCAGCGCCTGCGCGATCGCCTCGACCGTGGTGACGGCTTCATGGCTCGCCTTGTGCGCCAGCCATGGCGGCGCGGTGACGTCGCCGATCGCCCAGATGCCGTCGACATTGGTGCGGCCATAGGGGTCGGTCTTGATGTGGAAGCGCTGGTCGGGCTCGACGCCAACCTCTTCCAGACCGATATTCTCGACATTGGGGACGATGCCGATCGCCACGATGACATGGCTATATTCGGCGGTGATGTCCTTGCCGGCCTTGTCCTTGATGGTCGCGGTCACGGCCTTGTCGGTCGCGGCGATCTTCTCGATCTTGGCGCCGGTCAGGATGGTCATGCCCTGCTTCTTGACCGCCTTTTCGAGGAAGGCCGAGACATCGGCATCCTCGACCGGCACGATCCGGTCCATCATCTCGACCACGGTCACATCAGCGCCCATGTCGTTGTAGAAGCTGGCGAACTCGATACCGATCGCGCCCGAACCGATGACCAGCAGCTTGGTCGGCATTTCCGCCGGGGTCATGGCGTGGCGATAGGTCCACACGCGCTTGCCGTCAGCCTTGAGCTGCGGCAGGTCGCGGGCGCGAGCACCGGTCGCGACGATGATATGCTTGGCGGTCAGCTCTTCGCTCTTGCCGTCCTTGGTGACGGTCAGCTTGCCCTTTCCGGTCAGCTTGCCATCGCCCATGTGAACGGTGATCTTGTTCTTCTTCATCAGGTGCGTGACGCCCTGATTGAGCTGCTTGGCAACGCCGCGCGAACGCTTCACCACCGCCTCGATGTCGGCGCTGATCTTCTCGGCCGCCAGGCCATAATCCTTGGCATGCTGCATATAATGGAAGATTTCGGCCGAACGCAGCAGCGCCTTGGTCGGAATGCAGCCCCAATTGAGGCAGATGCCGCCCAGATTTTCGCGCTCCACGATCGCGGTCTTGAGGCCCAGTTGCGCCGCCCGGATGGCGGCAACATAGCCGCCTGGGCCGGAGCCGAGGACGATCAGGTCATAGGTATCAGCCATGGTCTCTCTCGCTATTCGATATCTTGGTCAGGCCGCGCCTTTATTGAGCAGGCAGCGGCGGCACGGAACGGGGTTGGCGATCCTCACCGATCGCCACGAAGGTGAAAGTCGCCTGGGTCACGCGATAGGATCGGTCGTCGTGACGGGCACGGCGCCACGCCTCGACATCGATCTTCATCGATGTGCGGCCGACCGACTTCAGCATCGCGAACACCGACACCTCGTCGCCGACGATGACTGGACGGTGGAAGGTCATGCCCTCCACCGCGATCGTCACCGCACGGCCATGGCTATATCGCGCCGCGACCGACCCCGCAGCCGAATCCATCAGGCTCATCAGCCAGCCGCCGAAAATATCCCCGTGGGGATTGGTATCGGCGGGCATGGCGATGACGCGCACCGCCGGGCTATATTCCGGCGGCTGCTCGTCGATCTTCGCCATCAGGCCAGCATGCCCAGCGGATTTTCGATCAGTTCGCGGAACGCCTTCATCAGACGGGCGCCGTCGGCACCGTCGATCGCGCGATGATCGAAGCTGCCGGTCGCCGACATGACGGTCGCGATCTGGAGCGAGTCATCGACCACGAAGGGACGCTTCTCGCCCGCGCCGATCGCCATGATCATGCCCTGCGGCGGGTTGATGACCGCCTCGAACTGCTTGATGCCGAACATGCCCATGTTCGACAGCGACGCGGTGCCGCCCTGATATTCGCTCGGCTGCAGCTTGCCGGCCTTGGCGCGATCGGCCAGATCCTTCATCTCGTTCGAGATCGCAGCCACGCCCTTGATGTCGGCGCCGGTGACGATCGGGGTGATCAGGCCACCGGGGATCGACACGGCCACCGAAATATCGGCGCGCTTGAACTGCAGCATCTGGTCGCCGGCGAACTGCACGTTGCACTCGGGCACCTGCATCAGGGCCACGCCCAGCGCCTTGATCAGCAGGTCGTTGACCGACAGCTTGACGCCACGGCCCGACAGGCCGGCGTTCAGCTCGCCGCGCAGCTTCAGCAGCTTGTCGAGCTGGATGTCCACGGTCAGGTAGATGTGCGGCACCTGCTGCTTGGACTCGGTCAGGCGGCGCGCGATCGTCTTGCGCATGCCGTTGAGCTTGATGACTTCGTGCGGAATGCCGAAATCCTGCGCGGCAGCGGCCACCGGTGCCGGGGCAGCGGCGGGTGCAGCAGCGGCCGGGGCGGCAACCGGTGCAGCGGCCTTGGCCGGGGCAGCAGCGGCGCCATCCAGGTCAGCCTTGACGATGCGGCCGTTCGGGCCCGAACCGGCGACAGCAGCCAGATCGACGCCCTTGGCTTCGGCCAGGCGACGGGCCAGCGGGCTCGCCTTCACGCGGCCTTCCGCCGGAGCGGCGGCAGGCGCAGCCGCCTTCGCCGGCACCGGATCAGCCTTGGCGGCGGGGGCGGCGGCTTCGGCCTTGGCGGGAACCGCATCAGCCTTGGGCGCGGGGGCAGCGCCACCGCTGGCGGCCGCTGCGGCGACATCCTCGCCCTCTTCGGCGATGATCGCGATGACGGTGCCGACCTTCACGCCCTCGGCGCCTTCCGACACCAGGATCTTGGCGACGGTGCCTTCATCGACCGCTTCGAATTCCATGGTGGCCTTGTCGGTCTCGATCTCGGCGAGAAGGTCGCCGGACGATACCTTGTCCCCTTCCTTGACCAGCCACTTGGCCAGCGTGCCCTCCTCCATGGTGGGGGACAGGGCAGGCATCTGGATCGTCTTGCTCATGCGTTCGGGGCCTCTTCTTGATTATCTGGCACGCGCCGTTTCGGAGCCCGTTTTCACCCTTTGGCCGGAACGGTCAAGGCCACGCCTTGCGCAAGGGCCCATAATGCCCCACATTTCACCTCGTTGGTTCGTCGGGGCAGTTTTGACGGGCCGGCAAGGCCGATTTTTGTTTCTCGGGGATATCGAACAATGCGGACATATCTGGTGGTCGTGGACGAATCGCCCGAAGCGGAAACCGCGCTGCGCTTCGCCGCGCGCCGCGCCGCCAAGACGGCCGGGACGATCCGCATCCTGGCCCTGATCCCGCCGTCCGAATTCGTCCAATGGGGCGGCGTCCAGGCGACGATGGAGGATGAGGCGCTGCAACGGGCCGAAGCGCTGGTGACCAGCGCGGCCGGCACGCTGACCGACGAATCCGGCATCCGCCCCAGCATCACCGTGCGCCAGGGCGATCCCGTCGCGGTCGTGCGCAAGACGCTGGAGGAAATGGACGATGTCGCTGCCCTGGTCCTGGGCGCCGCCGCCAGCGGCCCGCCCGGCGCCCTGGTATCCCACTTCACCGGATCGGACGCGGGCAAGATGCCCTGCCCGATCATGATCATCCCCGGCGGCCTCGACAGCGACGCGATCGACCGGCTGAGTTGAACCAGAGCCTCAAGGCTTCTCCGCAGCAAAATGCGTCGTGCCGGCGCGTGCGTCCGCGGCGCCCCATCAAGTGCCGATCTCTCGCCGCTGCCGGCAATATCATGATGCCGCACGGTTGCCGCCAGCGCGGCATCCGACAATCGCGCAAGGGGAGAATGGCGCGCACCGAAGATCAACCCCGATCGAAACACCGCATTGCGATCTTCTTCATCGCATCAATGTGGAAACAGACCAGAAATCATTGTCGCAACCATCTTTCATCCAAATCGATATTTCCGCATCACCATTTCAACTCAGCCCAGACAGAAACTGAACTTCTTATGGCCTGAAATATACAGGAAGACGCGCACCTTGCTTAACGCGATCTTCAACCTTGCAGGACAATCTTGCGGCAATTGATCTCGTCATAGCGGAAGAACTTCCTCCATGAGCTTTGTTGCGCCGTCCAGTCTCGGTCCTTTCGCCAGCGCCTATCCGCTGTCACCGACGATGCTGCAGCATAGCCTGACGGGCCATCCGCTGCTCTCGTTCGAAGCCCTGGCAAAAGCCAGCATCGACCTGCCACCGCAATTTGTCGAACGCCGGATCGGCAACGCCCCCAATGGCGGCGAATTCGCGATGGACCGCTCCGACGACGCCGATGTCGCCACCGTCATTCGCTCGATCCAGACCAGCGGCAACTGGATCATGCTCCGCTTCGTCGAGCAACTGCCCGCCTATCGCGAGTTGCTGGCCAGGCTGATGGACCAGATCGGCCCCGCAATTTCTCCAGCGACCGGTCCGGGGCTGACGGTGCGGGGGTTCATCTTCATTTCCGCGCCGGGAACGCTCACCCCGTTTCACTTCGATTGCGAATATAATATCCTCTTCCAGATCGCGGGCGACAAACAGTTCGCGACCTATCGCCCGATGGCACCATGGCTGCCGATCGACCGGCACGAAGCCTATTATGGTGGTGGCGACAATATGCTGCCCTGGAACGACGCCTATGAAGCGGATGCCGACATCCACCCCATGCAGCCGGGCGACGGCCTGTTCATCCCCTATGCCTCGCCCCATTGGGTCAGGGCGGGCGCGGAGCCATCCATTTCGCTGTCGATCACTTGGCAGAGCCAGTGGAGCCAGGCGCTGGGCGACGCCATGCAGATCAATCCGCTGCTGCGGCGATGGGGCCTGCCCACCGGCGACGTGCCGATATGGCCCAAGGCCGCCAAATGGCGCTCGATCGGGTGCCGCGTGGCGCGCAAGGCCGGTCTGTTATGAGCCACCTTCCCGCCTCCGGCAGTTTCCAACCGGACGCCAGCCATGCCTGGCCGATGTCGGATGCCGACCAACCCGTCGTCCGCATCCTGCGCGATGCCGATCTGACGGCCGATGATCGCGCGCAGTGGGCGGCCCTGTCGGCACTGGCCGGGGCCGCCAATGTCTTCGCGCAGGACTGGTTCATGGACGCCGCCCTGAGCCACGCGCCTGATGGCGCTGACGTGCTTCTGGCCATCGTCGCCCCCATCGATGGACCATGGCTGGGCGTCATGCCGCTGATCGCCGTACCACGCTTCGGCCGATGGCCAGTGCGCATCTGGCGCAACTGGGCGGCGACCAACCAATTCCTGGGTACGCCGCTGGTCATCGCGCAGTCCGCTGATCTGTTCTGGAAGAGCCTGTTCGCCTTCCTGGACCAGCGCTCAGGCGGGGAGATCATGCTGCATGTCTCCGGACTGGATGCCGACGATCCGGTCAGTATCGCCCTGTTCGACCGCTGCGAACGGGAAAGGCGAGCATTCCACACCATCCATTGCCATGATCGTCCAGCCTATCGCGCCGGCAAGCAAGGGGAAGGCCGCGGCGACGCGAAAATGCGGAGCCGACTGCGCAGCCTGTCGAAGCGACTGGAACAGGAACATGGCCCGGTCAGGATCGACATTCTGACGCTGGACGCGCCATGCACAGCCTGGATCGACGCGTTTCTGGACTTGGAGGCATCGGGCTGGAAAGGCCGGGGCGGCAGCGCATTGGCAAGCGACGGCGCGACCCAGGCCCTGTTTTGCGAAGTGATTGAGCGCGGTCATGCGAACGGCAGCGCCCGCCTCGCCACCCTGTCGGTCGGGGGCCGCGCGATCGCCATGTCGAGCTGGTTTGAAGCCGCCATCTGGGGCCATGGCTTCAAGATGGCGTTCGACGAGGATTATCGCGCTTATGCGCCGGGCCTGCTTTTGATGCGCGACATCAGGGATCGCATCGAGGGCCGCCCCGGCATGTCCTTCGACAGCTGCGTCCCGCGCGGCGCCGGGCACTGCCATCGACTATGGGGCAACAACCGGAAGATTGTCGATGGCGCCGTCGCGATCGGCTCGCCCTGGCACCATGTCCAGTTCGACGCCCTGATGAAGGCGAGAGCCGCCTATGCGGCGATCAAGGCCCGTTTGGCGACCTGACGCCAGGTCGTAACGACATGCCGCCTAGCTGCGATCCAGTCCCAGCGCCCGGTCATCGGCCGTCGCCGCCGCCATTTCGGCCTGGGCCGCGGCGATGCGTGCCTGCGCCTCGATCAGCTTGACCGCGGCATCGGTGGCCGCTTCCTCGCGACTATTGACCAGGAAGAAATCGCTCGATCCCAGATCGAAGCGGCGCCGTTCGGCCTGGGCCAGTCGTTCGGCCAGGTCGCGCTGCCGCCGGGTCGTATCCACCAGCACGCGCGCGGCGTCGACCTCGATGCCGATGCCGGCCACTTCGGTGCGGATCTTTTCCGCCAGATAGCGCTGCTTGACGGTGAGTTCGTCGATCTTCGCCTGGCTCTCGGCGACCTTGCCCCTCGCCTTGCGGTTCTGCAGCGGCACTTTGAAGGTCACGCCGACGATCACCTCCAGCGGCGTGCGGCTATAGCCCCCCAGACCCTGGGCACCGACATCCTTGGCGACCTGCCCCTCGAAATCCAGCTTGGGCCGGGTGTCGTTCTGGGCCAGCGCCAGCTTGACCGAGGCGTTATCGATTTCCTCCAGCAGGATGCCGAAGTCGGGACGATCCTCGATCGCGAACAGCGGGTTGATCCGCAGGCCGTCGAACGCGGCGGCGGACGCGGGCAGGCGCACGGCATCGACGAGGATCGGCAATCCGTCCGCATCGCGATAATAGAGCGAGAAGCTGTTGGCCGCCGCCATGAACTCCTGCCGCGCCTGCACCACCAGCGCCTCGCGCTTGACCATGTTGGCTTCGTTTTCGGTCAGCAATATCGCGGACTTGGCGCCCAGTTGCACTTGGCGTGCAATGCCCTGGCTGCGGCTTTCCGCCAGATCATAAAGCGCCTGATAGGCCTTGAGCTTGAGGCCGCTCGCCACCCATTTCTGATAGGCGGCTATGGCGCGCGCCTGCACACCGATGGCGGTCGCCCGCGTTTCAAAGCGCGCGATGTCGATATCGTTGCCGGCAATTTGCGACGCGGATCGCCGCGCGTCGATCAGCCGATCCCGCATTAGGGCATAGAGTGCCCCGATCTTCAGCTCGCCCGCGCGATTGGTATAGGCCTTGTCCTCATAGACCGGGAAATCCCCGCGCGAATTGCGATATTGGCCATAGACATAGCCGCCGTTGCCGGTCAGCGGGCGTTCGACCTTGCTGTCGATCAGCGTGCCGTCATAATAGCCCTCGACCCGGCTGCGGGCATCCACGGAAAACACCGTGTCGAAGGCGCCCTGTGCGCTGATGGCGCGCCCTTCGGCCTGACGCGCGCGAGCCAGGGCGGCAATGATATCGGGCGCCGAGCGGGCCGAGGATTGCAGCACCTCATCCAGCGTCAGCGGCGTCGAGGGCTGCCCTGCGGTCGGCGCGGGCGTCGCATCGACCGACAGGGCCTCACTAGCCGCGCACGGCAGGGTGCCCGCGCCCATGGCCGCGACCAGCATGGGCAGCGCCATCGCACGCCACATCCTCACTTCTTCTTCTCGATCGAACTCTTGTCGTCCTTGGGCGCTTTCGCCTCGCCCTTGCCGGCCACCTGATCCTGGCCAAAGTT
Source organism: Sphingobium sp. VMM (assembly GCF_056790315.1). Taxonomy (NCBI): domain Bacteria; kingdom Pseudomonadati; phylum Pseudomonadota; class Alphaproteobacteria; order Sphingomonadales; family Sphingobiaceae; genus Sphingobium; species Sphingobium sp. VMM. Next base: position 51,818 of record NZ_JBXGSI010000023.1, read on the forward strand.
GAGCGGGAAATCGTTGAGCTGGCGCCACAATTCATACCAGACCGGCACCGTGTCGCCCTGCACCCAGCCCAGCACCTTGCTGCCCTGACGGACGAAGCGTCGCTCCGGCCAGGCGGTCTTGCCCGGCGCCTGTTCCACCAAGATCCGGAACAACCCGTCGGTGCGCGGCGTGGGATCGACCGACCGCACCTGGCCGTCATAGATGCCAACAGCAAAAGCCGGCCAGCCGCTGAACTGGAAGGCCGGAAAGCCCTCAAATTCGAGCCGCACTTGGCGCCCCGGCTCGACCAGCGGCACGTCTCGCCCGTCGACATACAGTTCGACCGCGCGGGTGATATTCTCGGGCGCGATCGTCGCCAGCACCGTTCCCGACGAGATCAGCGCGCCGCCCGCTGCGGCGTTCAGATCCTGCACCCGGCCTTCGCGCGGCGCCGAGACGATCTGCGCCGAACTTTGCGCAAGCTTGATCTCGATCTGCTTGAGCTTCGCGCGCGCTTCGGCGAGCTTCGCGTCCACGTCGGCAACTTTGATCTGGGTCTGCTCATAGTCGCGGCGGGCAGCCAGCCCTTCGGCATAAAGCTGGCTGGTGCGATTGACGTCGATCATCGCGGTCGCCCGCGCCTGCTGGACCGCCGCGATCTGTGCCTCGACCTGCGCCTTCTCCCCGGCCAGCCGGGCAAGGAAATCCGGATCGACATCGACCACGCGGACGATCGGATCACCGGCGCGGACATGATCGCCGTCCCTGACATAGAACTCGGCGACGCGGCCACTGACCAGCGAAGATACGTCGCGGGCGCGGTCCTGCGCGCTCAGCGTCGTGACCTGACCACCGCCCTGCGCCGTCTGCTGCCAGGGCACGAACAGGATCGCCAGCACGAGCAGGACGCCCAACAGGATGAGCCATGCGACGGTCGTCACCAGTCGGGGCGGCCGCAACTGGGCGAGCGACGGGAAATGTTCGGCCTGGGCGCGATCGAGCGTCATGCCTGCGCCTCCCGCGCTGCAACGAAGCGGGCAAATTCATCCTTGTCGGTGAACCGTTGCTGCGCGCGCGCGCCAACCCAATACCAGGCGTCGAGGTCGAGCGCTTCGGGGCGCCCGCTGCTGAGCAGCACGGTCGTGCCCGCTGCCCGCAACTCGGCCAATGTCGCCTTGAGGCTGGCAATCGGCATCATGTCGTAAAGTTGCGACAACAGCAGTACGCGCGGACGGCTGAGCAAGGCATTGGCGAGCTTGAGCTGCATCACTTCGACGATTGACAGCGGCGAGCCGGAGCTGGCGAGCTGGGTATCCAGCCCATGCGGCAGCCTGGCGAGCCGCGCGCCCAGGCCCACCCGTTCCAGCGCGTTCATGATCCGCGCCCCATCCATGTCGCGGCCTTCGGCGAACGACAGATATTCACGCAGGGTGACATCGATGATGGTCGGACGATTGAGCACCATCACTGCTGAGCGCAGCAGATACATGTCGAAACTGCCCAGCTCGCTGCCGCCGATCAGGACGATGCCGCTGTCGGGCGCGGCGTGGCGCTTGAGCAGCAGCGCCAGGGCGCTCTCCATGCCCGGTTCGGCCAGGATCACTGCCTGTTCGCCGCTCGCAATCTCGAAATTGATCTGGGCCTTGTCGATCTCGACATCGCGGAAGCGGACCGATCCGTCGCGCGGCGCCTCCCCACGCTGGCCCAGCCGCTCCTGCGGAATGGCCAGGATCTGCGACAGTTCCTCGCTGCTCGCGACCAGATCATAGAAGGTGTCGAGATAGGAACCGAGCTGGTAGATGCCGTAGAAGACGCCGGACAGGATCAGTTCCGCCGCAACCAGCTGCCCGATCGAAAGCTGACCGGCGAGGATCAGATTGCCGCCGAGCGCGAGCAAGGCGGCCGCGGCGAAGGCATAGACCAGGAAATAGCCCAGCGTCTGCGCGAAGCTGTAGCGGAAATAGCGGCGATGCGCGGCGATATAGTCGGCAATGACCGTTTCGGACCGGTCCATCGCGAAATTCAGGTGCCGGGCCGACTTGTAGAAGCCGTTGGAACCGCCGACGCTTTCCAGCCAGTGCGCGGCATTATGCTTGGCATGGCTGACGCCCACCGCGCCGGTGATCGCACCATGCCGCCAGGCCAGCCAGATCATCAGGCACACCGTCACCAGCACCAGGTTGAAGGCCAGGAAGAAGGGATGGTAGAAGCTGGTCACCACCAGGCCCACCGCCCCTTGCAGCACGATGGTGAAGGCGCCGATCACCAGACTGGGCACCGATTTCTGGACGATCACCATGTCGAAATAGCGGTTGAACAGGCTGCCCCGGCTTTCATCGACGAAGAAGGGGTTTTGCGCATGGACCGCGCGCACGGTGATTTCCGCAACCACCCGCGCAAAGATGCGGCGTTCGAAGATCGCGAGCAGATAGACGCGTAGCGCGCTCAGCCCCGCCACGACCAGCAGCAGGGCCAGCAGCACGCCGGACAGGATCCACAAGGGCGCGACCAGCGCGGTGCGCGCCACAGAGTTGATCAGCAGTTGCACGGAAATGGGGGTAGCCAGCGACAACAGGCTGATCGCCACCGTATAGACGATTCCGACATTCACATAGCTGCGGTCAGGCCCCACCACCTCCGACAGCCACGCGGCCGCCTGCCGCAAGCCGAAACGCTCACTCGCCAACTCGACACCTGTTCCCTGCCAGCCTCATCGAAAGCGCCCCTAACCGCGGCGATTACGGCCCACAATGGCTTATGCTGCACAGCAACATAAACTTATGAAGCGTTTGCAGAATGGTGCAGGCATCAGGGCAAATGCTGCCCTCCCGGCCAGAAGTCCCCCGCTCTGGAGGGGACAGATCGGTCCTTCAGCCAAATTGCGCGAGAAAATCTCGCCCGGTCATTGGCAGCGAGAACATCGGGAAATCCTTGGTGATCGCCACGCGCTGTTCCTCCTCGCCGATGGTGGCGCAGCAGTCGATCAGCGTCGCGACATGATAGCCCCGCTCATAGGCGGAACGCATGGTGGATTCGACACAGCAATTGGTGAGAAAGCCGCCGATGGCCAGGTGCGTCATGCCATGCTGGCGCAGGATGAAGTCGATATTGGTGCTGGCGAAACAGTCCAGGCCGCGCTTGCCCTCCACCACGATCTCGCCATCGATCGGCGCCATTACATCGGCAATCTGCGCGCCCCAGCTACCCCGGCGAAAGGCCTTGGCGGCGATCACGCCGGCAAGGATGCCATAGGGCCGGGGCGACAGTTCGGGATAGCCCTCCGCAAAGCTGATCGGCACATGAAGGATGGTGAGCCCCGCCTGGCGCGCGCCCTCCAGCAGGGCGATACTGTTCGCCAGCATGCTGTTGGCGCGCATCACGTCCCGCACCGCCTCATGCTGGGCACCGCCCTCGCTGACGAAATCATTCTGATATTCGATCAGGACGATGGCGGTCTTGTCCGGCTTCATGCTCTTGCTCCGGTTGAGGGTCAGGCGATGTCGGGCATCTGGTCGAGATATTTGTCCAGCGTCAGCGGATAGTCGCGAACGCGGATGCCGGTGGCATCGTAGATGGCGTTGGCGATTGCCGATCCGGGACCGCATATGCCCAGTTCCCCCACCCCCTTCGCCTTCAGCGGCGAGACCACCGGATCGAGCGTGTCGAGGAAGATGCATTCCTGATGCGGGATGTCGGCGTGGACCGGCACTTCATAGCCGGCAAGATCGTGATTGACGAAGAAGCCGAAGCGGGTGTCGACCGCCAGTTCCTCCATCAGGGCGGAGCCGGCCGACATGACCATGGCACCGATCACCTGGCTGCGCGCCGACAGCGGATTGAGGATGCGGCCGGCATCGCACACGGCCAGCATCCGGCGTATGCGGGTTTCGCCGGTATAGGCGTTGACCGCCACCTCGGCGAAATGGCCGGCATAGGTGCCGACATCATAGCCCTTCTTGAAATCGCCGAAGCTGATTTCATCCTCCGCCGTAAGGGCACCAGCATCGGTCAGCGCCATGCGGCGACCGCCCGCATCGATCCGGCCGTCGGCGAAGGTCGCGCTATCGGCGTCGAACCCCAGTTTCTGGCCGATCGCCCGGCGCAGCGCCACGCAGGCGGCATAGACGCCGGCGGTCGAGCTGGCCGCGCCCCATTGGCCGCCCGAACCCGACGACGCGGGAAAATCGGAATCGCCCAGCACCACCTGGACCCGGTCGAGCGGCACGCCCATGGTTTCCGCCGCGGTCTGGGCGATGATCGTGTAGCTGCCGGTCCCGATGTCGGTCATGTCGGTTTCGATGGTGATACGGCCATCCGTGCCGAGCCGTGCGCGCGCACCGGATGTCGCCGTCGGCCCGCCGCGATAGCCCGCCGCGACGCCCATGCCGATCAGCCAGGCGCCCTCGCGGCGCTGCCCCGGCCTGGCGCTGCGCTGCGCCCAGCCGAACCGCTCCGCCCCTTCGCGCAGGCAGCGGACGAGGTTGCGGTCGGAAATGCGCTGGGTCGCGTTGGCAGGCACCGTCCCTTCGGGCTCATTGCGGATGCGCAGTTCGATCGGGTCCATGCCGAGCTTTTCGGCCAGTTCGTCGATCGCCACTTCCAGCGCCAGATGCCCCGGCGCCTCGCCGGGCGCGCGCATCGCATTGCCCTCCGGCAGATCGAGCATGGCGACATGATTGGCGGTCATGCGATTGGCGCCGGCATAGACTTTGGGCGTCTGGGCCGTGCCATCCTCGCCATCCGTGCCGTTGATGTTGCTCGACCAGTTTTCATGCCCGATCGCGGTAATCCGCCCGTCCCGCTCCGCGCCGATACGGATGCGCTGGATCGTCGCCTGGCGATGGGTCGCGTTATTGGCCATCAGCGGGCGCTGCACGGCAATCTTGACCGGCCGTCCGGCCGCCTTGGCACCCAGCGCCGCCAGCACGGCATCCGCCCGCACGAACAGCTTGCCGCCAAAACCGCCGCCAATATAGGGCGAATCCACCCGCACATTGGCAGGGTCGATACCCAGGATCTTGCTCATGCTCTGCTTGGCCCAGGCGATCATCTGGTTGGACGTCCAGAGCGTCAGCCTGTCGCCGTCCCAGGCAGCGATGGTGGCGAACGGTTCCATCATCGAATGACTTTCGTTCGCGGTGCTGTAGCGCGCGTCGAGCTTCACCGGCGCTGCGGCGAAGGCGGTGGCGAAATCGCCCTGACTGCTGGTGTCGGGCTTGCCTCCCTGCCCCTTGGCCAGCGGCGCGGCCGGGGCGACGGCAGGAAAATCGAACACGCCCTTGTCCCGCACATAATCGGTGCGGATGAGCGCCGCGGCGGCGCGCGCCTGTTCGAAGCTTTCGGCCACCACACAGGCGATCGCCTGATGATAATGATGGATGTCGCTGCCACCGAAAAGCGGGGCATAGTTCATCATGCCCTTGCCGACCGGCTTGGTATCGGGGGCGGTGACGATGGCAATCACGCCCGGCGCGGCGCGCGCGAGGCTGGTGTCCATCGCCGCGATCCGTCCCTTGGCGATGGCCGATCCGACGACGAAGCCATAGGCCTGGTTGGCGATGACATCATGGCGTTCGGCGGCATAGGGCGCCTGGCCGGTGGTCTTGAGCGGGCCGTCGATCCGGGGCGTCGACTTGCCGACGATCTTGGCCTGATCGAACAGATTGGCCTTGGCGGGGGCATCGAATTTCATGGGATCAACTCCTCGCCTGGGCCATGAGCGACGCCAGCGTCCGCTCGGCCAGTTTCAGCTTGAACCTGTTGTCCTCGGTCGGACGGGCATCGGCAAAGACCTTCTCCGTCACCGCGCGGGCGCCGCCTGGAAAGGCGGCTTCGGCCGCTTCCACTCGCCAGGGCCGATGGGCGACGCCGCCAAATGCCACGCGTCCGCTACCGTCCTTCTGGATGACGGTCGCGACCGAAACCAGCGCGAAGGCATAGGAGGCCCGATCGCGCACCTTGTAATAGAGTTGGGTGCCGCCGATCGGCTTGGGCAGGGTGACGGCGGTGATCAGTTCGCCAGCCTCCAGCACATTGTCGCGCTGCGGCTCATTGCCGGGCAGGCGATGGAAATCCGCAAAATCGATTGCGCGCTTTGCGCCATCGGCCTTGACCGTCTCGACCTTCGCATCGAGGAGGCGCAGCGCCACGCCCATGTCGCCGGGATAGGTGGCGATGCACTGGTCCGACGAGCCGATGACGGCAAGCTGTCGGGAAAAGCCGCCGATCGCCGCGCAGCCGGTGCCGGGCCGACGTTTGTTGCAGGGCATGTTGGTGTCGTAGAAATAGGGGCAGCGGGTTCGCTGCAGCAGGTTCCCGGCCGTCGTCGCCTTGTTGCGCAACTGGCCGCTGGCGCCGGCGACGATCGCACGGGCAAGGACGCCATAGTCGCGGCGGACCGCCATGTCCGACGCCAGCGCCGTGTTGGTGACGAGCGCGCCGATCCGCAGCCCGCCCTCCGCCGTCTTCTCGATCCGGTCGAGCTTCAGATCCTGGACATCGACCAGATGGGTCGGCGTCTCGATCTCCAGCTTCATCAGGTCGAGCAAATTGGTGCCGCCAGCCAGATATTTGGCGCCTGGCCGGCCGGCCACGGCCGCGGCGGCCTGCTCGGGCGTCTTCGCCCGTTCATAGGTGAAGCTCTTCATGCCTTTGCTCCCGCGACCTGCGCCATGGCCTCGGCAATGTTGGAATAGGCGCCGCAACGGCAGAGATTGCCGCTCATCCGCTCGCGCATCTCGATATTGGAATAGTCTGGCGCGCGGGTGATGTCCGTCTGGACATGGCTAGGCACGCCCTGCTCGATTTCCTTGAGCACGGCGACGGCAGAGCAGATCTGCCCAGGCGTGCAATAGCCGCACTGATAGCCATCATGGGCGATGAAGGCCGCCTGCATCGGATGGAGGTTGTCGGGCATGCCCAGCCCTTCGATCGTGGTGATCTCGTCGCCCTGATGCTGCAGCGCCAGGCTGAGGCAGCTGTTGATGCGGGTGCCGTTGACCATCACGGTGCAGGCGCCGCACTGGCCATGATCACAGCCCTTCTTGGTGCCGGTCAGCTTGAGATGTTCGCGCAGCGCGTCGAGCAATGTCGTGCGGGTGTCGAGCTTCAACTGCTGCCGCTTGCCATTCACGATGAAATCCACCGCCATCATCGGCGGTGGCGCAGCGGGAGACGGCTGCGCCTGCACTGGTGCTGGAATGACGGCAACCGTCGCGGAGGCGGCACCGCCCGCCAATATGCCACGTCGCGACACGCCCATATCCGGAAAATCGGCCATGAAAATCTCCCCTGCAGACGCTGGTTGCGCACTCTATCGAAGAAAAACTGGCGGCCGTCTTCCGGCCTGCCATCTACCCAGATGGAGGATAACACAGGAGAGGCCGTTCAGGTTCATGCGATGATCGGCATGATGTCATGATCAGGGATCATGAATGCTATGGCGGCCGACGCTGATCGCCAAATAAATACCGCGGGGCCTTCCACACACGACCTTCCACGCAAACCAGCATGGCGCTGCAACGACCGTTTCGCGCGGCCTGCTCCTGTGCCATGGTGGTCGATCCTGTATAGAGGCCCCATGACCGACATCGACCAATTTATCGCCGGACTGCCCAAGGCAGAGTTGCACCTCCATATCGAAGGGACGCTGGAGCCCGAACTGATGTTCGCGCTGGCCCGGCGCAACGACGTGACGCTGCCTTACGGCTCGATCGACGAGATCCGCCAGGCCTATGATTTCGGCAATCTCCAGGATTTCCTCGACATCTATTATGCCGGCACCAATGTGCTGCGCACGCCGCAGGATTTTCACGATCTCGCCGCCGCCTATTTCGATCGCGCGGCGCAGGACAATATCGTCCATGCCGAAATCATGTTCGATCCGCAGGCGCACACATCGCGCGGCGTGCCCTTCGCCGATGTGATCGAGGGGTTGCTGTCGGCCATGCGCGAGGCGCAGGCACGCCATGGCATCACCAGCGACCTGATCCTCAGCTTCCTGCGCCATCTGAGCGAGGAAGAGGCGTTCGAGACACTGCGCGCCGCCACCCCCTGGCTGCCGCAGATTAAGGCGGTGGGACTGGACTCCTCCGAAATCGGCCACCCGCCCGAGAAATTCGCCCGCGTCTTCGCGGCCGCCGCCGAAGCCGACCTCAAGCTGTGCGCCCATGCGGGTGAGGAAGGCCCGCCCGCCTATGTCTGGGAAGCGCTCGACCTGCTCAAGGTCGACCGGATCGACCATGGCAATCGCGCGCTGGAGGAAGATGCCCTGGTCGGCCGACTGGTGGACGAGCAGATGGTGCTGACCGTCTGCCCGCTCTCCAACCTCAAATTATGCGTGATCGACGACATCGCCAGCCATCCGCTCGACCGGATGCTGGACATGGGCCTGCGCGCCACGGTCAATTCCGACGATCCGGCCTATTTCGGCGGCTATCTCAACGACAATTATCGCGCCGTCGCCGCCGCCCGCGGCCTGACCCGCGAGCAGATCGCCCTGCTCGCGCGCAACAGCATCACCGGCTCCTTCCTGCCGCAGCAGGCCAAGGACGCGCATCTGGCGACCATCGACGCCTATCTCGAACAGGCGCATTGAGGCCCTGATTTACCGCCCCCTTCCCCGATGATATAGTCTGTCTCACAGGATGGCGGGCTTTTGGGGAAGGGCCGGACGCATGGCTGACTGGATAAGGGCAGCGACCGCGCTGGGCATCGGCCTGTCGCTGACCTCCATATCGATCGAACCTGCCTTCTCGCCCGCGACGCTCGCCGCGCTCGATCCCGTTCGCCTTACTCGCAGCCTGTGCAGCGGCCCACAGGTCGGCTCCGCCCTCGCCCGCGAATTGCTGATCGCGGCCGCCGCCGCCCAGCCGATCGCCGACGCGCCGCCGATCCCGCTGTTCGACGATCTCACCCATTCGCGCTTTCCGCTGACCACCAGCAATCCGCAGGCGCGCCGCTATTTCAGCCAGGGCCTGCTGCTCATGTACGGCTTCAACCATGCCGGCGCGATCCGCTCCTTCCGTGCGGCACAGCGGCTCGATCCGGCCTGCGCGCTCTGCTGGTGGGGCGAGGCGGTAGCGCTCGGCCCCAATATCAATGCACCGATGGATGCCGGTGACCGGGGCGCAGCGCTCGCCGCGATGGACCGGGCGATAATATTGCACGATCAAGCGTCACCGATGGAGCGCGGCCTGATCGAGGCAGCGGCGCTGCGCTATGCCCGTGATCCCGATGCCGACCGCGCTGCGCTCGACGGCGCCTATGCCGATGCGATGCTGGCGCTCGCGGCGCGCTTCCCAGCCGATGACGATGTCGCCCTGCTGGCCGCCGAAGCGGCGATGGACACCAACCCGTGGAATTATTGGGAGGCCGACCGCAAGACCCCGATCGGGCGCGCCGGCGCTGCCGTCCGCCTGGTCGAAACGGTGCAGGCCCGCAATCCCGCCCATGTCCAGGCGGCGCATCTGATGATCCACCTGCTCGAAGCGAGCGATGCAAAACGCGCCGAAGCCGCCGCCGATCGCCTCTCCGCCGATGGCGTGCCCAGCGCCGCCCATCTCGTCCATATGCCGAGCCACATCTATCAGGTCGTCGGCCGCTATCGCGACTCGATCCGCGTCAACATCGCCGCCGCCCGCGCCGACGAAGCCTTCATCCGCGCCACCGATGACCACAACCTGGTGCGCTACGGCTATTATCCGCACAATGTCCATTTCATCGTCGCCTCCGCGCAAATGGCGGGCGACATGGATAGCGCGATGCGGGAGGCGCGGCGCCTGCGCACCATCCTCGATCCCGCAACCTCGGCCGCCATCGCCTGGATCCAGGCGATCGACGCCGCCCCCTATCTGGCCATGGCGCAGTTCGCCGCGCCCGCCGACATCCTCGCCCTGCCCGCGCCCGATCCGCGCCTGCCCTATGCCATCGCCATGCGCCATTATGCCCGCGCCGTCGCCTTCGCCCAGCAGCGCGACCAGCGCGGCTTCGATGCGGAGGTCGCAGCGATGAGCGCGATCGCCCGCTCCGATGCACTGGCCCCGATGATTGCGCAGGGCGTCCCGGCCCCTGACCTGATCGCGCTCGCCACCGCGGTCGCGCGCGGCCGTCTCGCCACCGCCCAGCGCCGCTATGCGCAGGCCGCCGATCATTATCGCGCCGCGATCAAGCTGGAGGGCAGGATCCCCTATCAGGAACCGGCCTACTGGTATTATCCGGTGCATCAGTCGCTCGGCGCCGCCCTCTTCCTCGCCGGCCGCCACGACGAAGCCAGCGCCGCCTTCCGCCAGGCACTGATCCAGGCTCCCAATAATGGCTGGGCGCTCTACGGCCTCGCCCGCGCGGAGGTAGCCCAGGGGCACAAGGCAGAGGCCGCCGCCGCCCGCAAGGCCCTGACCAGCGCCTGGTCCGGCGATCCCGACTGGCTGCGGATGGACCGGCTCTGAGGGGCGATCCGCTTGTCGATCGGGAAAATGGACAAATAGCTGGAAAATACTGGCCATCGCCCATTTTGCTGGTAGGGAGGGCGCGTCCAGCCCACCGGGATCGATATTCGCGCCATGGCATCCGCGCCGCCCCCTTTCCGCGTCCTGCGTCAATCGCGCCCTGGCGCGCAACGTCCATCATGAGCCGCCCCGGCCAGCGCTGGAGCCGCCGCCGCGCCCGCGCGCTGCTGCGCCATAGCGGGCCGACATCCTTGCTGTTCCGCCGACGCCTCGCCCTGATCGGCGGCGCCGTGCTGGTCGGCCTCGCCGCGCTCGCCTTCGCCTGGGCCGCAGACGAAGCGACCGAGGCTTTCCATCGCCTCGCCACCGCCAATCGCTGGCTGCCGCTGCTGCTGACCCCGCTCGGCTTTGCCGCCCTCGCCTGGATCACCCGCAGCGTCGCGCCCTTTGCCGGCGGATCGGGCATCCCGCAGGTGATCGCCGCCACCCAATTGCCCGAAAAGGTGGGCCGCTGCCTGGTTGACCTGCGCATGGCCCTGCTGAAGGTCGTGCTGACCATCGCCGGCCTGCTGGTCGGCGCATCGGTCGGCCGCGAAGGCCCCACCGTCCAGATTTCCGCTGCCATCCTTGCCCGCGTCCACGCTTTGCTGAACGTGCCGCTGCGCGCGTCCGTCATGGTCGCGGGCGGCGCGGCCGGCGTTGCCGCCGCCTTCAACACGCCGCTCGCCGGCATTGCCTTCGCGATCGAGGAACTGGCCTCCGCCTATGAGCAGCGCATGACCCTGCTGGTCATCACGGCGGTCATCATCTCGGGCATGGTCAGCCTCGGCGTCGCTGGCGACTATGTCTATTTCGGCGCGGTCGCCGCCCATCTGCCGCTGCAGTCGGCAGTGCCGATCGCGCTGCTGGCCGGGCTGCTGGGCGGCATGTCCGGCGGCCTGTTCGCGCGGCTGGCGCTCGATGCCGCCACCGCGCGCAATCGCATGACCGATTGGATGCGTGCCCATCCGGTGCTGTTCGCCGGCGGCTGCGGCCTGCTGGTGGCGGCGATCGGCGTGGCCACCGGCCTTACCTGGGGCACCAGCTATGCCCCGGCCCGCACCATGATCGCGGGCGGCGACCAGCCGCTCTGGTTCGCCCCCGCCAAATTCCTCAGCACCCTCGCCACCAGCGTCTCGGGCATTCCCGGCGGCATCTTCGCCCCCTCGCTCGCCACCGGCGCCGGGTTCGGCAATCTGCTGCGCTGGATCTTCCCCGGCGAACCGGCAAGCGCCGTCGTGCTGCTGGGCATGGTCGCCTATTTTACCGGCGTGGTGCGCGCGCCATTGACCGCCGTCATCATCATTTCGGAAACCACCGGCAGCCGCGGCTTCATGTTGCCACTGCTCGGCGCCGCGCTGGTCGCCGACGCATCCGCCCAGATATTCTGTCGCGAGCGCCTCTATCACGGCCTGTCCCGCAATTTCCTGGAGCGGGCCAAGGCCGCCGAAGCGAGCCGCTGACATGGCGGCGCTCGGCTGCCTACTCCTGATGATATTGCCGATTATCGGCTTTCTCGCCGGCCAGTTGCTCGCCGGCATGGACGGCGCCTGGATCGGCGCCGCCATCGGCCTCACTGGCGCGATCGGCTTTTCGGCGGTGACCTTCTACGCCCTGCTCCAGGCCGGCCGCCGCCGCTAGCTCAGCCCTCGGCGCGCAGCTTGTCCGCCAGTTGCTGGATTTCATCGGGATTGAGCAGCCAGGTCCGGGTCTTCTGCCCCTCGCGATGCACCGGCTGGGTCAACAGCACCCGCGCCTGTTCCTTGGCGAAAGGTTTGAACAGCCCATAATGGATGACGCAATCGCGCACCGTCGCGATCAGCGGCGCCTTGCCATCCAGGTCGATCATGGTGGCGGGCTGGTCCCAGGGGATGGTCGAGATAATCATGGATATCCCATCACCACCCACCGCGCGCGAAATCAAGGGAAAGCTTTCGCCGCCATGCGCGCGGAACCGCCCCGCCCCTTACAGCGCCCGCATCCAGAATTGCATTGGGTGGCTGACCTTTTCGCTGCCGCCGATTTCCTTCCAGCTCATCTCGCACAGCGCGCCCTCGATCGGCGCATAGCCGCGCTTGCGCCAGAAGGGGGCGAGGTCGCGGGCGTCGGCCGGGCGGCGCGGATCGTCCTCGCCGCGCACCACGCCGCAGAAGATCGCATATTCGGCGCCGGCGTCGCGCGCTGCCGCTTCGCGCGCGTCGAAGAAGAGATGGCCGATGCCGCGACCATGATAGGCCGGCAGCAGCACGGACTCGCCGAAATAGAAGCTGCGCGCGACATCGACGCCAGCTGCCACCAGCGGCGCAACCAGGCTGTCGGGCTGGCCGGCCAGCGGCGAGGCGGTGGCGATGCCGACCGGCTCGTCGCCGATCCGCGCCCGCACTAGCGTCGCCTTGTCGCTGGCCAGAAATGCGCGCAGATATTCCTCCTCATGCGCGGCATCGCCCTCGTAAAGATAGGGCCATTCACGGAAGATGCGGATGCGCAGCGTCGCCAGCGCCTCCAGTCCCTGCGCATCGCTGGTCACGCGGTCGACGATGATCGACGGCTCGGTCATTCTGCAATCTCCTGATCTTCGATTTGCGGCGCGGCCGGCGCATCATCGCGCGCGGCATCGCTGGCCATCTGCGCGATCACGTCCGATCCCGCGCCATTCTGGATGATGTGGAAGGGCACATGCTGTTCGGGCCAGTGGCGGAAGGGCAGCACCGTACCGTCGGTGCGCAACTGGTCGACCATGGCAAGGTCGATGTCCGCCAATACCCAGGCCGGGCCGTTCGCCTGCCCCAGCGCGATCACGCCATCATCGGGCATCATGCCATCGGGTGGTCCAAAGGCACCGGCGGCGCCGAAATTCTCGTCCATGCAGGGCAGCCAGGGCGCCATGCCGACGCTGGGCGACTGGACGACGAAGCATTGATTTTCCATCGCCCGCGCCTGCGCGCCGATCCGCACCCGCCAATAGCCCTGCATCGTGTCGGTGGCCGATGGCGTCAGGATCAGCTTGGCGCCCGCCTCCGCCTGCGCCCGCGCGATCATCGGAAATTCGACGTCATAGCAGATGGAGATGCCGACCGGCCCGATCGGCGTGTGGATGAGGTTGATGCTGTCGCCGCCGCTGATGCCCCAGCGCTCGCGCTCAAACCGGGTCATCATGATCTTGTCCTGATGGCCGGTGGTGCCGTCCGGGCAGAAGAGCCGCGCGCGATTGACGATCCGGCCGTCGCTTTCCCGCACCGGCCGGCTGCCCGCCAGGATCATGATGTCCAGCCGCGCCGCTAATTCCGCATGGACGCGATCATAGGCCTCGCCAAACTGCATCACCAGGTCGAGCGAGGCGGTCAGGTCGGCCGCCCGCTCGGGATCGATCCCGGCCAGTTCCATCGCCGCATATTCGGGAAAGATCGCCAGCGTCGCGCCCAGCGCGGCCGCCTCCTCCACCCAGCGGGTCAGCTTTTCCTGCCAGGCGGCAAAGCTCTGCACCTGCTCGATCGGATATTGGGCGGCGGCAACGCGGATGTGGGTCAAGGATACCTCAGGATGGGATGGCGACGGATCAGGTGCAGGCTTAGGCCCGATCGACCTGGGCGATCCAGTCGGCCAGATTATAATGGTTGGAAATACGCGTTATCCGGCCCTCGCCGATATCAAAGAAGGCGCCGACGCGCAGATGATAGGTCTGGCCGGCGGCTTGCGGCAGGCCTTCGTCGGTCACCAGATAGCGTCCATCCAGCAGGAACTCGGCCGCCGCCCGCGTCCCTTCCGCATTGGCCAGCACGATCGGGTCGATCACCGCCTCGGCATAGCAAATGTTCATATGGGCCAGGAAATCGGCGAACGCCGCCTTGCCGATGCGCGCCGCGCCCTGGCTCGGCTCATGCCGCACATCGTCGGCCAGCAGCGCCAGCATCCCCTCGGCATCCTGCCGGTTGAAGGCGTCATAATAAGCATGGACCAGGGCCAGGGTCGCTTCGGACACAGATTTCTCCTCGAACTGGGAAAACGGGCGGGATCAGCCGACCAGCCGCATGGCCGATCGGCGATGGCGGGTGCGATAGCCGTCCGACTTCGCCTCCATCCGCGCCAGATTATGGACGGTCAGCCCGGCAATACCACTGATCGCGTCGACCTGATCGGCGCCCAGCGTGAAGTCGTCGCCCAGGAAGACGCGGGCCGCCTTGCCATCGCCGATCGGCGCGCGCACGAACACTTCGCACCGCCCGCCCCGGCTGCCGGACAGGATCGCGGCCAGCTTGGCCACGGCCTCGACCATCTCGATGTCCAGCACCAGTTCCATGCGCGACACGTTGGCGATCTCGCGGAACGGCTCCATCCGGCGCACGGTGACGCGCGGCGTTTCCTCGCCGGGCAGCCGATCCAGCTCGACATGCAGCAGCGCGCAATCGCCCTCGCGCGCCAGTTCCTCGATCTGCTTGCAGGCATCCTCGTCGAAACAGCTCGCCTGGAACTGGCCGCTCTGGTCGGAGAAGGTGGCGTTGGCATAGCGCGCGCCCCGCCGCGTCTCGCGCCAGCGCACATCCTCGACCATCGCCGCCATGATGCCCATCACCCGCCCTTCGGCATTGGGCATGCCCATCGGCTGCGAACAGATTTCGCCATAGCTTTTCGCGCCGCGCGCATCGGCCAGATGGCGGAAACGGTCGACCGGATGGGCCGAGAAATAGAAGCCGAACGCCTCCTTTTCCTGCGCCATCCGGTCCGACACGGTCCAGGCCTGATGCGGCGGGATGCGGACGTCGGCATGCGCCGTCTCGACATCGCCGAACAGGCCGCCCTGCCCGCTCTCGCGCGCCTGCGCCGCGCTTGCCGCGACGCTCAGCAGGGTTTCGGCCGCCGCATGGACCCCGGCCCGGTCGGCATGGATGGTGTCGAACGCACCGGCCGCCGCCAGGCTTTCGAGCTGGCGCCGGTTGAGCAGGCGCGGCTCGATCCGGTCGGCCAGATCGTCCAGATGCTTGAACGGGCCATTGGCTTCGCGCTCGGCAACCAGCTGCTCCATCGCCTTCTCGCCCACGCCCTTGAGGCCGCCCAGCGCATAGCGCACGGCAAAGCCCAGACGCGGATCATCGCCCTCGAACGGCACGGCCTCGACGGTGAAGTCGGCCTCGCTCTGGTTGAGGTCGGGCGGCAGACAGGTCATGCCCATGCGCCGCATGTCGTCGACGAAGACGGTCAGCTTTTCGGTCAGATGGATATCGAACGCCATCGACCCGGCATAGAATTCCGCCGGATAATGGGCCTTGAGCCAGGCCGTCTGATAGGCGAGCAGCGCGTAGGCGGCGGCGTGCGACTTGTTGAAGCCATAGCCGGCGAACTTGTCGATCAAGTCGAACAGCTCGTTCGCCTTGGCCGGCTTGATGTCGCTCTTGGCGCAGCCCTCGACGAAGCGCAGGCGCTGGGCGTCCATTTCCGCCTTGATCTTCTTGCCCATGGCGCGGCGCAGAAGGTCGGCGTCGCCAAGCGAGTAGCCGGCCAGGATCTGCGCGGCCTGCATCACCTGTTCCTGATAGACGAAGATGCCATAGGTTTCTTCGAGGATCGGTTTCAGCAGGATGTGCGGATATTCAATCTCTTCCTGGCCGTTCTTGCGGCGCCCGAACATCGGGATATTGTCCATCGGGCCGGGACGATAGAGCGACACCAGCGCGATGATGTCGCCGAAATTGGTCGGACGCACGGCGGCCAGCGTCTTGCGCATGCCTTCGGATTCCAGCTGGAACACGCCGACCGTGTCACCGCGCTGGAGCAGTTCATAGACCTTGGCATCGTCCCAGGCCAGTGTGTCGAGATCGACCGTGACGCCGCGCCCCTTGAGCAGCTGCACCGCCTTCTGCAGCACAGACAGCGTCTTGAGGCCGAGAAAGTCGAACTTCACCAGCCCGGCGCCTTCGACGAACTTCATGTCGAACTGGGTCACCGGCATGTCGGATCGCGGATCGCGATAGAGCGGCACCAACTGGCTCAGCGGGCGGTCACCGATCACCACGCCGGCCGCGTGGGTGGAGCTGTGGCGCGGGAAGCCCTCCAGCTTCATCGCATAGTCGATCAGGCGCTTGACCTGATTGTCATTGTCATATTCCGCCTTGAACTCGGCGACGCCGTTCAGCGATCGCTCCAGCGTCCAGGGATCGGTCGGATGGTTGGGCACCAGCTTGGCAAGGCGGTCGACCTGGCCATAGCTCATCTGCATCACGCGGCCGGTATCCTTCAGCACGGCGCGCGCCTTGAGCTTACCGAAGGTGATGATCTGGGCGACATGATCGCTGCCATATTTCTGCTGCACGTAGCGGATCACCTCGCCGCGCCGCGTTTCGCAGAAGTCGATGTCGAAGTCGGGCATGGAGACGCGTTCCGGGTTCAGGAAGCGCTCGAACAGCAGGCCCAGTTGCAGCGGATCGAGATCGGTGATGGTCAGCGCCCAGGCGACCAGCGATCCGGCACCCGAACCACGGCCCGGCCCCACCGGAATATCATGATCCTTGGCCCATTTGATGAAGTCGGCCACGATCAGGAAGTAGCCGGGGAAGCCCATCTGGATGATGATGTCCATTTCGAACTTCAACCGCTCGAAATAGGGTTGGCGCGCCTCGTCCGCGACGATCCCGGCCTTTTCCAGCCGGGCCTCCAGCCCCGCGATCGACTGGTCGCGCAGCATGATGCCCTCGCCCTCGATATCGCCAGCGAGGCTTGGCAGGATCGGCTTGCGCTTGGGCGCCATCACCGCGCAGCGCTGGGCCACGACCAGCGTGTTGGCCAGCGCCTCGGGCAGATCCTCGAACAGCCGCTTCATCTCCGCCGCCGGCTTCATCCAGGCATCGGGCGAGCTGGTGCGGCGATCGGGCGTCTCGACATAGGCGCCGTCGGCGATGCACAGCATCACGTCATGCGCCGCGTGGAATTCCGGCTCGGCAAAGCAGGTCGGGTTGGTCGCGACCAGCGGCAGATTGCGGTCATAGGCCAGGTCGAGCAGCTGCGGCTCCGCCTTGCCCTCGACCGGGTCCAGCCGGCGGCAGATCTCGACATAGAGGCGATCGGGGAACAGTGCCTGCAACCGGTCGGCGTAAGCGAGCGCAGCGTCAGGCTGATCCTCGGCGAACAGGCGGGCGATCGCCCCCTCGCCGCCGGCGGTCAGCGCGATCACGCCATCGGTCCGCCCCTCCAGCATGTCGAGGGTGACATGGGGCACTTCCTCCAGCGGCCGGTCGAGATGTGCCATCGAGACGAGCGCACAGATATTGTCATAGCCGCCCGCATCCTGCGCATAGAGGGCGATCCAGTCATGCACCGCCGGCGCGTTGGATGGCCGGCCCGGCCGCACCACGCCCAGCATCGCGCCGACGATCGGCTGCACGCCCTCACCCTTGCAGCCATCGGAAAAGGCCATCGATCCATAAAGGCCGTTGCGGTCGGTGATCGCCGCCGCCGGAAAACCCAGGGCCTTGGCCTGCTTGGCGATCTTCTTGGGGTCGATCGCCCCTTCGAGCATGGTGAAGGACGAAAAGATGCGCAGCGGTACGAAGGCGGAATGAGACATCGCGGCAATCTAACGACGCCCGCGCCCGCGCGCCAGTCCCGCCCGGCGAAAAGCTGTGGACAAGATCACCACTTGTCGCTTGCCAAGGGCTGCGCTTGCTGATCCTATCGCGCCCAAAGAACAGGGAGAACGGTCATGTCGGACAGCAACCCGGTTTCCACCCCGCCCGGCATCGCCGATCGGGCCAAGGCGATCATCCTGCGCCCCAGGGACGAATGGCCGCTGATCGAGGCCGAACCGGCCAGCATCGGCAGCATCTATACCGGCTATGCCATGATCCTGGCGGCGATCCCGCCGCTCGCGACCCTGATCGGCGGACAGGTCTTTGGCCATGGCCTGTTCGGCATTAGCTGGCGCCCGCCGCTGATCGGCGCGATCGGCATGGCGATCGCCCATTATGTCCTGTCGCTGATCGGGCTGGCCGTGCTGGCGATCATCATCAACTTCCTCGCCCCCAGTTTCGGCGGCCAGCGCGACAAGCTCAAGGCGTTCAAGATTTCCGCCTATTCGGCGACCGCCGGCTGGCTGGCCGGCATCTTCTCGCTGCTGCCGGGCCTTGGCATGCTCGGCCTGCTCGGGCTTTACAGCCTCTATCTCCTCTATCTCGGCCTGCCGCGCCTGATGAAGGTGCCAGAGCAGAAGGCGCTGCCCTACACCATCGTCACCATGGTCGCGGGCGCGCTGCTCTTCATCCTCGCCAGCCTGCTCGCCATGCCGTTCAGCGGCCTGCCGGGTGGCCATGCCGGGCCGGATGAGGTGGGCGGTGAGATCTCCGTGCCGGGCATCGGCAAGATCGACGTCGACAAGATGGACGCCGCCATCAAGCAGATGGAACAGGCCGCCAAGCGGATGGAGGAAGCGACCAAGAATGGCCGCTCCGCCGCGATCGCGCCCGATGTGCTGCAGGCGCTGCTGCCCGAGAAGATCGGCCGCTTCACCCGCACCGAGATTGAGAGCAGCGGCATGTCCGCCGGCGCCCATGCCTCCGCCCGCTACCGTGCCGGCGACGACGAGATCGAGCTGGAGGTGAACGACATCGCGGTGGCCGGTGCCTTTGCCGGGATCGGCGCGGCACTCAACGTCCAGTCGAACCGCCAGACCGCCAGCGGCTATGAGCGCACCCAAACGATCGACGGCCGCATCGTCACCGAGGAATGGGACAAGGACAGCCGTCACGGCAAATATGCGACTACGCTGGCCGACCGCTTCATGGTCGAGGCGGAGGGCACCGTCGCCGATATCGGGGAGCTCAAGGCCGCAGTGAACGCGCTCGATCTCGACCGACTGAGCGCGCTCGCCGCAAAATAGGCAATGTCATGAGGTCGCCCGCGTAACGAATTGCCAAGCTATCGGGCCTAGGTTAGGCGCCACCATGCGTTTATCCACGATCACCAACTGGGCCTATGGGGCCACCGTCCTGCTCACCTTGGCGTCGGGCACGACGATGCTGTTCGCGTCCGGCGCGGAACAGCGCGAACGCGCCGCGGTCGCCCAGCGCGCCAGTTTCGACCAGTTGACCTCCACCCTGGAGGAGGATGTCTATCGCCTGACCGAGCAGGCGCGCGGCTATGTGATTTCGGGCGATCCCAGCCATCTGGTCGTCTATCGCCGCGAGAAGGAAGCGCTGCGTTCCGTCGAGGATCGCATCCAGCATCTGAAGGATGCCGGCGCCAACGAGAATGAACTGAATGCGCTGCGCCAGGCGATCCAGTGGTCCGATGCCCTCTCCGACGAGCAGGATGTCGCGATCAAGGCGGCACAGTCGGGCGATGACAAGACCGCCCGCACCATCCTCTTCGGCGACGAATATGGCCGCGAACTGGACCGGGTGGCGGCACAGGTCGGCCGCTTCCAATATATGCTGGACCATCGCACCGACACGGCAGTGCAGGGCGCGACCGATAGCGCGCGCCAGTGGCGGACCATGTCGGAAATCATGCTGGGCGTCACCGCCCTGCTGTTCCTGTGCGTCCTCTATTTCGTACTCAAGCAGCGCATCCTGCATCCCGTCGTGCGGCTGAGCGATGTCGTCACCCGCCTTGCCGCACAGGATTTCGCCGCGATCCCGCCCGACTTCCCGCAGGTGGACGAGATTGGCGACATGGCGCAGGCGATCCGTATTTTCCGTGAAAATGGCCTGGAGCGGCAACGGCTGGAACAGGAGCGCGATGTCGATCGAACCATGCGCGACCTGTTGTCGCGCATGACCCAGCGGCTGCAGGGCTGCGACAATACATCCGATCTGGTCGAAGTGGTGCGCCGCTTCACCCCGGAAATCACGCCCGACTTCCCCGGCCGCCTCTATATCCACGACATTCGCCGCAACATGATGCTGCAGGCTTGCGACTGGCTCGATCCCAAACAGTCGCGCAATGATTTCCCTGCCTCGGCCTGCTGGGCACTGCGACGCGGCCAGGTCCACAAGCCGCGCGGCGAGATGGTCGACATTGCCTGCGAGCATCTGGAAGGCGAAACCGCCGTCCCGACCATCTGCATCCCGCTGGCGGCACAGGGGGAAAGCATCGGCCTGCTCTATTTCGAACAGACCCGCGAGATGGACGCCGAATATCTCGATCGGGCGGAAAAATATCTGGAGATGTTGGCGGAGAATATCGGCCTGGCCCTCGCCAATCTGCGCCTGCGCGACGCGCTGCGTGAAATGGCGATGGCCGACGCACTGACCGGCCTGCCCAACCGCCGCCATTTCGACGCCATGTTCGAGGCGCTGGTGGACGAGGCGGAACGCAACCATGCCCCGCTCGCCTGCCTGATGGTCGACATCGACCATTTCAAGCGGTTCAACGACAGCTATGGCCATGATGCCGGCGACGCGGTGCTGCGCGCGGTTGGTGCGGTGCTGGGCGACTCGCTGCGCGAACAGGGCTTTGCCTTCCGCCTGGGCGGCGAGGAATTCGTGCTGCTGATGCCCGGCTTCACGCTGGAGCAGGCGCTCGCCCGATCCGCCCAGATCCAGCAGCGCATCCGCGACCTGCGGGTCGAGCATCGCGGTCAGGAACTGGGGCCGATCACCGCCTCCTTTGGCCTCGCCGCCTGGCCCGACCATGGCGCCGCCGTCCGACTAGTCACCACCGCCGACGCCGCGCTGCTGCGTGCCAAGGGCGAGGGCCGCGACCAGATCATGGTCGCGACCGCGCGCGAGGGGCTTTTACCGGGCTGACGCCTCTTCCAGCCGCCCCTCGTGCAGGCGGACCACCCGGTCCATCTTTTCCGCCAGCCGCTCATTATGGGTGGCGACCAAAGCTGCCGATCCTTCGCCCCGCACCAGGCGCAGGAATTCGGCCAGCACCACGTCGGCAGTGCGCTCGTCCAGATTGCCGGTCGGCTCGTCCGCCAGCACCAGCGCCGGGCGATTGGCCAGCGCGCGGGCGACCGCGACGCGCTGCTGCTCGCCGCCCGACAACTGGCTCGGCCGATGGTCGAGCCGATGGCCCAGCCCCAGCGCCGTCAGCAGCGATTCCGCGCGGGTCCGCGCCGCGTCCATGGTCGCGTCCTTGATCACCTGCGGCAGCACGACATTCTCGGTCGCGTTGAAATCGGGCAACAGGTGGTGGAACTGATAGACGAAGCCCAGCGCATCACGGCGCAGGCGGGTGCGCCCGTCATTGTCGAGCTTGGCGGCTTCCTCGCCAGCGATGCGGATCGATCCGTCGAACCCGCCTTCCAGCAGGCCGACCGCCTGCAACAGCGTCGACTTGCCCGAGCCCGAGGGGCCGAGCAGCGCGACGATCTCGCCCGGCCCGACCGTCAGGTCGACGCCGCGCAGCACGTCGATCGTGACCCCGCCCTGGGTGAAGCTGCGGGACAGGCCGCTGACCTTGAGGACATCATTCATAGCGCAGCACCTGGACAGGATCGGTATTGGCGGCCTTGAAGGCCGGATAGAGGGTAGCGAGGAAGCTGAAGACCAGCGCCATCAGACAGATAATCACGATCTCGACCGGATCGGGCTTGGACGGCAATTCGGTCAGGAATCGGATCGAGGGATCCCACAGATTCTGCCCTGTCACGAACTGGATCACATTTACCACGCTCTGGCGGAAGAAGAGGAAGGTGAAGCCCAAAATCATGCCGGCGACCATGCCCAGCGTGCCGATGGTCACGCCGACGGTCATGAAGATCTTCACCAGTCCGCTCCGGCTCGCGCCCATGGTGCGCAGGATCGCGATGTCGCGCGTCTTGGCGCGCACCAGCATGATCAGCGAGGAGAGGATGTTGAACACCGCGACCAGCACGATGATCGACAGCACAACGAACATCGCCACCCGCTCGACCGCCAGCGCCTCGAACAGGCTGGCATTCATCTGGCGCCAGTCCTGCACCACGGCGCGACCGGCAACTTTCGCCGCCAGCGGCTCCAGGATCGACCCGACCCTGTCGGCATTGACCGTTTCGACCTCGATCATGCTGACGACATCGCCCAGCAGCAGCAGCGTCTGTGCATCCTCGATCGGCATGACCACGAAGGCCTTGTCATAATCATAGACGCCGACCTCGAAGATCGCCGCCACCTGATAGGAAATCTGGCGGGGAATGGTGCCGAACGGCGTCGATCGGCCCGCCGGGTTCATGATGCTGATATGATCGCCGACCTGAATGCCCAGATTTTCGGCCAATCGCACGCCGATGCCGACCTTCTCGCTATTGGCGGTCAGCGCGTTGAGATCGCCCGCCACGATCTTGCCCTTGAGCGTCGTGTTGCTGCGAATGTCGGGCACGGTCATGCCGCGCACCAGCACGCCTTCCACCCGGCCCTGATAGCTGCCGAGCAGGGGCTGCTCGATCAGCGGGGTCGCGCTGGTGACGCCCGGCGTCGCCTTCGCTTCCTTCAGCACATCGCGCCAGTCGGGCAGGCGCCCGCCATAGCCCTGCACCACGGCATGGCCGTTGAGGCCGACAATCTTGTCGAACAGCTCCGCGCGAAACCCGTTCATGACGCTCATGACGATGATGAGCGCGGCGACTCCGAGCATGACCGCGGCCAGGCTGATGCCGGCGACGAGGAAGATGAAGCCTTCCCCCTTGCCCGGCAGCAAATAGCGCTTGGCGATCATGCGTTCGTAGCGGGATAGAATCATGGTGGCGCGAATGGCCCTTCTGGTAGTGATGCGGCCGGTCTAGCAGGCTGAGCCTTAACGGCAAGGATTGCGGAATTGTTGCACGCGGGACACAGGCCGATACAGAAAATCACAGAGCCCGGATTTTGCCCGTGACAGCAGGCTGCGCCAGTCATAGCAAGGCTCCCGAGGCACAGGCAAAAGGCCGTGGTTCAGGGATACTGCTTCCCACTTCAAGCTTAGGGGGCTGAGAAGTCGGTAGAGGCAGGCCAAGGGGGAGACGAGCAATCGTCCATTAAGTGCCCGGATCGCGAAAGCGGCCCGGGCACTTTTTTGTTCAGCGACTCTTGGGCCCTCTTCCCGCTTAACTTCGCACATTTCCCGCACATCTTGGCATTTTCGGATTCAAGACGGAAATTTTGTTACGCTTCCGTCCATTTTCCGTGCCCTCTTCTCGCCAGTCTATCGCCTGCGGGCGCTGTAGGACAGGCGGCGCGATGCTTCGCCCTGCCCCCTCTTGAACAACGCAAAGAGCCAACCATATCAATCCCGTCCGGCCGCCACATGGGGCCGGGCGCAAGCATAGGCCGGACGCCGAAGACCGGGTCCGGCAGGATCATTTTGCTCTGTTGGAGATTATGAGCATGCGTGGTTTCGACCTTACCCCCTATCGCCGCTCGACCGTCGGCTTCGATCGTCTGTTCGACCTGATCGAGAATAATGCCCGTCTGGCGCAGGGCGACAATTACCCGCCCTTCAACATCGAACGCCTGGCCGAGGACCGCTATCGCGTGACCCTGGCCGTCGCCGGCTTCCGTCCCGAGGAAATCGACATCACCGCCCAGCAGAATCTGCTCCAGGTGATCGGCCGCAAGGATGAGACCAACGCCGACCGTTCCAAGTTCCTGCATGTCGGCATCGCCAATCGCAGCTTCGAGCGCCGCTTCGAACTGGCCGATTTCGTCCGCGTCGAAAAGGCGGACCTAGCCGACGGCCTGCTGGTGATCGAACTGGTGCGCGAAGTGCCCGAAGCGATGAAGCCCAAGAAGATCGCCGTGAATGGCGGCCATCTGGTCGACATCAACAAGGATCGCGACGCCGCCTGATCCGGCCATCCGAAACAAGCACAGGGCGCGACCGCAAGGTTGCGCCCTTCTTGCTGCCCGCCGTTCAGCGAACCTGTTGCGGCGGCGGCATCGGTATCGCGCTGATCGCGACATTGCCGAACATCACCAGCCCCGCGACGATCATCAGCATCCCGCGCTTGCGGTCGCCGCGCTTCGCGATCGCGTAAATTCCCCCGCCGGTCAGCAGGATACCCGCCAGCATCAATATCGAAAGGATCATCCCCGCCATGGGCCAGTCCATAGGCGCCTAGCTGGACTGTGGCAATTGGCGGCCCATGCCCCTATGAGGCGCGCAGAAACGAATCACCCCAAGCCGCAGGGGAACGCACCCATGAAAATCGCCATCGCTTCCGATCATGCCGCCGTCGACCTGAAGGCCGAACTTGCGCAATGGTTGCGCGACGAGGGCCATGAGGTCGCCGACCTCGGCCCGGCCACCGCCGACCGCGTCGATTATCCCGATTTTGGTTACAAGCTCGCGACCGCCGTCGCATCGGGCGAAGCGGAACGCGGCATCGCGCTCTGCGGTTCGGGCATCGGCATCTCGATCGCCGTCAATCGCAACCCGGCCTGCCGCTGCGCCCTGGTCGGCGAACCGCTGTCGGCTGCGCTGTCGCGCGAGCATAACGACGCCAATGTGCTGGCCATTGGTGCGCGCCTGACCGGCGTCGACATGGCCAAGGCCTGCGTCACCGCCTTCCTCACCACCGAGTTCGGCGGTGGCCGCCATGCCGGCCGCGTCGAGAAACTGTCCCAGCCCGCGCTCTGAAAGGACTTGAGATGAGCACCGAAACCCTCACCCAGCCCACCCTGTCGGACATTCGTTCGGAAGGCTATTTCACCGCAGGCCTCGCCGCTGCCGATCCGGCCGTATTCGCCGGCGTCGCCCAGGAACTGAAGCGCGAGCAAACCCAGATCGAGCTGATCGCGTCGGAAAATATCGTGTCGCAGGCCGTGCTCGAAGCGCAGGGCAGCGTCTTCACCAACAAATATGCCGAAGGCTATCCGGGCAAGCGCTATTATCAGGGCTGCGCCCCGTCGGACGTGGTGGAACAGCTCGCCATCGACCGCGCGAAGCAGCTGTTCGGCTGCCAGTTCGCCAACGTCCAGCCCCATTCGGGCGCGCAGGCCAATGGCGGCGTGATGCTGGCGCTGGTCAAGCCCGGCGAAACCATCATGGGCCTGTCGCTCGACGCCGGTGGTCACCTGACCCACGGTTCCAAGCCCAGCATGTCGGGCAAGTGGTTCAACGCCGTGCAATATGGCGTGCGCGAAGACACCCATCTGATCGACTATGACGCGGTCGAGGCCCAGGCGATCGAATGCCAGCCCAAGCTGATCATCGCCGGCGGCAGCGCCTATCCGCGCCAGATCGACTTCGCCCGCTTCCGCGCGATCGCGGACAAGGTCGGTGCGCTGTTCATGGTCGACATGGCCCATTTCGCCGGCCTGGTCGCCGGTGGCGCCCACCCCTCGCCCTTCGGCCATGCCCATGTCGTGACCACCACCACGCACAAGACGCTGCGTGGTCCGCGCGGCGGCATGATCATGACCGATGACGAGGCGATCGCGAAGAAGATCAATTCGGCGATCTTCCCCGGCCTTCAGGGCGGCCCGCTGATGCATGTCATCGCCGCCAAGGCTGTCGCCTTCGGCGAAGCGCTGCAGCCCGAATTCAAGACCTATGCCCAGGCGATCGTCACCAATGCGAAGGCACTGGCCGGCAAGCTGGAGCAGCGCGGCCTGGCCGTGGTCTCGGGCGGCACCGACACCCACCTCGCCCTCATCGACCTGCGCCCCTATGGCATTTCGGGCAAGGACGCGGACGAGGCGCTGGAGCGCAGCTTCATCACCTGCAACAAGAATGGCGTGCCGGGCGATCCGCTGCCGCCGACCAAGACCAGCGGCATCCGCGTCGGTTCGCCGGCCGGCACCACCCGCGGCTTCGGCGTCGCCGAGTTCGAGGATATCGGTGACATGATCGCCGACGTTCTGGAAGGCCTGCGCGACAGCCAGGCTTCTGGGGGCGAACATGGCGACGCCGCCGTCGAAGCCAGCGTCCGCGAACGTGTCGCCGCGCTCTGCGCCCGCTTCCCCATCTATCAGGGGTAAGCCCGCTTGCGCTGCCCTTTCTGCGCCCATGAGGACAGCCAGGTGAAGGACAGCCGGCCGACGGAGGATGGCAATGCCATTCGCCGTCGCCGGCAGTGCGAAGCCTGCGGCGCGCGCTTCACCACCTTCGAGCGCATCCAGTTGCGCGACATCTGGGTGGTGAAGAGCGAAGGCCGCAAGGAAGCGTTCGAGCGCGACAAGCTGGCCCGCTCCATCGGCATCGCCTGCCGCAAGCGGCCGATCGACCCGAGCCGGATCGAGAAGCTGATTTCGGGCATCCAGCGCCAGCTGGAAACCAGCGGCGAAAGCGAGATCCCGGCGCGATCGATCGGCGAGATGGTGATGGAAGGGCTGAAACGCCTCGACAGCGTCGCCTATATCCGCTTCGCCAGCGTCTACAAGGACTTCACCGACGCCCGCGACTTCGAGGATTTCGCCAGCACGGTGAAGGAGGTCGGGAGTGAGTAAAATCACTCTCGCCCGCAGGACCAAGGTCCGTTCGGTTCGAGCTTGTCGAGAACCGCGCGCGCAATGAGTTTCTGGGTCTATATCCTGCGCTGCTCCGACGGGAGCTATTATACCGGTCACACCGATGACCTGGAGCGCCGGATAGCCCAGCATCAAAGCGGCGCCATTGCCGGCTACACGCACGACCGACGTCCGGTCGAATTGGTTTTCAGCGAGACATTTCCTGATCGGATTGACGCCCTGGAGCGCGAACATCAGATCAAGGACTGGTCCCGCAAGAAGAAGGAAGCCCTGATAAGGGGAGATTGGAAAGCGGTCTCGGATGCTGCGCGTTCTCGACCACGGGTCTCGGCTTCGCTCGACCCTGGCTCGAACCGAACGGAAGCGGAGGCGGCTCAGCCCCTACTCAGGACGAACGGAAATATGACTGACACCTCCCCCCTCCCCCCCGTCATCGTCCTGGTCCGCCCGCAACTGGGCGAGAATATTGGCAAGGCGGCGCGCGCAATGCTGAATTTCGGGCTGACCGAGATGCGGCTTGTTTCCCCGCGCGACGGCTGGCCCAATCCCGATGCCGGTCCGGCGGCGGCTGGCGCGGACTTCATCCTGGACAAGGCACAGGTCTATGAGACGCTGGCCGATGCGGTCGCCGACTGCGCCCATGTCTATGCCACCACCGTGCGCAAGCGCGGCGTCACCAAGCCGGTGGTCACACCCGAGGAAGCCGCGCAGGAAATCCATGCCGCGCAGGGCCGCTGCGCCTATGTGTTCGGGCCGGAACGGTCGGGGCTGGAGACCGAGGATGTCGCGCTCGCCCGCAAGATCCTGACCGTGCCGATCAATCCGGAATTCGGCTCGCTGAACCTCGCCCAGGCGGTGATCCTGTGCGCCTATGAATGGTCCAAGCAAGCCAATCTGACACAGCCGACCGTGACCGAGCTGGGCGAGCCCGCGCCGCAGGAGGAGCTGGAAGGCATGATCCTGCAGCTGAACACGCTGTTGGAGAAGGTCGGCTATTTCTTCCCGCCCGACCGCGCACCCGCGACCAAGCTGACGCTGCGCAACCTGCTTACCAAGCCGGGCTGGAACCATCTGGAGGTGCGCACGCTCCGCGGCGTGCTGTCGCACCTCAACCGACCGCGCGAGCGCTGACCTCTTAGCCGCGCGTCCGGTCGAACTCGGCCATCTCATAGGCGATCGAGGCTTCAACCAGCTGCTCCCACAGGTCCGCGATCACGTCGCCGGGCGCGCCCAGGCGCTCGGCCTCCGCGCGGGCATTGTCGATCACCTGGCGCTTGCGCGCCTCGTCGCGCACGGCGCCACGATCAGGCTTGATGCGGGCGGCGGCGCGCATATGAGCAAAACGCTGGTCAAGCAGGGCGACGAGCTGGCGGTCGAGGGCGTCGACACCGGCGCGCACCTCGGTCATGCTGGTATAGTCTTCGGGCTTCATGGCCGCCGGATTAGGCCGCGCTCCGCCGGCTGTCGAGGCCCCAGTGCCGACAGATGTCTGCGCTTGACATAAGAACCGACCTTCTTCATAGGCGCGCCTTCGCGATTGGCCCCGCATCCCGGTGAAGCGGCGGCCCTGTCCCTGAAATATGGAAACAGGCGATGACCGGGAAGCCTTCGTCCTCCGCTTGCTGCGGACCTCGGTTCATCGGATCCGGAGGGCGGATAACGTAGTATGCAGTTGTAAGGAATTAGGTATGTCGAAGCGCTCTAGCGCCAAGTACAAGCTCGACCGTCGCATGGGCGAGAACATCTGGGGTCGCCCGAAGAGCCCGGTCAACAAGCGCGAATATGGCCCCGGTCAGCACGGCCAGCGCCGCAAGGGCAAGATGTCGGACTACGGCATCCAGCTGCGCGCCAAGCAGAAGCTGAAGGGCTATTACGGCGACATCACCGAGAAGCAGTTCAAGAAGAACTATTTCGAAGCCAGCCGCATGAAGGGCGACACCGGCCAGAACCTGATCGGTCTGCTGGAGCGCCGCCTGGACGCCGTCGTGTACCGCGCCAAGTTCGCGCCGACCATCTTCTCGGCGCGTCAGATCGTTTCGCACGGCCACATCTATGTGAACGGCGTGAAGTGCAACATCGCCTCGCGTCTGGTGAAGCCGGGCGACGAAATCACCCTGGGCAAGAAGGCGCAGGAAATGGCGCTGGTTCTCGAAGCGCAGAGCCTGCCCGAGCGTGACATCCCCGACTATGTCGCCCCCGACGGCGCCACCAAGGTCACCTATGTCCGCGTTCCGACGCTGGACGAAGTGCCCTACCCGGTGAAGATGGAACCGAATCTGGTCGTCGAATTCTATTCGCGCTAATCGGTCCTTCCGGACAGAAATTGGAGAAGGGCGGCCCCGCAAGGGACCGCCCTTTTCTTTTGGCCTTTTTCCTTGGCCATTTTCCTGCCCCTCGCCTCGCATGGCCACAGGCCAAAAAAAGGGAGGCTCGAAGCCTCCCTTTTCCTCTACCTATTTCCCCGCCTGCAACAGGAAATCTGCACTCTGCTGAAGCATGTCGGCCCGCGCATCGCTGTCGTTCAGCCCGTGGGTCAGGCCGTCATAGACGACCAGCCGGCTGCGCTTGCCCGCACCTTCCAGCTTGGACTGCATCGCACGCGCCTGGCTGATGTCGACATTGCCATCGTCGGTCCCATGGAACATCAATACCGGCGCACGGAATTCAGCGGCATGGTTGATCGGCGATGCGTCCGCTGCATCGCTGCCGGTGCCCATGCGCTGCTGCTGCAACAGATAATCGGCGTTATATTGCGACCGGCGGATACGGTCGGCAAAGTCGGTCACCGGCGCGATCGCTACCACCGCCTTGAACAATTGGGGATCGATCGCCTGCGCCTGCAGCGCCGCATAGCCACCATAGGACCAGCCCGCGATGGTCAGCTTCACGGGATCGGCGATCCCCTCCGCCACCAGCCAACGCCCAGCATCGACGATATCGCCGATCGCCGTCCGCCAGGACCGATAGCCATTTTGCATAAGCCATTGCTCGCCGAAACCGGCCGACCCGCGAAACTGCGGCTGGATCACGGCAAAGCCACGCGCGGCATAATATTGCGAGAGCCAGTCGAAGCCCCATTCATCACGCGATTCCGGCCCGCCATGCGGCATCACGATCGCCGGCAGCCCTTTCGCGCTATCCTTGCCCGGCGGCAGGGTCAGATAGGCGGGGATGACCGTGCCGTCCGACGCCTTGTAGGAAATCGACTTCATCTGAGCCAAGGTCTGCCCTGCCAGTTCCGGGCGATCGGGCATCACCGGCGACAATTTCTTGGCGGTGCGATCGAACAGATAATATTGGCCCGGATCAGTATCGCTGCCGGCCCAGACCAGAACGCGCTGCCGATCCTGGCTCATGTCGCCAATATAGACCGCCTTGCCGCCCAGCGCCTTGCCGAGCGACGCCACCAGAGCCTTCACCTGCTCGTCGAAATAGACGACCTCGCCATGATCCTCACTGAACCCCGCCCCAACCACGTGGCGATCGCGGCCGACCTGCACCAGACTGGTAACATCGACGTTCGGATGGGCATATACGACCTTTTTCTCGAGGCCTGGGTTGAGCGCGATACTGACGAGCGCCTGCCGACCATCAACCTGCTCCAGGCCATAGGCAATATCCTTGTCCGCATCGACGGCGAAGGGGACAAAACCGGTGCGATCGCGCATGTCATAAACACTCAGGCTACTCCAATCATTCTTGCCCTTGGAACGATAGAGATAACGGAATGTGCCCTTGGCATAACCCGACCCCTTATTCTCCTGGAGGCCAATGACCCGAACGGCGCCACGACCGTCCGATATATAATCAAAGGCCAACGGCTGAGGCTGTTCGATGCGCTTGGTTCCACCGGTGCGGGTATCGACACGATCGACGCCAAGCCCCTGCAGCTTCTGATCAATCAGGCTGCCAACCTTTGCTTCGGGGACATAGGATCGGGTCATCAGCACCGATCCTTCCTCACCCGCCGTCAGGTCGATGATCTCGCCGCCGCGCAGGTCGAAATCTAAGGCATTTTCACCATGCCGCTTGCTGAGCGGGCGAACATTGCCGCCGGCTGCATCGACCGCGAAGATGCTGCTGAAGCCATAGACATCGTCGCCGACTCGGCTTTCTCCGCCGATGGTGCAGGCCAGCCGATCGTTCGAAGCCCAGTTGCAACGATACAGATATTCCGGCTTCCCGCTCGCGCCGGCGACCACCTTGGGTTCCGCACCTTCCTGCGCATTGAGCACATAGGTGCGGGTCGTTCGCCCTGCGCCAGCCGTGACCAGCGCAATCTTCTGCCCGTCCGGCGACAGGCTGGCCGAAATCACAGTTTCGCGCGCGCCAAAGGCCTTGGCCAGCGCATCCGGCTCGGCATGGGCGATGGCCGACAGCGAACAGAAACCCATCAGCGCGCCCAGGCGCACCGTGCTTGCAACATAATTCATTCTGGAAAAACGCTCCCCCAAAATTCCCCGGCCCGATTGCTAACCAAGTGCGACAAATGTGACAATCGGCATTTCTTGCCCTCGGCCCATCGCAGTGGCATCAGGCGCATTCCATAAAGACAAGGGTTCCTTCCATGCGCAGCTCCGTCGCGGCGATCGCCGCCGTTCTCGCCCTTTCCGCTCCCGCCCTGACGCCCGCCGTCGCGCTGGCCGCCCCGGCCGCCAAGAGCGACGCCGCCCCCTCGATCGACATGATGAAGCGGCTGGTGAAGGAGCTTTCGTCCGACGCTTACGAGGGCCGCGCGCCCGGCACCGTGGGCGAGGAGAAGACGCTGGCGCTGCTGACCGCCGAGTTCGAGAAGCTGGGCCTCAAGCCCGGTAACAAGGGCAGCTGGTTCCAGGACGTGCCGCTGGTCGAGATCACCGCCAAGAACGTCTCCGCCTTGAGCTTCACCGGTGGCAAGGCCCCGATCACCGCCGCCTATGGTCCCGAGATGGTGATCGGCACCTATCGCACCACCCAGCCCCGGATCGAGGTAAAGGACAGCCCGGTCGTGTTCGTGGGCTATGGCATCAACGCCCCGGAAAAGGGGTGGAACGACTATGCCGGCCTGGACGTGAAGGGCAAGACGGTGCTGATCCTGGTCAATGACCCGGATTATCAGACGCCGGGCCTGACCGGTCCGTTCAATGGCCGCGCCATGACCTATTATGGCCGCTGGACCTATAAGTTCGAGGAAGCCGCGCGCCAGGGCGCCGCCGCCGCGATCATCATCCACGACACCGAACCGGCCGCCTATGGCTGGAACGTCGTCCAGTCGAGCTGGACCGGGTCACAGCATGTCGCCGACAATCCGGGCGGCAATGCCGACCAGTCGGCCGCGATCGGCTGGATCCAGAAGGACAAGGCCGCCGCCCTGTTCGCCGACGCCGGCCTCAACCTCGATCAGCAGATGGCCGCCGCCAAGCAGAAGGGCTTCAAGGCCGTGCCGCTGGGCGCGATCAAGGCCAATGTCTCGTTCGACAATGACCTGCGCAAGCATGCGTCGAAGAATGTCGTCGCCCTGCTGCCGGGCAAGACCAGGCCCGACGAATATGTGCTTTACAGCGCCCATTGGGATCATCTGGGCCATTGCCAGGCCGCGCCCGACGGCGACGATATCTGCAACGGCGCGGTCGACAATGCCACTGGCACCGCCGCGCTGGTCGCGCTGGCCCAGGCCAATGTGAAGGCCGGCCCGTCCGACCGCAGCCAGGTGTTCCTGGCCGTCACCGGTGAGGAATCGGGCCTGCTGGGTTCGGCCTATTATGGCGACAACCCGGTCTTCCCGTTCAGCAAGACCGTCGGCGGCGTCAACATGGATGCCTTGAGCGTCGCGGGCCTCGCCAAGAATGTCGTCGTCATCGGCAAGGGCAAGTCGCAGCTCGACGCCTATCTCGACCGCGCGCTGGGTGCGCAGGGCCGCGTCGCGACGCTCGAACCGACCCCGGAAAAGGGCTATTATTACCGTTCCGACCATTTCAGCTTCGCCAAGCATGGCCTGCCGATGCTCTATTTCGAGGGCGGCGAGGATCTGGTGAAGGGCGGCACCGCCGCCGGCATGGCCGCAGCCGAGGATTATACCGAGCACCGTTATCACGGCCCCAAGGACGAATATGATCCCAACTGGGACTGGACCGGCGTCGCCGCCGACCTGAAGCTCTATTATGATGTCGGCCGCGCGCTCGCCAACACCACCGACTGGCCCAACTGGGTCGATGGCGACGAATTCCGCGCCATCCGCGACAAGGACCGCGCGGGCAAATAAGCATCGTCAAGGCCGGCGACAGCATGGGGACGCTGTCGCCGGCCTTTCATCTTCGGGGCTATAAGGGGGATCATGACCCAGAAATTCGACCGGCGCATGTTGCCGATCACATCGGCCATGGCGGCGGCCCTGCTCGCCACCGGCTGCTCGCGCAGCCCCGACACGGCCGACCGCGACGTGCGTGTGTGCCGCGACGCGCAGGAGCGCCGGGTCGAGGACCGCAATTGCAGCTGGGGCGGCAGCGGTGGCGGTCATGGCTGGTATTATCTGGGCCGGGGCAGCGCAGTCGCGCGCGTGGGCGAACGGGTGAGCGGCGGATCGATCGCGCCTTCCTATGGCCATAGCTACAGCCCGGCATCCTCGGCCAATGTGACGCGCGGCGGCCTTGGCCTGTCGGGGCGCAGCGGCCACAGCTGATGGAACGGATCGCCTGCACGCCGCGCCCGCACTGGCAGGCCCGCGTCGAGCATCTGGGCCTGGTCTGGCATGGCGCCGATGCCCAGCCCTATTGGGATGAAAGCGCCTGCTATCGCTTCAGCCCGGACGAGATCGCGGAGATCGAGCAGGCGACCGCCGAACTCTATCGCCTGTTCCTCGCCGCCGGCCAGCATGTGCTGGATCAGGATCTGCTCGGCAGCTTCGGCATTCCCGATTTCTGTCATCAGGCGATCCGCGAGGCGTGGGACGGCGAGCCGGCCGCGCTCAACTATGGCCGCTTTGACCTCGGCTATGACGGCAGCGGTCCGCCCAAATTGTTCGAGTTTAACTGCGACACGCCGACCAGCCTACTGGAAGCATCGGTGATCCAGTGGGACTGGAAGGAGGCCGTCTTTCCCGCCGCCGACCAGTTTAACAGCCTGCACGAGCGGCTGGTCGACCGCTGGCGCGCCATCGCCCCGCCGCGTGGCACGTCGATGCTGCACCTCACCTATGTCGACGGCAATATGGGCGAGGATGCCGTGACCGTCGCCTATATGGCCGACACGGCGCGCGAAGCGGGCATCGACACCCAGTTGATCCAGACCCCGCAACTGGGATGGGACCATCAGCGCCGCCGCTTCGTCGATCTCGACAATCGGCCGATCGAC
The DNA here is from genome assembly GCF_056790315.1 of Sphingobium sp. VMM. Lineage (NCBI taxonomy): Bacteria > Pseudomonadati > Pseudomonadota > Alphaproteobacteria > Sphingomonadales > Sphingobiaceae > Sphingobium > Sphingobium sp. VMM. Next base: position 85,969 of record NZ_JBXGSI010000023.1, read on the forward strand.
GCCCTGTTCCACCTCTATCCCTGGGAATGGATCGTCCACGAACCCTTTGGCCGGGAAGTGGTGGAAAGCCTGTCCTCCACCCTGTGGATCGAGCCGATCTGGAAGATGATCTGGAGCAACAAGGCGATCCTGCCGATCCTGTGGGATCTGTTCCCCGGCCACCCCAATTTGCTGGAGGCCAGCCGCGTCGCCATGACGGGCGACCATGTGGTGAAACCGCTGCTGTCGCGCGAGGGCGCCAATATCCGCCTCGTCCAAGATGGCGAAACGGTCGCCCAGAGCGGCGGCGACTATGGCGAGGAAGGCTTCATCTACCAGCGGCTCTATACCCTGCCCGGCGCGGGCGACCGGCGGCCGGTGCTGGGCAGTTGGGTGGTGGATGGCGACCCGGCCGGCATGGGCATTCGCGAGGATGGGCCGATCACCGGCAATGCCGCGCGCTTCGTGCCGCACATCATCGGCTGAAGGTTCAGCGCGGGTTCAGCGCCGGGAACCGACCGTGCCCCGTCCTGTAGGAGCAACGCCATGCGCATCCCCCTTGCCCTGCCCAGCCTGTTTCTGACCGCCCTCGCCCTGCCCGCCGCGCTGCCCGCGCAAATCGCGCCCAAGACAGAGCCGACCGCACCGCTCGGCCCGGTCAATGTCCGGGTCGAGCCTCGCCCCTCGGGCGACTATGAACTGGATCGCGCGCGTCAGGACATACGCGACGGACGCAAGAGCGGCACGCTCAGCAAGAAACAGGCCCGCGCGCTCCGCCGCGAGGCCGACCGCGCCGACGCCCAGGCCGATCGCAGCGCCCGCGATGGCCTCAGCTATTCCGAACAGCGCCAAATCGACATGCAAGGCCGCGCTCTCCAGAGCCTGACCGAAGCCCAGCGCAGCCAGCCGGGCGGAAAACGGCCTTAGAGGATTTTGATGTATGGGTTGGCGACGGCTTGAAGTAGT